>JBKQMK010000298.1:0-23813 GCA_052146735.1 Desulfomonilaceae bacterium | reverse complement strand
TCCATAAAGGGTTCGGTTTCTTTCTCTCCTTCGAACAAGAACGCAGCCTCAAAGTTGCGTTTTGTCTTGGCCTTGGCGCCGATTCCAGCTCCGGTCAGGTTCGGGCTGCCGGCAAGGGCGATCCTGCCATCGATGATGAATATCTTGGCATGCATCCGGATGCAGTGGAGGAATTCGACCCCGGCACTGAGTTGTCCTTTGGAATCTATCTGCTCGTATCGCTCACGGAACGGTCTCGAGGGCAGCTCGGCATGTATTATGCGGAACGAGACCCCCCGGTTCACCAGCGAGGCCATGAGGTCCACGAAGGACATAAATCGACCTTGGTACCGGAGTCCGGTGCCTTTTACGTTTGCGGTGGAGATCCACACGAAACGCCTTGCCTTGGTCAGGTGCACTTCGGTGAAGGATTCGTAGATGTCACGATCAAAGAGGAGTTTCATGGTGAGGTTACATCTCGCCTTGTTCGGCAGGTTATCGAAAATGCATTCAAAGCGGTAAAATGGGCGTCGTTTGCACCGATTTCGCGTTTAGATCGACAGCATGGGTTGGGTAGGGGCGCACCTGCGTGTGCGCCCAGGGCAGACACATAGGTTTTCCGCTACAAGCTGTCGCGTACGGTTGCATAAGCAACATATTCTATCAATGCCTGCCTAATCTGCTTGCAACCCACGACTTCAATCTTAAATTCGCGCCTTCTTAGGTATAGAGAACCTTTTTACACGAAGTTCGTCCCGGTTCTTTCCACCTGACTGAGAATTCGCTTCAGTCCGCAACCGAGTACCTTTCAGCCTTGGCCGCGGCTCCTCTCTGTTCGAGGTCTTTGTCCAATTCCAGGTCCGGTCGGGCGGCAGCCAACAGCTCCGCAGCTTCGTACTCAAGTTTCAGTACCCACAGGGTGACCAGTCCCTTTTCCGCAAGCCTTTTCATGGCCTCTTCGACCATGGTGTAGTCCTCTTCCTTGGACTGTCCGGAGGGGTCCTTGAGCACCCCGCGAGTTGTTACCCAGCCCGGACCGTTTATCCGCTCCATAATGGCTTCTTCAATACTTTTGCTCATTTCTCTTCTCGGCTCCTCTCACCTGACCAGTGCTTGTATGAAAATATGCGACTAGGGGCAAGTTCTTTATAAAGCTGCGCGACGCTTCAGTCACACGGAGAACCCTGTGACGCTCTGAATGTCAATCTCACCGCAGAGATCTCAGAGAGAGCCCAATAGACTGTCCCTCCGCAATCTCTGTGATCTCAGCCGTGAGCGATTTCCTGACTTTCTGGGTGATCCTACCCGTAGGACTGAATGGTTGCCTGGAAAACGGAAGAAATCCTTGACACCAGACGCTCGTGATATTAACCTACTTCGCTGTACTACTCCCCAAGGGGAGAGTGAATGGCCCTCCAGCATCATAAGGAAGAGCCTTAAAACACAATCGCCTCGAGTTCTTCGTGCCGGTGGCTTGCAGGAACGTGTCTAAGAGAGGGGACGCGCGCGGAGCTTATCCCGTTTCATTTGGCGGCCGTTAGGAACTGCGAAGAAGCGATAAATGAGGAAACATGGCCGGATCAACTTTCCGCAAAGGCGGGGTACATCCCGCAGAACATAAGGAACTCACCGAACACCTTGCCATCGAAGAGATGCCTGCTCCGGACCAGGTTGCGCTCCCCTTGTCCATGCATTTTGGGGCCATTGCCCAGCCTGTGGTCAAAAAGAAGCAGGAGGTGCAAGAAGGGGAAGTCATAGCCGTAGTCGAGAAGGCACTGGGCGCCACCATTCACAGCAGCGTGACCGGTGTGGTCAAGTCGATCGAGCCTCGCCCTCATCCGACGATGGTTAGATGTGATGCTGTAATCATCGACAGAGACCCGGCCGCTCCACCGAGAAAATACGATCTGGAAGACTGGCGGAAATTGACTCCCGAACAGCTTCTGGCCCGGGTCAAAGACGCGGGTATCGTGGGATTGGGAGGAGCAGGGTTCCCGACCCACGTGAAACTTTCACCGCCTCCAACCGCAAAGGTCGATGTGCTTGTGCTCAATGGCGCGGAATGTGAGCCTTATCTGACTACCGACCACAGGCTCATGCTGGAATACCCGGAAAAGGTCGTCGAAGGAGCCAAGATTCTCCTTAGAATCCTTGGAATAAAACGAGGCGTCATCGGAATAGAACTGAACAAACCCGATGCGATTAATACGATGAACAAGGCCGCCCAAGAGGCTTCAGGGTCGGATGATCTAACTGTCGCCATCCAGGGCATGGAAGTCAAGTATCCTCAGGGCTCTGAGAAGCAGCTCATTTACTCGCTAACGAAGAGATCGGTACCCGGTGGCGGCCTACCGTTTGACGTGGGAGTAATAGTTCAGAACATTTCAACGACCCTTGCCGTCTTCGAGGCTGTCACCATGCAGAAGCCGCTTTATGAAAAGGTGGTGACTGTCTCCGGGAGGGCGATCAACCGGCAGGCCAACCTGAAAGCCAAGGTCGGCACGCTGCTCTCCGACGTAGTCACTTATCTCGGCGGTACCACTAAAGACCTCTTGAAGATAGTTTCGGGCGGTCCGATGATGGGGTTCGCCATGTCCGCCCTCGACGTTCCGATCACCAAGACCACGTCCGGGGTGTTGTTCTTGAATAGCAAAGAGACGGACACGTCTGCTTATGGCCCGTGTATCCATTGCGGCTGGTGTTTGGAAGCTTGCCCGATGGGGCTTTTGCCAAAAGAGGTGGCCATATACGTGGAAGCCGGCAAGGGGCACCTGACCGAGAAATTCGGCGTATTTGATTGCTTTGAATGCGGGTGCTGCGCGTATGTATGTCCTGCGAAGCGGCCGTTGGTCCAGTTTGCCAGGCTGGCTAAAATAGCGATAAAAAAGCACGGCTGATAATTGATGGTTCAGGGAGACTTTGTGTCCAGAGACCCGTGAGCTGACGCATAGTTCCCTTTTGAACCATTACATCCGAGGGAGGATGGGACAATCGAAACGTTAGAACAAAGGAACCCTAGTCTGGGTCCTCAATGGGCTGTTTCGGTTTCTCCTCACATACGAATGGGGAGATCCACGGCCGAAATCATGTGGACCGTCGCTGCGTCCCTGATTCCGGTAATGCTGCTGTCCATGTACAATTTTGGGCTACGGGCTCTGTTCATCACTGTTGTGAGCGTGATCGCCTGTGTGGTGGTTGAAGCCATATCGTCGAAAGCTCTGGGGAGATCGGTAGCAGTCAATGACGGAAGTGCAGTCATAACCGGCATCTTAATGGCCTTCGTGATACCGCCGGGCGTGCCGTACTGGCTGCCGATAATCGGCGCGGTGGCCGCTATATTCATCAACAAGGAATTGATGGGCGGTTTGGGATTCAACGTCTGGAACCCCGCGCTCGTGGGTCGCGCTATCCTTACTGCGGCTTTTCCCGTGTACATGACTTCTGCCTGGATACCGCCTGTGGACTGGGCAAAGGCCTCCATTGGCATCTATCTCGGAGGAGGCGTGGACGCGGTTTCCACCGCGACGCCCTTGTACGTGCTGAGGCATTATGGCGTTGATGCGCTCATGCAGCAGTTCGGCGGCTTATCGACCATTTATCAGAACTTCTTCATCGGTCTGAGGCCGGGGTGCATCGGAGAGACATCGGCAGTCCTAATTCTTCTGGGCGGCCTGTTTCTTATGGCCAGAGGCATCATAACGTGGCATCTCCCGGTATCCACCATAGGCACAGTCGCTGTGCTGAGTTGGATATTCGGCGGTGAGACATGGTTTGCCGGCCAGCCCCTCGTTCATGTGCTCTCAGGCGGCCTCATGCTTGGCGCTTTTTATATGTGTACGGATTACGTGACGTCACCCACGCTCAAGAGCGCTCAGATCGTTTTCGGTATTGGTGTGGGTGCCCTTACCGTGGTTATTCGTCTCAAGGGCGGTTATCCGGAAGGGGTCTGTTACGCCATCTTGCTCATGAACTGCCTCACTCCGGCCCTTGACGAATGGTTCAAGCCGAAGAGATTCGCTCCGCCCAAGCAGGCACCTGTCGCGGCTGTCAAGTAGGGCTGGTTTATATAAGAGGGTCCAATGAAAGAGATTGTAAAGATAGTTCTCAGTTTGACGACTGTTTGCGTTGCAGCGGCCTTGATCTTGGGCGCGGTCTTCGCTAAGACCGAGCACGTACGCAAGGAAAATGAACAGAAACTCAGAGAGGATACGATTCAGAGTCTCCTCGGATATGGAGTTGGAGTCAAGAAACCTGGGGATCTCAAGATCTTTGAGGTTCATCGGTACGTGATCACTGATGACAAGGGCACTACAGTGTTGGGGTATCTGCTTCCGCTCAAGGATAAAGGATTCGCTGTGGTAGAAATCGACCTATCGGGGAAACCCGGCAAGGTCATCCCGGTGACCGCGGACGCCGCCCAACTGGCGGAGCAGGGCAGCAGGGACCAGGTGATAAACGCGGCTCTGCCCAAAGGATCTAAGGCTACCTACGCGGAAACACTGTCAATAGCCGACCTCGGTGACAAACGACTCGGCTATGTAGTCTCAGGAGTGACTCAGGGATTCAAGGAAGCCATCAAGCTGATGGTTTCCCTTGACCCGGACTTTAACGTGACCGGCATGGCGATCGTAGAGGCTAAGGAAGATCCGGGACTGGGAGCTGAGATCCAGCAGGACTACTTCAGAAATCAATTTGTTGGTAAGACGGTGGAACTCCTGAAGAGCCTGAAAGTGATCAAAGAACCGCTGCCGACCGATTACCTTGAAGTTCTTGAGAGGACGAAGTCCAAGGAAAAAGGCCTCACGCAGGATCAGATCCGCGAAATCAAGCAAAAACATGTAAAAGATGACATATATGCGCTGACCGGAGCGACCATATCGAGCCGCGCTGTGACCAACGGCGTGAAGGACACTGTGAGAAAGTTCGTTTATCGGCTCGACATACTCACTGACGCTCTCAAGCAAGAGAATCTCCAGGTCGCATTCTAAGGGAGGTTAAGTTGAACCGGAATGTACAACTTCTCTGGAACGGGTTGATTCCCGAGAATCCTATTTTTAGATTAGCTCTAAGTTTGTGTCCGGCCGTGGCGGTGACTACTTCCATCAAGAACGGGCTTATGCTGGGGCTCGCGGTGCTCTTCGTTCAGGTCTGTTCAAGCTGTACCGTTTCCATATTCAAATCGTATATTCATCCAAGGATCAGAATACCTGCGTACGTCATCATCATAGCCCTGTGGGTGACGGTGATCGACATGATACTGCCGGTTATATCTCCGGATGTGTACAAGGACGTCAAACTTTTCATAGCATTGATAGTTGTCTTTGCAATTATCATTTCCAGGCTTGAACTCTTTGCCTCAAAGGAGCCATTTGTGCCGTCGTTTTTCGACGGGGCTGGAATGGGCGCAGGGTTCTGCTTCGGCCTTGTGCTGATCGGGGCCATCAGAGAATTCTTCGGGGCCGGCCAGATCTACGGTCACGATGTGTTGGGATTCAAGCCTCTCTTGGTCATGATTTTACCCGCGGGCGGCTTTTTCGTGATCGGCTTCATTATGGCAACGTTCAACTGGCTCGAATACAAGATCACCGGTAAGTTGCCCAAGTCAGGAGGAGGGCACTGAAATGTCAATCAACAACCACCTGATCAAAATAGCCTTAGCTGTGACGCTCTCCTTATTGATTTGCGGTCCTGTTGCGGCACAATCCACCGAGACGGGCTCATTTAAGAAGGACAAGGAGATAGAGATCAATTTCGGCGTGCCCGTCGATGAGGACTGGGCTCAGAACACGGCAAATTTCTCGGCATACGAGAAACCCGACCCTGACATCAAGATCCCCATAGAATCAGTCAGTCTCGGCGCTCGCAAGACCGTTGCGACCCTCAAGTTCAAAGACACTTTAAACACTTCGAGTGAATACATCGTCGAGGCAAAGGACGTTACATCCGGCGGCAAAATCCTCAAGAACCGAGTGGAATTCTCCGTCAAGAAAGGCGAGGCGCAAGTTCTGTTCGGGGTCTTTCTTGGCGCCATGTTGATCAACAACTTCGTCTTTACGCAGTACCTGGGGCTGTGCATCTTCTTCGGGGTTTCTCAGAAGAAAGAAACAGCCATAGGTATGGGGATTACCTTCACCACTGTTATGGTTTCGAGCGCTGTCATGTGCTGGGCTCTTTTTTCATACGTGCTGCAGGCCCTGCATCTGGACTTTCTTAAAATCATTGTTTTTATAGGGACAGTGGCTATTTTTGTTCAGGCAATGGACACCATTCTCAGAAAGGTCAATCCATACCTGTTCAAGAAGCTTGGCGTCTACCTAGTCTTGATAGTGACCAACTGCATTATCCTCGCGGTTCCGCTCAAGAACGCGGACAGTGGCAACGGACCTTTGGCCAGTCTCACTCTCGGTCTGGGCGCAGGACTTGGTTTTGCGCTGGCGCTGTTCCTCATGTCATGCGTGCGTGAGAAGCTTGAGGTTTGTAGAGTTCCCGCAACGTTTCAAGGGCTTCCCATCGCGTTCATAGTTACCGGGTTGTTCGCGCTGGCCTTTTTGGGGTTCTCGGGGCTGGTAATTTTTTAGTAGGTTTTAAGCCCGAGGCTTGATTCCAAGGGCCTAAGCTATTATCATGAATGGATGCGGGCGGTTTCTCTTTTCAAAGAAGTCTTTGCCCGTGTTCCCGTCGTCAAACACAGTGCCGCTGCGCAAGCAAGCGGTTTTTTCTGAGGTGCTACAGTATGGAGAATGTCTGGACCATAGCGTTGATAGGGATAATTTTCTTTGCCGTATTCGGCGCTCTCACCGGCACGGCTCTGGCTTTAGTCGCCAAGCAATTTGCCGTAAAGGTTGATCCCAAGATCGAGGCCGTGAGGGCTTGCCTGCCCGGAGCTAACTGAGGCGCCTGCGGATTCGCCGGGTGCGAATCATATGCAGAAGCCTGTGTCATCGACCCCAATTGTCCTCCGGGGAAGTGTGCTCCAGGGAAGCAGGATGTCGCGGAGAAAGTAGCCGCCATCACAGGCAAGGCCGCGGGTGCGGCGAGCAGTGTGATTTCATTCCTGCGGTGTGCCCGAAATGATGGTGAAGTCAAGAAGAAGCATTCTTACGTCGGTTTTGATACTTGCCAGGCCGCCTCGATAGCGTTCGGCGGCCCGTACGAGTGCAACTTCGCGTGTGTTGGTTACGGCGACTGTGAAGTGGCATGCCCGTTCGACGCCATTCACATGAAAGACAATATGCCGGTGATCGATCCAGAAGCCTGCACCGGATGCGGTGTTTGCGTTAAGACCTGCCCCAAACAGGTACTGCAACTTCTCCCCAAGGAGGCGGTGGCCTACGTTCCTTGCAGCAACCATGATACAGGGAAGGCTGTGACCAACGTGTGCAAAGCCGGGTGCCTCCACTGCATGGCCTGCACACGCAAGGCCAAAGATGTGGTCAACATGGTCAAGGACCGCATCGAGATCGACTATGACAAGCTCGACGAAGAAATGGCGAAAGCAGGGATATGGGCTTGCAACCGTCAGTTTATCTTCCGATACACCGATCCTGAGCGGCAAGCGCAGGCGGTAGCTGAAATCAAAGCCGACCAGGCCGCGAAAAAGGCCGCAGCCGCTGCCAAGAGTAAAGAAGGCGACGAAAAAGAAGCGGCCGAGGCGTAGGCTGAACCCAGAAATAGTAGGCGGGGAGACCTCACAATAAGGGGCTTCCCGCGCGATCCCTCTCCAAATATTCCCCACCATTTGCTACGTCAGGTAAGTGATCACTGGTTTTTGGCTCCCACAAAAAACAACTCTCAAAATTAATGTTGGGAAGCGAGCCGATGTTAGGGTATATTCATCCCACGACGGCGTGTTCACATGGCGGAAAGGGTGGATCGAATTCTTGTGCTTCAAGCACGAGCAGAGAGGCACCCTCGCGACATGCCGACCCGAAGGTGGGGGAAGAGTTCGTGTGTGATTGCGATTGATCTCAAAGCTAATGTCAACTAGCCAAGGGGGTGGAAACATGGACAAGGCGTTGCGGATTGTTCTGGCTTTGGCGGTGGGCGTTTCACTAGGGCTGATTGCCTCGGTCTCACATGCCCAGGGCGCGGAAAAGACCATTGTCCGTGTCAGGGGTGCCAACACTATGGCCACTATGATCGATAAGATGGCCAAATCTTATATGGAAATTCATCCAAATTGCTCTGTGGCTGTGAGCGGTGGCGGCATACGGGAGGGGTTCAAGTCCCTCCGTGACAAGACGGCCGATGTGGCTATGGCGACGCGTGAAATGAATGCCCAGGAAAAGCAGTTGACCAACAGCAAAGGGATTAGGCTCGTAGAACAACTCGTAGGATGGGATGCGATAGCAATCATTGCTCATCCGGCCAATCCGGTGAAGGAACTCACTGTGGAACAGGTCAAGAAGATGTTCACGGGAGAGTGCACTGACTGGAACGACCTCGGCGGGGAAATCCTACCAATAGTTCTCTATGTAGGGGACGCCACCAGGTCCGGTATGGCAGAGTTTATCAATGAATCGATTCTGAAGGGCGCTCCGCCATACGCGAACCCAAGAAGGTACTACCCGTCTATCGTCAAGGACGTCTCTGCCAGGGCGGATGCAGCGGGATACGCCCCGCTTGCTCTCGCGCTTGAAGCTAAAGGGCAGGGGATCATAAAACTGTTGGCGATCAAAAAGGATGCAGAATCATCTGCAATCACGCCGTCTCGAGACGCTATTGCGAGCCGGTCCTACCCGCTGGTGAGGCCGCTTTTTCTGTACTATGATGGGAATTCAGGCGAAAAACAGATCAAGCAATTCGCCGAGTTCTGTGCTGCAAAATGCACGAGCCCGCAATGAGGGTCACTTCCTTCTATTGACGGTTTGCAGGAAACATCCAGTGCCCGGTAGCCGGGAAATGGAAGATGTTTTGAGGGGGTAATTGAATGATCAACAAGGGCTCTGGACAAATTGATAGACCTGCCAATTCTTCCGCCGGCCAGATCGGTCTTTTCGCTGCTATGGCCATCGGCATTGGAGGAATGATCGGTGCGGGAATCTTTTCGATCCTTGGGGTTGTGGCTCAGGCGGCAGGCACAGCCATGTGGCTGTCGTTCCTCATAGGCGGGACCGTCGCACTCCTTTCGACCTACTCTTACGCCAAACTTGGGGCTCGCTATCCTTCCGCGGGGGGAGCGGTAGAGTTCCTCGTCAAGGGCTTCGGAGACGGTGTGCTCAGTGGGGGGATCAACCTGTATATGTGGATCGGCTACGTGATCGCATTGGCTCTTTACGCGCAAGGATTCGCGGGGTACGCGATGACATTCGTGCCGCCGAATTTGCCCGCTTGGCTTCCCAAGGCAATCGGATGCTGCATCGTGCTGGTCTTTACCGGAGTCAATCTCATTGGCGCAAGAGTAGTAGGCCGGTCGGAAACCTTCATCGTTATCGTGAAATTGCTGATCCTCTTTTTATTCGCGGGAGCGGGCCTGTTTTTCATTCAGCCCAGGTACTTGGCGCCGGAATTGTGGCCACCCGCCACTGGGATTCTGTTTGGAGCCGGTGTTCTCTTCATCGGATACGAGGGTTTCGGATTGGTGGCAAATGCCGCAGAAGATATGGACGATCCCCGGAAATTGCTGCCAAAGGCCCTGTATATGAGCGTAATCATTGTGATCCTGATCTACGTGGCGGTATCGGTGGCCGTGGTAGGGAATCTTGATGTTCACTCGATCTTGAAAGCAAAGGACTATGCCCTCGCTGAAGCGGCCAAACCCTTCCTGGGAAATTTCGGTTTCAGGCTGATTGCTGTCGGGGCCCTGTTTTCCACCGCCTCGGCGATCAACGCGACCCTTTTCGGGGCCGCAAATGTCAGTTACGTGATCGCCCGCGACGGTCAGTTACCGCAGGTCTTTTCATGGAGATTTCGGCCAAACGCCACCGGCGGACTCTTCATTACCGCAGCGCTTGTGATCCTGTTCATTCTGTTTTTCGATCTCTCCGGGATAGCGATGATGGGTAGCGGGGCTTTTCTCTTGATCTATGCGTGCGTGCATGCCGCTCATTTGAGAGTGGCTGACGAGACCGGCGGCAAGAAGTGGATCGTGAGTCTGTCCTTGGCGACATGCGTGGCCATGCTGGCAGTCCTCGCGGTTTATATCTACGAAAACTCCCGGCCAGCGTTGATCACGATGATAGTGTTGATTCCAATTTGTTTGTGCGCGGAACTAGCCTATCGGCGAACCACGGGACGAACTATCAGAATGAGGAGCTAGCGGTCTACCGCTTGCTTATGAGTTTTGGCAACGCAGTGCGAGGTAGGCGGGACCTGACCCTGTTCTCAAAATAGGTCCCGCCCTCCGTTCCCGGCTCTAAAGCCTGAAGAATACCTTTTGGAGCACCTTGGGGGTGTAGCCCGTCACGTCCAGGTACAGAGTAATGCCGCCGTTGAAGAACGGCCATCCTGCACCCATGATCATGGCGGTATCTATGTCCTTCGGGTCCGGAACAACTTTCTCCTTCAGTATCAGGTCGATTTCAAATGTGAGATTTGTCAAAAGCCGATCCAGGATCTCTTCTTTTACAAACTCCTTGTCGCCCTTGTCTTTCCAGATCTCCGCCACCTTGGGCAGGACCTGTTTTCCGGGGCCCATACCCTGGTAGATTCCCGGGATCTTTGCCTCGACGAGTTGCCTAAAGTGTTCGTTGAGAGGGAAGCGATCCGGCCACGCCTTGTGGCAGGTTTCACCAACATGAAACCCTACTGCGGGACCCACGAGACCGAGAAGCTCAAAGGGCGCCATAGGGAGCCCCAGCATAAGAGCCGCATCGTCCACCTGAGTGAAATCTGCTCCTTCATCCACTATTTCGAAGCAGTCACTAATAAGTTTCGTGAGAAGCCTGTTGACGAGGAAGGCGGGCGAATCCTTGACAAGTATCGCAGTCTTCTTAATCTTTTTGGCGCACTCGAATGCTGTGGCAAGCGTGACATCGTCCGTCTTCTCGCCCTTGATGATCTCCAGGAGGGGCAGCACCGCCACGGGGTTGAAAAAGTGGAATCCCACCACTCGCTCGGGGTTCTTCAACACGGATGCCATCTCTGTGATAGAGAGGCTTGAGGTATTGGTGGCCAGAATGCAGGTTGGGGAAACCACGGCCTCTGCTTGCGTGAAGACATCCTGCTTGATGCGCATCTCTTCGAAGACAGCCTCGATCACGAAGTCGCAATCGGCAAAGGCATCCCAGTCCAGAGTGCCGATCACGAGGTGGTAGAGGTAGTCAGCCTTGCCCTGGGACATTCTCCCTTTGGCGACCAGACCGGCCAATTCCCCCTTGACATAACCGAGGCCCTTATCAAGAAACTCCTGCTTTATGTCCTTCATCACCACAGGAACGCCGTACCGCCTCAGGAAAAGAATCGCCAACTGAGACGCCATTAAACCAGCTCCTATGACGCCGATTTTCTTGATGGGGCGAGGTTTCGCCTCGGCAGGCCGGCCTACGGGCTTTTTCGCGCGGCGTTGTATCAGATCGAAGCTGTAAACCCCGGCCTTGCATTGGCGGCTCTTGATAAGGTCGCCCAGGGCTTTGTCCTCTTCTGCAAAGCACTCGTCGAGGCTTTTGTTCGAGTCACAAGCCCCCTCAATGAGTTCGATCCCCCGGTAAGGGGCTGGTGCTGCGCCGTGAACTCTCATGTCCAAAAAACTCCGTGCCGCGTCAACAAGGCTCTTGAGCTTTGACGTGTCCGGCGGCTTTCGTTCCACTGTTTCTTTGCCTTCAATCAGGTTCTCTAGAAACGCGAGTGATTCGTCAAAGAACTCCACGGAATCGAAGAGCCTGTCAGCTAGCCCCATCTGGAAGGCTTTAGCCCCGTCTATCATGCGATTCTGGTTCATCGGGTTGTACACGATTAGTTCAAGTGCTTTTTCCGGGCCTATGAGCCGAGGGGTTAGGGTAGAACCTCCCCAGCCCGGAATGAGCCCCAGGAAGCACTCTGGAAACGCAATCGCGGGAACCGCCTTGGATACGGTCCGGTAATCGCAGTAAAGCCCTATCTCAAGCCCACCTCCAAGGGCGGCGCCGTTGACCGCAGCCAGCGTTGGGATCTTCAGGTCCTTGATCCGCTTCATGGCCGCGTGGCCCTCTGCTCCGATGCGGCGGCCTTGATCGAACGTGTTGATAAAGGGGACCTGCATCAGGTCTGCTCCCGCGGCAAAAATATAATGCTTGCCGCAGAGCATCATCCCTTTGATCTCCTTGTCGGCCTGGATCTTGGCGATGGCCTCATGCAAGGATGTGAATGCCTTTTCGTCAAAGATATTGGGCTTCCGGTAGTCTTCGCCGTTGTCCATAGTGACGATAGCGATCTTACCAACGCGGGAATTATAGTGATTTGTATGGAATAAAGTCGGTGCGTCAGCCATGACGATTCCTTTCGTTCAAGCTTTCTTTTGAAGGTGCCGCTGTATTCGGGGTATCGGCTTGACCCTCGGTCAAGCTATCACAGCGCCTGTCGTCCGGCCTGCCTACCGGCAGTACCGACAATCGGCAGCTCCTAGTCCTTTTTCTTCTTCTTTTCCTTGTCCTTATGCTCTTCTTTGCTTTCTTCCTTGCTTGCCTTCTTGCCGTTCCCCTGAAGGTTTTTCCAGATGACCGTTCCGCCTTGGCCCAGGCCGACGCACATTGTCGTGAGCCCGTACTTAACGTCAGGTCGCTCCGCAAACCCGTGCATGAGATGGCAGGCAAGCCTGACTCCCGAGGAGGCCAGCGGATGCCCGAAAGCAATCGCGCCGCCGTAAATATTCAGCCGCGGATCGTCCGGGAACTGTAAGCCGAATTCCTTCATGAAGGCCACTGCCTGGACCGCGAAGGCTTCGTTCATCTCAATGAGCCCGATATCGTCAATGGTGAGCCCCGCTATGCTGAGGGCTTTGTGAGTTGCGGGGATCGGTCCTATGCCCATGATTTCGGGCTTAACGCCGGCATACGCGAAGGCTTTGAGCTGCATCTTAGGCTCGATGCCCAGCTCTTCAGCTTTTTCCTTTGTCATCAGAAGCGCACCCGCTGCACCGTCGTTCAAACCGGAGGAGTTGCCGGCGGTGACGTTTCCCATGACCCTAAAGGGAGTCCTCAACTTGCCAAGCCCCTCTACAGTGGTTTCCGGCCGGGGCTGTTCGTCCTTATCCGCCACAACCCAGCCACCTTTGGTGTACACTGTCATGGGGACTATCATCTCCCCGATCTTTCCCGACTTGGCAGCCAGTTCCGCCTTTTGCTGGCAACGCACAGAGTATTCGTCCGCCATCTCCTTGGTTATTTCCGGAAACATATCGTGGAGATTTTCTGCGGTTTCTCCCATGGACATGGCGCTGGAATCCACAAGTTTGTCCGTCATAAACCGCGGATTGGGATCAGCGGTTGCGCCCATCGGATGGTGACCCATGTGTTCGACTCCTCCGGCGATGGCCACGTCGCATGCACCGAGCGCAATCTCGCCCGCTGCAGCGGTGATGGCGCTCATCCCCCCGGCACACATGCGGTCTATCGAGAAACCGGCAGTGGTCTCGGGAAGGCCGGCAAGGATGACGGAAGTCCGTCCGAGGGTCAGTCCCTGGTCTTTTTCTTGACAAAAGACGCCCCAAGCGTTTTCTTCAATCATCTCCGGCTTCACGAGAGGGTTTCGCCTAAGAAGCTCCCGAATAACCTTCACCACCATGTCGTCGGCCCGGGTATTCCAAAAAATACCCTTTTCTCCGGCCTTTCCAAAAGCGGTCCGTATTGCGTCAACCAAAACGACTTTTCTTGCTTTCATATTTGAGACTCCGATCAGGATTAGAATAGAGCGAACGATTCTTCCGGGAGGTCAATTGCGGAACGTTCGCCGCTCATGATCGCCCGGGCTTTTCCTTTGGCCAGGGAAAGGATCGTGTTGGCGAAGAACTGCGCCGAAGCGATTTTGCCGCGGTAGAAGGCAGCACTTCTGTTGGCCTTGCAGAGCTCGGCCTTTTTCTCAGGCGTATCTGCCTTTGCATCGCTGTAAAGCTCCTCAAGGCGACGATCCGCGATTACAGCCTGCCAAAGGAGCATAAAGCCGACGGCCACATCACCGAAAAGCTCGAGGTAAGGAGTCGCATAGAGGATTGGGGTCATAAAATCTTCAGTGATGCTCTTCAGGCCGAAATAGCGCGTCACTTCAATCAATTGCTTGCGCGCGGTATCAAAAGGCTCCACGATGTCCTTGAGGCGGTAGTTCTTCTGGGCGGTCTTGATAAGGTCGCCGGTCTCTTTAACTATGCCATTGAACAAAGCCCCCTGGCGGTACCCCAGTTTGCGGCCGACGAGATCGAGGGCCTGAATGCCGTTGGTTCCCTCGTAAATGGAAGCGATCTTTGCGTCGCGCATGAACTGCTCTACCGGATACTCCCTGCAGTATCCGTAGCCGCCGTAAATCTGAATGGCAAGCTCGGTTACCCTGAAGCCCATGTCCGAACTCCAGGCCTTACAGACGGGTATCAATATGTCCAAGAAGCCTTGATATTTGGCTGACTCTTCGTCTGTCTTAGCCGTATGTATCCTGTCCTCGCAATACCCCGCATAATAGAGCAATGCCCGTATGCCCTCAGTGACACTCTTCATCCACATCAACATGCGCCGCACATCAGGGTGGTCGATGATGGGCACCTTGGGAGCGGTGGGGTCTTTCATGGAACTGATTTCCGGTCCCTGATGGCGTTCCTTGGCATACCTCAGCGCGTGCATGTACGCAGCGCTGGCCTGGGCCAGTCCCTGAAATCCCACAGCCAGGCGGGCTTCATTCATCATGTTGAACATGATTCTCATGCCCTGATTCTCTCCTCCGAGCAGGTATCCGATACAGTTGTCCCTTTCCCCGAAGTTGAGAGCACAGGTGGCGGATGCATGAATGCCCAGCTTCTTTTCGGCTGCAGCAGTGATGACGTCGTTGTCCACGAGCTCCCCGTTTTCGATCCTCTTCTTGGGGACCACGAATATACTTATCCCTTTGGTTCCCGCGGGCGCCCCTTCTATTCGAGCCAGCACCATGTGGATGATGTTTTCAGTCAGATCATGGTCGCCTGCCGAAATGAAAATTTTGTTGCCGGTAATGGAATACGACCCGTCAGGTCTCTTAACGGCCTTGGTCCGCAATGCGCCGACGTCGCTGCCTGCCTGAGGCTCAGTGAGGCACATGGTGCCGGTCCACTCCCCGGTGTACATCTTGTCCATGTATGTGCGTTGCTGCTCTTCGGTGCCGTATATTTCCAAGAGGCGTGCGGAGCCGATCGTGAGGCCCGGGTACATCATAAGAGCTTGATTGGCGGCAACGAAGAGTTCCATAGTAGCGCAGTACACGACGCTTGGGAAGCCTTGTCCCCCTTTTTCCTGGTCAATGGGGAGCGCGGCCCAGCCACCTTCGCAGTAGTAGCGATAAGCACCGTGGAAGGATTCAGGGACCTTCACTTGCCCATTCTCCAGGACAACGCCCTTGGCGTCTCCGTCGCGATTGGTGGGAAAAAGCTCTTTTTCGGCCAACTTTTGGGCCGCATCGAGGACCATGTCGAACATCTCTCGGGAGAATTCTGAATATCTTTCCGATTGGCACAGTTCTTCAATGTTGAGCTGCTCATAAAGCACGAACTTGGCATCGCGTTCATCAACGAGAAGGTTTGCCATAAGTTTTGCTCCTCCTTGGCTGTTCAGAGAAAGCCCCAGCCTAATATGTTGGAATCAGGTTAGAACATTTGCTTCCAACGATCGTTGGATAACGTGTCGACAGAAACACACCCGCCCCCGGTCGCTTTTCCTATACCCGATCACGATCTATCTTGTCCATATTTTTTCACGTGGAAAAAAGTTTTGCAAGAAAAAAAGGGGTTACTTTGAAATACCTTGCAATGTTGCCGCCCTCCGCGATATTAAGTAATTTGATGATTTTTTTATGATTCCCCGATCGCTATCGATGCTCAATTGTGTGGAGCCTCTTTACATGCAGCCTGCCAACAATTTGCCGCTGGAAGAAAATAGAAATTGCAAAGATTTAACTGACATAGACTCACCTTCGGTTCAATGGCTGACGATTCTCCTCTTCCTAACGACATCCTCCCTTCTCTTTGTCTGGCTGTTTGAGTGGGACCGATACCAGATCATCGCGGGGCCGAGGGCGGGCGCGATGTCCCTCGCGGACAAGGCCATGCTGGTCTGGCTTCTGGCGGCAAAATCCATTGCATGGTTTCTGCCTTGGCTGTTGATATGGGGAATCTTCATCGTAGCCGGGCTTAGGCGCACAGCGATACTGCTGGTGACCATCCTCTGGATAGCCATGTTTTACTTCATGGCGGGGGACCTGATATCGGTGGGGTTTGCCGGTTACCACATCTGGGACTATTTTCCAAACATAGAAGATATACTTAAATCCCCTGAGCAGCACATCTGGCAGTGGGCCGGGGAGCAATTGACCTCGGAAGCGCTGACGATTCTCTCCATCTTCGTGGTCTCTGGACCGGCATGTTTTGTTGCTGCCAGATGGCTCAGTCGTCAGCTTGCGCGCCGGTATAGGCGGCTTCGTTCCACCCGCGCGACCGCCATGCTGACGGCGGCATTCATCTTCGTGGTGGTCGGAGTGGTCCCGGCGCAGCAACTTTTCCACGATCAGATTCTGCTGGATCTAATCGACCCGGTTCTGCCGTTCACACCTGGCATAAAGCAGTCTTTCCGCCGGTTGTCAAAGCACTTTTTGACTCAGCTTGAAATGAGTCCTGCGACCTTTACTCACGCCGGGTTGGTGAACGCGGCCTACGCGAGGCCCCCGGCTTCTAATCTCGAGCTGTTGATGAATGATATGGGACTGGACACAAAGTTGACGAGGTTTAACTTGGACCACCCTTTGCGTACGGGTCGGAAAATAGGAGAGATCACCAACACGTACGATGTCGGAGCAGTTACTTTAACTGAAGGAATGCCTCTGCTCGACAGCTTCCCGACGGATGGACTGAGGCGAGCTCGCCCAAGCTATCTGTTTGATCGTACTGCCGGCGATTGGAGGTTCAGTCTCAGCCCGGCTCACTTCGAGAACCCGCTCGCCAAGGGTCAGGGCCCGCTGGTAGATGAGGCCGATGAACTTCTCGCAATGAGACTGGCCTGCGACGCAGCCAATCCCGGTCCTGCGGATCCGTCTGCATTCGTCACCAAGAGGGACCTCCCTAACGTGATATTGATCATTTTCGAAAGCTTCCGCCATTCAGCGCTGGGTCCGGGCCTGATGAAGAGACTCGACGCCTGGACAGAGCAGGGCCTACGTTTGCAGCGCCATTATTCGGGATCAAATTGCTCCCATCTCGGGCTTTTCTCCTTGTTTTACGGCAGGTCCGCTCTCGGATACCATCAGACCCTCGATCGTAAGATTCCCGCTCAAATGCTGGAGTCCCTCCGGCGGTCCGGCTACAAGATCACATTCTTGACATCCGGCGAGGTTAAGGGTTTTCGCAGGCTAGATCAATTTATCAGCGATAAGACTTGCGACGAGGTAATCCTGGATGGGGAGTTCACTCTCAAGGGCATGAAGGACTGGCCCGATTCCGACCGGCGTAAACTTGCCCGTGTGCGCAACATCGTGAACAACCCACAAGGCCAACCTCAATTTATATTCTTCTACCTGGTATCCTCACACTACAGGTACCCGTTTCCGCCGGAGTTCGATATTTTCAAGGAATCCCATTATACTTGGCAGTTTCTGCATCCAACGCGGCAGATGCAAAACCACCTGAACCGGTATGCCAATGCGGCGCTGTTTCTGGAAGACGAGGTGCTGAAGCTAGTCGAATCAATTGATCCTAAACGCAACCTGATTCTAATTACCGGTGATCACGGGGAATCCATGGGAGAGGACGGAGTGTTCACTCATGGCAGCCGGATGTCCGAAATCCAGATGCGGGTGCCTTTTGCTATGGTAGGGCCCGGAGTGGCGCCGCGAAAGATATCCGGAGCCACCGTACACACAGACGTGCTACCCACGCTCCTGCATGCGCTGGCCGGGAAGGATGTTACCGTCAGAAATTGTCAGGGACGAGACTTAATCGCAGAATCGTCGCCGGCGGACAGAGGCGCGGTTGTGCCCGCCAACGGACCGGAGTGGGAGGGCCTGATGGTTATCCGGGAGAACAAGCGGATGCTGTTCAGGACCTCGACGGTTGCCGGCGAGATCCCGTCAATCGAATTTGCAGGTCTGGCTGACGAAGCCGGGCAATGCGAATTGAAATTGCACCGGGACAGGCATGCATCAGGAGCCGGCCGGTAGATGTCGTGGAGAGATGCAGGTCTTAATAATCGGTAATCCCATCGCAGGAACGGGGCGGACAGAACGGCTGGTTCAAGAATTTGGAGCACTATTGGTGCGCCGAGGCCACAACGTGGAGGTCTGCCTTACTGCTAGGGCAGGGGAGGCTGCGGAACGGGCCCGTTCGATCAGTCCCAACCTTGACAGACTGGTGGTTGCCGGTGGAGACGGGACGCTAAACGAGGTGCTCAATGGCCTTCCAGACCCTTCGCAGGTTCCGATCCTTCCTCTGCCCACGGGAACCGCCAACCAACTGGCTCTTACTCTTCAATTGCCCGCTGGCCATAGAAAGCTCGCCACATGTCTGGAACAAGGCGTGAGCAAACGCATCGACATGGGACTTGCCGGAGGCCGTAGATTCGTGTTGTTGGTCAGCGCGGGGTTCGACGCGAAGGTGGCAGAGGAAGTGAGGAAATGTCGAGGCAACACACTGGGGTATGCGGGTTATATGGTGCCCCTTCTGAGGACTGCTGCGGCCCATCGGCCGGCGAGACTGCGGATCGTCGTGGATGGCCGAGAAGAGATTACCGGATGCAATGTTATGGTGCTTAAAGTGCGGCGATACGGGGGCCTTTTTGTCTTCGCGGAGGATGCCAGTCTCGACTCAGGTAGTTTTGAAATTTGCATCTTTCGTGAGGGGACTATTGGCTGGCTTTGTCTTTATGCGCTTGCTGCCCTAACCGGAAAAGCCTCTGATTTCCCAGGACTTATTCGCGCCACCGGTCAGAAGGTCCGCATTGAATCCGACGAACCGGTTCCGATAGAAATTGACGGCGATCATTTCGGGGCGACCCCCATTGACATTGAACTCCAACCCGCGGTTGTACCGGTCATTGTCCCCGGTCCTTGACACGAGCGCAGGCGCTTGGATTGCAATAACTTTTCCACCTTAAAGCGGGGGAGTGGGGTTAGCTTTACTCAACGGCGGGCAGTCTTAAGCCAAAAAAAAGCAATCCAATTAGGAGGATTGCTATAAGGGTATGGTTTAGGAGTCGTTGTTACATATCTTACTGGCAATTGACGTGCCAAGTCTATTAACACCGCGGTATTAGAGGGTTTACCACAAAACAGGCTGCTCTCGGGCGCTCCGAGGGTGATCAATTATTTCTCACTTTACTCGCGGTTTATCCTGCAACGTGCAAAGTTTTCACGGATCGAGAGCAGGTGCCGGAATCCTCACACAAATTGAACTCATGCACCGCGGAGATCGAGGATTATGTTTTCTCTGCATTTCTAGCAGTCGAGGCATGGCCCAATAGGGTTTGTAACGGTGTACTCGATGCTGGTCTGACTGGGTGCCTGTGCGGCTCATGTCGTGGTGTGCAAGCTGCTCTTTGTCGCTGCGTTCTCGGCGCATCCAGCGTCTCACGTGACGGTGATCCAGCGCGGAACTCGAGACTGATGGCCAGCCGAACGCTTACACAAATTGAACAATTCATGGGGGTTGTGAACTTGACGAGAATGCCGTCTATCCACAGGTGTTTATAACTTCGTTGGCTCCAGAATTAGCTAAAACCTGATTGCTCACATTCCGTATGGTTATGCCTACCGGCTGATATTGTTGAGTAATTGGGCTGTCCTAATTTGGGGCAGATCGGTCTCAACCTTGGCAGTTCCTCGGGTTATGGAAGTTATCCACAGCCCTACCATCAACTTATCCACAGGTTCTGTGGACCCCCTGGCCGCCTAATCCGTTGTCAAGAATTATTTTAGGGAACTTCAAATTGAGATAGGTGTCGGATATGGCAGGCCCATGTGTGAAAGGCAAGGTTGTTGCCTCGCGACAGGTGCTACGAAGGGAACACGCCGCATATACTGTAATACGTCTTTAGGCGAGATTCCTTGCGAGCACAAGAAACACGTGGGCTTCCGTCGTTCTGGGATGGACCTGGAACCAATAGTGCCCCTCGCGAGAGAGAGTTGAAAAAACAATACCTCCTACGTCGAAACGCCACGTCACCGTCCACCCAGAAAATCCAATTTACCACGACAACATAAACCAATACTCCGAATAGAGCGCCGGACAGGTTCAGAAATACTGGCTCGTCCCAAAGCTATTTGGGCTTTATCTTCTCGGCCATGGACTCAAGGGTTTTGGCGACGTAGGACCGGACCTCAACAGAAGACTTGCCGGCTGCCTCGTCCAGCACGGAGGTCGCGTCTCTTATCTTGTCTCGAGCTTCCGCAGCAATGGGTTGAAGAGCCTTCACGAGGGATTCCGTGGCATCCTGAGCCTTGCGCCACGGTTCTTCAAAAAACGACTTGGAAGCGCCGGCACTCAACGAAGTTTGCGGGGCGGGACGCCAGTCGGTGACCGGCTCAAATCTTCTCCGCCAAAGCTCTGATCCTTGATTTCCACTGACAGGCTCAAACCTTCTTTTCCAAAGCTCTGATTCTTGATTGTGCGCATTCATTATCGTCCTCCTCATCTATTGAGATCCCTGATGCCCCATATCAGAATGCTCCCGCTCACAAGCGGCCCTTCACAGACTACAGGATGCTTCTTGTCATCAATTCCACCTTCCGGCTTCAACATATTCAGACATCATAGGCAGCGTGAGGTTTCAGAGTCGAACGGGTAAGATGTCGGAAGGAGTCCTATTGTGAGTTGCTGCCATTAAGTGAATCTTTGATGGTTGACACTCCGGTTCGATCTGATCTAAAGTATATTAGATGAAATGATGGCCAGGTGACCTGAGATCAGGTTTGAAATGGGAAGCCGGTGCAATTCCGGCACGGACCCGCCGCTGTGAGTGGGGACGAAATCCGCATTTGCCACTGTGCCGTAAGCCGACTGGACGAAACGACATGGGAAGGCGCGGAAAGTAGGAAGATCCACGAGTCAGAATACCCGCCTAGGCCGGCAACACTTGGAGAGAAGGCAAATCCCCAAGCTGCAGAGAATCAGCTTGGGGATTATTATTTTGGGTCGCCGGAGGAAACAGCGTGGTTGACCCTACTCAGTTTGAAAAGCCCCAGCCATTCATCGGAGACTAAGATGTCGAATGGAATTCCCGTCAAGATCGTTCCGGATAATTGTCGCGGGTGCCGCAGGTGTGAGATTGCATGTTCCTGGCATGGGCATGGCCCGCTTAACCCACGCCTGGCCGGGATTAAGATCATGAAATTGGACCGGGGGAGCACGGATTATCCGGTATTGGACATGGAGTGCTTGGAGCATTTTTGCGGCAAGGTGGATACTGCCAGGGGGAGGGAATTCGAGCCTGCCTGCGTGAGCGCTTGTTTGTTCGGGGCGCTGAAAATTGAATGGGAAGAGAATGACCATGAGTAGTAAATGGTATGGTTGGACGGGGACAATCATCGAGGTGGATCTTTCAAGTCAAATCGTTCACAAAAGAGAGCTATCGGACTATCTAGCTTACGGGTATCTGGGGCAGGCAGGGATAAATGCCCGGATTTTATACGACATGATCTCCCCGGGAGTTGATCCCTTCAGCCAGGAAGCTCCGTTGATCTTCGGAGTTGGCCCTTTGGCAGGAACTTTGGCTCCCTGTTCAGGAAGATTCTCCGTCACATTCAAATCGCCTCTTACCGGTATTTTTGGTGATTCAAATTGCGGTGGCCACTGGGGGGCCGAACTGAAGATGGCGGGGTATGACCACATAGTTGTCACCGGCAAATCTGAGTATCCCGTATACCTGTGGATTCACAATGATGAGGTGACTATTCGTGACGCACGGCCTTTTTGGGGAGCAGACACCTGGGCGACAGACGAACTCATCAAGCAGGATGTGGGAGAAAGAACGGCCCAAGTGGTGTGCATCGGTCCGGCCGGTGAAAAACTTGTCCGGTTTGCCGCCATCATTTGCAATCATGCGAGGGCTGCGGCCCGATGCGGCCCCGGAGCCGTGATGGGATCTAAGAAGCTCAAGGCCATTGCCGTTCGAGGCGATCGCGGCATCCAGGTCGCTGACAAAGGAGCGTTCAAAGATGCAGTTGATGAGGCTCTCCAGGCCATCCTGAACGATCCGCTTTATGAATCGGCCAAAACTTATGGAACTCTCGCTATTACCGGCTTGGCGCAGGCGCTGGGCTTCTTACCTACTCGCAATTTTCAGGAGTCCACATTCGACGGGGCTGAGAAGTTGCGGGGAGAAGTGTTTCTGCAGCGATATGGCAATAAACATAAAGGATGTTATAACTGCCCGGTGGCTTGTAGCCGCTATTACAAAATTGCCGACGGCCCCTATGCTTCGACTCGTGGTGAAGGCCCGGAATACGAGTCCGTTTCTGCGCTTGGTCCAAAATGCGGAAATGACAATTTCGATTCCATTCTTCATGCCAACATGTTGTGTAACCAACTGGGCCTGGATACTATATCTACGGGCAACGTTATCGCATGGGCCATGGAATGTAGTGAGAAGGGTATCCTTGCCAAAGACCAATTGTGCGGGCTTGATCTCCACTTTGGAAATGATGCGGCTCTAATTAAGTTGATCGGTAATATTGCGGCTAGGGAAGGTATCGGGGATATTTTGGCTGAAGGCAGCCTGAAAGCATCTGAAAGACTTGGCGGCAGCGATTTTGTAGTACATAGCAAAGGGCTGGACTATCCGGCAGTAGACATCAGGGGGACCAAGGGCATGGCCCTCTCCTTTGCCGTGTCTCCAAGAGGGGGCGATCACTTGAAGGGATTGTCACTCTACGAAGTAGCGCCTGAAATCTATGCTCAAGATATCCTGCATGAGACGGGAATTAAGGTCACGCCTCAATACTGGCTGCAGTACGATACCAAAGCCGGACTGATGTGCTGGCATGAAAACTGGCATTGCGTGGTGGATTCGTTGGGATTGTGCAAGTTGGAGGGAATCGCCATTAAGCCGCTCCTTCCGAAGCACTTTCAGCGCATGCTTGTTACCGCTACCGGCTGGAAAGTGTCCGTGGGCGCATTGGAACAGATCGGCGAACGAATTTGGAATCTTGAACGCCTTTTCAACGTCAGAGAAGGCAAGAAGAAGGAAGACGATTTGCCGCCTCGTCGTATGCTGAACGAAGCAATTGCGACTGGTCCGGCACAGGGGGAACGTTTGGATAAAGATAAATATAACCAAATGCTTACAGAATATTACGTGCTGCGCGGCTGGCACTCTGAAACAGGAATTCCCACAGTGGAGAAGCTGCGAGAGTTAGAACTGGAGTTGCCCGTTTCCAATAGTAGAGCTTGATTTGCTGGATTAATCAGCGCGAGTAACCGATTGAAAGCTTTGTTATTATTGAGCCGGTAATAAGCGAAGAGGAAAACCACGGCTGATCATGGGTTGGTGACGATTCCGATTTGAGCGATCAAGCGGAGGGCGAAAGGAGATGACTCAAATACGCTATTCGAGCCGATTCCTCCAAGAGTTCGGCCAAATTCTGGGCCTGTGAGAGGTTAGAACCCGCGGCGATTATTCCGTGATCAAACAAAAGGGCGGTGTAAACGGACTTGTCCAGGAATACACTTTGAATAGACTCGGCCAGAGCCTCACTCCCCTCCTCAG
>JBKQMK010000297.1:0-4724 GCA_052146735.1 Desulfomonilaceae bacterium | reverse complement strand
CTGCGGCATCGGCCGAGCGCCTACCGGCTCTTGGAGCCGCAGTTTGCATGACCTCCGTAACAGTCATTCCACCGACTCCAAGCTCTTCAAGCGCTTCCTTGAGATCGTCCAATTTGAAGGGTTTGATGACTACTTCGATCAAGACCATACTGGCCTCTCCTGTCAATTCACATTCATTCGCTTGCCGTAGCAGGTAGGATGCGGCGAATGAAGCGGACCGTATCGCTTGCGAAAAAACCGCGACTGATGCGCTTCCGGATGGCCGCCGCATTCTACTCACTGCATTTGGCTCATTTATTGTCTTTTAGTAGATGATCCTTCTCCTTCCGATCTTTTCTTGACTCCCGGTTAAGTTGGATAAGGGCATTACCATCGAATTATCTTGTTTTCACCTGCCCGGTTGATTTACGAAGCAGAGCCGGACGGTCTCAACTGCCTAGTTCATTTGACACCCAGTCTGTTCAACCGGAACCGCTATCTGCTCTGCTTGAAAGCGTTTGATCGATTCCAGTGCCCTGAAGGGTCGCCTGAGTTTGGTAACCTCGAACTTGGAAGACACCTTGCCCGCGACTGCAGCAAAAATCGCTTGATGATCCTCCGCGCGTATGGTCAAGTGACCCAAAGGAAGTTCCAAGTTGAGCCCTTCCAGCGATGTGATCACGGCTTCGGGGTTTACCGTTGCGGCTTTCCTGGCCGCCTCCACATACGCCTTCACCCCGGCATACGCAAACTGAGCCTGGTAAGAAGGAGGAGTCCCGAACTTGTCTCTGTACGCCTCCACGAACCTCTTGTTAATGGGAGTGGAATTAGCTGTAGACCAGTACGGAGTCACCACCCAGAAACCGGGAGGCGCTTGACTTCCAAGCGCCACCAATTCACTCTCAGACGCCACCGCGCACAAGACAGTGCGTTTTCCGTCGAGAAGTCCAGCCTGTTCCGCCTCGCGCATGAAATCGACCAGATTGCCTCCCCACAGTGAGACGAGAATCCCTTCGGCCTTCGATGCCATCAGCGTCTCGATGTAAGGCTTCCAGTCTGTGGTGTCCAGCGGTGCAAACACCACTTCCGACTTGGGCAAAAAGGATGTCTCAGGTTTGATCTGCTTCAAGTACTTTTGAAACAAATCCCACGACTCCCAGCCCAAGGCGTAATTCGGGCCAATGGTAGTCCATGTCTTTGCTCTTCGTTCAGCGGCAAGGAGAGCTGTCGACTTGTAAGCCTGGTCGTTGTTCCAGTGGACTCGAAACGTGTACCTGTTGCATTTTGCACCAGTAACGACATTAGTCTGTGCCGTAGTGATTATCAGCGGGACGTGCAGATCCTTCGCCGCCGCGGCCACGAGTGGGGCCACGGCGCTAGATGTGATTCCAACCATCACATCGACCTTGTCCACCTTGACAAGCTTTTCGGCCACCTTGACTGCTGTGTCCGGCGTCCCTTCATCCTCAAAGATGCCTACCACCTCCCGACCCATGATGCCTCCCGACTCGTTCACCTCAGCTAAGGCTATTTCAGCCCCTTGTTTAGCTATTGATCCATGAACGGCGCCTCGACCCGACATTATGAACAGGCATCCGATTTTTACGGGATCCGCCGGCAGAGCCTCGGAGGCTAAGAGAACCAGCAGCGACACACAACCGATGATTAATCCTTTCATTACGACTCCATCCCCAAACATTGATTCGCGCACCCAGATTACCCCCTAAAGATCACGATTTTCGTACCAGACGATTTAATGTGGAAGTGGCGTTTGAGACCGGATGTGCTAAGACTGTACCAGATTGGATCTCGATTCTATAATAATCTAAAATATTCAAACAATGAAACTCTTATGGAGGGTTCTCAGAATAGTCTTGAATTGAAGACCTCTGCGAATTGCCGGAACAAATGGGGCGAAACGACCGGATAGTAATTTCCGAATTGGAAACGGCACATAACTCCAGGTGATTTTCCACGGAGCCAAATTGACCTGGCAAAAAGATCCTGGGTCAAAAGGACCCGGGAGGTCGAGTGGTCAGGGCTTGCAGACCAACTTGAGGAAAGCTAATTGCGCACCAAGGGGGCAGAATAACAAAATCAGGATGCCGGCAACCAAGCCTAGCGTCCTGATTATCTCGGTGAAGTCTCTGGTGGAGACGAAGGAATTTGAACCCTAGACTCCGCGTTGCGAATGCAAAGACACTATACCAAAATAAAAGATCTTTATGAAAAGCCCAACGATTTCAATCCAAATTGATCCCGATTAATCCTTATTAGTCCGTTTTGATCCCCTAAAACGTGTATAGAATATATACAAAGCTCCTTGAGTCAAAAAAGCGCTACTTACACACTCTCAGGTCGTGGGAATCTTCTGTGCCGCCTAGCGTTTTCCAATGACCCGATTCACTAAGCAGTAGGAAAGTCATGAAGTTTTGGAGCGTGTTCCTGTCATTCGCCGGCAGATCAATTATCTCGAACCCAGCCACAACGTATTCTGTCATCTTGCCCCTCGGTTTAGCCCATTTGCACTCGGCGACAATCAAGAGCGGGTCGGCCTGCATGAACATATCTATGGGAATCTGAAATGGCTTAGCTTGCCCGACACTTGCATCAATCCCTGCCACCCGCATCCCCTTTTCCGATATGTCCCTCAATATGCCGATGGAGCCGGTCCCCAAATCATAAATGGGTACCCTGGTGGCTAGGTTCGCTCTAGGGTAGCTTCGTGATTCCTTGTAAAGCGTTCTGAGGCTGTACAGTGGCGACCACTCGGAAAGCTCGGAGTGGCTAATGGTTTCACGATCTATGAGCTTTTCGTAAATGCTGCAAAGACCATTGGTCGAAAGCCTGTATTTCATTTGTAATTCCCGGTCGGTCATTCCGGATCGGAGATCGTTAATGATATTCCGCCCGTTGATTTGTCTCTTTTGTCTCATCAGACCTCCTAGGGCCTCAGATATTCGCTGTCGCAATTGTGATCCAGGGTCAATTTTCATGAAAGATCTGACCCTGGTTTTGACCGTTGATCTAGCATTTCTTGTGCCAAGCACCAACGCCTTTTTCTGTAAATCAAATTATACTGTTCAATTAGGTGGTTGCGTTGACCGAAAAGCATGGTGCTCCATCGAAAACCATTGTCGGATCGCCCCGTCTTCAGGCGTAAACTACCCGCATGGCCGTGCCAAATATGTTTTACTGCATTTACCAGTGCGCCATAGGGAGTGGTGAATCTCTGAGCCGGGCTTGGGGTATTTTCGCCCACGGCTCGTGGCCCGCGGGCGCGGATAGCTCACGACTCCTGTACGAACCGGCCTTCAGTTGCAATATCATTCTTATCCGCGGGGAACCCGTCGAAATGCGCCCCAAAAAACAGCACCAGAGATTCCTGATATCATTGTCTGATCTGGGCCCTCTGAAAAGCAGGTGGTCGTAGACTTGGGCCTATGCCAAGATCAGAAACGGTCGCATCAGCTCATTGTCTTCATGTTCCAGGTTGTGGCAATGCCAAACGTACTTGCCTTGAGCCGGATTGAATGGATACAGGTTAACACCCGTCGAGGGACTTCCTGGTCCACTCAAGGCCGCAGCCTGCGGAGCCCATCTCGCCACGATTCGGGTGACCGTACCCCTGTGATTGAGGACGGTATCTTTCCAACCGGCTTCTCCTTTGGATGGAGGGACCGGCGTGCCCTGAAGATACGGCGTAGGATCCAGTACCGCAAATGGCGTGCTGCCGGACATGAGTGCCGATGCATACGCACTGATGTCGAACGCCTGCCGATTGAGGATCTGAAACTTTATCAGGTGCAAGTGAAGGGGATGATAGTCGGCAGCAGTGTTGATCATCTCCCACACTTCCACGGAGCCCACCCTCGGGTTCTCTGTGATAGGGTCCATCCATCGGGAGTGATTGAACGTCAGCATCAGCGGCCCGTTGGTGCCGGTTATCACATAAACGTAAGAGCGCCGAGGGCTCTTCGTTATATCAGGAGTGACGAGTGGTCGCAGATCGACGAAAGCGGGTAAAGAGATAGACTGGGGCGGGAGGCCGCGATCCGGGCCGTTTAAGGGATTGACTACCCGGAACTGCATGATCTGACCAGTGGTCTGCGGGTCTGGGCTCGGGCCGCGCAGCAGGGGAGTCTTGGCGTCATTGACTAATGTCGTCGTCGATCTGGCCATACCGGTGAAGTCTATGATGACGTCAGCACGCTCCGCCGGGGCAATCAGAAGGCTGTCCAGTTCCGCCACACTTGGTAGAAAGCCGCCGTCCGAGCCAATCTGGTAAATGGGTTGACCAGAATCGAGGCTGAGGTTCAAAATGCGGCTGTTACACCCATTGAGAATGCGGAAGCGGTAGCGCCGGGGCTCCACGTCGAGATATGGCCAGACTTTGCCGTTCACGCAGATGACGTCCCCGAAGAAATCCTGGATCCATTGTGGATGGACATCCGGGTTGACTCCCTCTGTGGGATAGAACAAAGACCCGTCTTCATTAACAGCGCGGTCCTGGATCACGAGGGGCATCTCATAGAAAGGGCCCGAACCGTGGCCGCGAGCGGGTCCGGGCAATCCCATCGTGTTTTCACCTCCTCGCGGATTTGACGGAGTCATAGGCGGAGGTCCGCCTGTATCCCTGCCATCACGGAGGATATAAAGGCCCGCAAGCCCCGCCATGATATTAAGGCGAGTAATTCCCAAGGCGTGATCGTGGTACCACAGAGCTGTGGCCGACTGGCCATTAT
>JBKQMK010000296.1:0-4238 GCA_052146735.1 Desulfomonilaceae bacterium | reverse complement strand
CGTGACCTCATAAGATTCAGGGGAGAAAACGCGGGGGACATTAGGCTCGGAGGACCGGTCGAATCGTCGCTCAACAGCGCAAGTGTCCCAAGATGGTAAGTGCGCCGCATGATGCTCATGCTTATAGCTTCCTTGTTTCGGTGCTCCTGAATGTCGCCTTTGTCCGACTCACATCTCTTGGAAATACGGGGCCTAGTTTTTGATTCGAGGCCGGGCCATACGACTTCGCAATTCTCCTTTGTCCTGGAAACGGGTGTTTTTGTATGGATAACCGGCCCGTCCGGCCACGGTAAAACTACTCTTCTGCGGACCATCGCACGTCTCAATGCGCCGCTTCAGGGAGAGATGCTACTTGAGGCGAAGTCGTGGCGAACTATTCCCCCCGCGGACTGGAGAAGCCGCATTCTGTACGCGCACCAGAAGGCAGTGCTGTTTCGGGGAAGCGTATTGGCCAACCTGAAGAAAGCTTTCGACCTGCGCGCCAGGACCGCGCTGGCACTGGACATCCAAGGAGCAGAGCGAGACCTGGAGCGGCTGTTGCTCCCTCGGGATATCCTGAACAGAGACGCTCTCACGCTGTCCGTGGGTGAGGCGTCGAGAGTGGCCCTGGTGAGGTCTATGCTCGTGAAGCCACAGATTTTGTTGCTGGACGAATTGACTGCTGCTCTGGACGAGAAAAGCCGGGATGCCACAATCGAGCTGTTGGAGGAATGGGTGTCCAAAGGCCGCAGGGCGATAGTTGGGGTAAGCCATGACACCGTAGTGAGAGGAGCCCTGGGCGGTGAGGAGATTTCATTAGAGCTTCTGTAGAACAGCGCCCAAGATCTTTTTTACCAGAGTGGCCCCCGCTGTGGGTTTATGTGGAAATCCCTTTGCTATGAGGTGCCCGAAATGAATTACGAAGTAGTTGCAATTTCCAATACAGGGCTTTTGTGCAGCGCCATCCTCCTCGTACTGGCCGGTGGAATATCGGCGCTCTTGCGGCTCGGCCTGTTGAAGTCCCTCCTGTGGGGAGCGTTCCGCTGCGTGGTCCAGTTGAGCCTCATAGGATACGCTCTGGCATGGATCTTTGCTGTGGACCGGCCCGAGCTGGTCATTGTCATCATTGCCCTCATGTGCGCCATAGCCGCTCAAACAGCCACCAGAAGAACGCCAAACGTTCCCCGTTTTCCAGCGCTGATAGGGTTTGTTTCCCTTGCGGCGAGCACGTACCTGGTAATGGTAATCGTTGCAGGAGTGATCATCCGCGCAGACCCGTGGTACACAGCAAGAATCGTGGTTCCCATATCAGGGATGATACTCGGGAATGCCATGAACGGGATAGCTCTTTCCATAGACCGGCTCTATTCTGAGGTGAAACTGAGCAAGTACGAAGTGGAGGCGCTCTTGTCCCTGGGTGCGACTCCCTGGGAGGCGGTACGGGACTGTGTTCGAGAGGCTATTCGTGCCGGAATGACGCCCGTGATTAATTCATTGATGGTTGTGGGGCTGGTGAGCATTCCGGGCATGATGACGGGCCAGATTCTGGGCGGGGCAGATCCTGGAGAGGCAGCAAAGTACCAGATCGTAGTGATGCTCATGATCACCGCGGCGTCAGCCATCGGCAGCATGTTACTGGTGGGGCTCACATTCCGGCGACTGTTCACCGATGACGACGCCCTGAAACCGGAACTGCTCGGAAGCTTGTAAACGACTTACGCAAACCACATTGATTTATTCCTGATATAGAAAGGGAATGGAATTGCCCAAAACAATTCACCTCGCAGCAGTGTTGCCAGCGCCGCCTGACGATATCTTCGACATGTACCTCGATCCCGTGGCACATGCTGCCTTCACCGGTGCCCCGGTATCAATCGGGGCATATGCGGGAGCGGAATTCAAGGCATTTGAAGGGACATTAATGGGAACGATACTTCAGGTTGTGCCCAAGCGACTAATAGTTCAATCGTGGCGAGCAAAGCACTGGACTGACATTGACATTGATTCAACCCTCGTACTGACCTTCTGGCCCCAAGGGAATGGTACACGAATCGAACTCGTTCATGTCAACGTTGCAGATCACGACTTTGCCGGAGTGAGTCAAGGTTGGGAAGTTTATTACTGGACTCCCTGGCGTGATTACCTGAAGACGTACTCCCCACTTCAGGCATGAAAGCTGGTTGAGAGGCGCACGCACGCGAAAAAGCGCTTCAAAAGCGTTTCATTCCAGGTTTTCCATAAGTTTGCAGCGTGAGTAACGGTGGCCAGAAAAAAGAACAGTCGGCCAAAACAGGCATATTGGTGAATAAGTAAATGCATGCATGTCTTTCGGCAATTTTGCATGAAATTCTCTACCGAGAGATTTTTGTCCGGAGCTGTTTTGACAAACGCGGTTTTTCTCTGATGCCTGCTGGTTCACCGAACGGGGTAATTGGATAATGGCCACCGAGGCCAGGTTGAAGGCGGATGTAGCAAACTTGAACCGAATAAGGAGGTGTATTGTGGCTCGAAATACCAAAGAACAAAGGAAGAAAAAGGCAATTGAAGTCCTGAACAAGGCACGCGGCATGGAGTTGCACGCGATTGCCCAGTACATGAACCAGCATTACAACTTAGACGACATGGATTACGGGGATATGGCTGCGAAGGTCAAGCTGATAGGCATCGATGAGATGCGCCACGCAGAGATGTTCGCAGAGCGGATCAAGGAACTGGGTGGAGAACCGACAGCAGAGCCTGCAGGAAAGGCTGAAAAAGGCCAGCAGGTCAAGGCGATATTCTCATTTGATGCAAAGCTTGAAGATGACACAATCGATGCGTATAACCAATTCCTGTTAGTGTGCAGAGAAAACGGTGACAGCACCAGTGTGAAACTTTTTGAAACGATCATCGATGAAGAACAGGTGCATTTCAACTACTTTGACAATGTCAGTGATCACATCGAGAAGCTCGGGGAAACATATCTTGCCCAAATCGCCGGGACAACATCTGCCACTGGTCTACAGACGCAAGGCTTTGTCGCCAGACAGGGGACTGCCGGTACGCAGGGAGGCGCATAACGCCCAAAAAGAAAGAACGAGCAGATCCTTAAAACCTAACGGGCGATTCTTACTGTCACCCCTCACCGGCCCAGGTCGCGGGTTGGAGGTAATCTTTAGGCTTGTCATCTCTTTCACATTGAGGAGAAGAATCTGTGTCGTTTCTCTGATGTCAATTTTAAGGAGGAAGACATGGCAGAAATAGACCATTCAATATGGAAATCCGAATCCGTGGTGGCTCATTATCTTGACCGAAAGGATTCGCGGCCATTCATTCAGGAACAGATCGGAGTGATGATCAGGCTGATCAAAAACCTTTGCCGGCCGGTCCACTGTTTCATGGACCTGGGGTGTGGGGACGGAATACTTGCGGCTGCAATCCTGGCGAATTGCAATGATTCTACAGCTATCCTTGCGGACCACTCTGGGCCTATGCTTGACGCAGCCCGGTCGAAACTGCAAGGCTCGCCCGGATCAATCCATTTCCGCGCCGTGGATTACAGCGGACCGGAATGGATTCAAGCCGTGGCTCAATATTCTCCTTTTGACCTGGTTGTGTCGGGCTTTTCCATTCATCACCAACCAGACACGCGCAAGCAGCAAATATACACTGAAATCTTCGACATGTTGGCCTCGGGAGGCATGTTTATCAATATAGAGCACGTAGGCTCTCCAACCGAACGGCTTGCTGAACTGTGGGATCGTATTCGGGTTGATTCACTTTACAATTTTGCCTTACAGCGTGGATCGAACAAGTCGCGAGCCCTGATCGAAAAGGAGTATTTGGAACGTCCCGAACGGGAAGCGAATTGCTTTGCTCTAGTGGAGACTCAGTGTGAATGGCTAAAAGGAATCGGTTACACCGATGTCGATTGCTTCTTTAAGTATTTTGAATTGGCGACCTTCGGGGGGTGTAGGCCATAAACGAAGGGCGACTCATTCCAATTCGCTTACAAACAAGTGATACCCAGTTCCTGGTTGGACAGCCCCGCGCGCGGAACGCGGGGTTGCCCGTCACTTTTAGGCAGGCAGGACGCCTGCCCCATCACTCCCAAGTCTAGGATTGCTACCGGTTTGATGACGCATTGGTATCATCTATAGTTTTGCCCTTTTTGTATGTGGGCACGGGCAAGGCTATAATAAGTTGTTGAAAAAATAAGGCGTTCCTCCTAAATGCGTTTTTGGAAATAAACAGAGGGGGAACGCCATGAACAAGAGGAA
>JBKQMK010000295.1:0-6644 GCA_052146735.1 Desulfomonilaceae bacterium | reverse complement strand
AGGCCGACGATGTTGATGCTGATCAGGTTCATGGATGGAAAGCCTCCCATGTTATGGGTTAGGCCGATCTTGGGATCTTTGATCTGGCGATCGCCGGCCTTGCCCTGGAACTGCTTATACATTTCGTACATCATCCGCAGCCCTGACGCACCGATGGGGTGGCCAAAGCATTTCAGCCCACCGTCCGGTTGACATGGGATTTTTCCGTCCAGGTTAAAGAAACCGTCTCGCAAGTCGTTTCCTGCCTTGCCGCGTTCGGATATGCCGAGGTCTTCGTATGTGACCAGCTCGGTGACGGAAAAGCAGTCATGGACTTCCATCATGCTGATCTCCTGCCGAGGCTTGGTGATGCCCGCTTCCTTGTAGGCCCTGGCCGCGCATTCCACAGCGCTCTTGACGTACGTTCCGTCCCAATGAGATGTGAGCAACTCTTCTCCGGAACTGAGCGCAATTTGCATACCTTTCACGAATACCGGGTCCTTACGAAACTCCTTGGCCATGTCGGCCCTGCAAACGATCGCGGCAGCGGCGCCGTCACTCACGCCGCAGCAATCAAAAAGCCCTAGTGGCCAAGCGATCATAGGTGCCTTCATGATTTGATCGACCGTGACGGCTTTTCGGAGGTGGGCCTTGGGGTTCCTGGCTCCGTTGGCGTGGCTCTTGGCGGAAATCATAGCTAGGATCTCTTTTCCCTCTTGCTCAGACAGCCCGTACTTAGAAAAGTACCTCGTAGCCATCATGGCGAATCCACCGGGCGCAGTGATGTTGGGAAAGATCATCCGATACTTTGAACCGAGGACCTGCGAGAATTCGGGGAGACCGCCATAACCGGTATCTTTCAGTTTTTCTACCCCAAGAGCGAGGCAGATGTCGTACGCGCCTGCGGCTACGGCATACACCGCCCCGCGTAGAGCCTCAGCGCCCGTGGCGCAGAAGTTCTCTACCCGTGTCACGGGGATGAAAGGCAGTTTCAAAGTCAAAGACAATGGGATACCTGATTTACCGACATTAATTTCATCAAAACAGGAGCCAAACCAGGCCGCCTGAATGTCTTTCTTCTCCAGACCGGCGTCATCCAGGGCCTCAACAAAGGCTTCTATCATCAAGTCCTCGGAACTCGCATCCCAGCGTTCTCCGAACCTTGTGCAGCCCATCCCGATTATGGCCACCTTGTCGCGGATACCTTCGGCCATGTTTTTGTCCTCCTCATGAATTACTTGTAAGGTTTGATTTCGGGGCCATGTCTAACGACGGTACTGCTTTCCAGAAGTACCCGTGAATGCCGAACTTCTCGTCCATGTACTTCTTACGAAAGGCCATCTCTACAGAAATACCGACCTGTAGCTCTTCTGCGTCAGCGTCCGTTATGTCAAACCAGAAACGGCCTCCCTCAACAAATTCTACGACTCCGTACGAGGCAGGCGGATTAGGGCTGTAGGCGAGATTGTCGATGGTGTAGGTGAACAGGTTGGCCTTCTTGTCTGAAAAGCGGTATGGCTCCATTTGATCAATTGTGCCACATTTCGGGTTGGCGCATATACGTTGGGCTGGATATTGGGGCGTGCCGCAGCCCAGACATCGACTCCCGCACAAGCCCAGGATCAAACGCCTGTCACGCCACAGGTTTGACAGGGCCGTAAAGGGGACGGTTTCACCACGGATACCCTTTTCGACTTGGAGCCTCCCCCGCCACGTAATCATCTTTTCATAGCTGGTCAGTTCTCTGCGAACCGCAAGATGCCGAGATACACCTCGATGCCGGTTCTTCGCTCCGGTGATGTGCCCCGTGGCTTCAAACAAGACTGCATCCGCGCCGCTTCCGAAACCGACCATGGCTATCCGATCACCGGGCTCCGCCTGTTCCAAGGCACTTACCATGTGGAGCAGCGGATCCGCAGCGCCGGCGTAGCCTACTTTAGTCAAGAGAGGCTCCAGTACCTGAGACGGCTGCAATCCCGCCATCTTCGCAATTTTCATAAAATCGGCCCCATAGAGGCATGGATACGCCACTTTGGCTAACTGGTCAGGTTTTACGCCGCATTTCTCGAACAGGCCCTTCAGGGCTTCTGCAACGAACTTGGAGTAAGCCTCGTCCCGGATGAAGCGGTCTTCCCACTGGTGTCCATACGATTCGCCGGCGGCCCGCCAATAGTCGGGAAAATCATAAGAAACCGAGAAGGCGCCCAGGAATTCAGCTATGGTACCTTCTTTACCGATCCACAGGGCTGCTCCAGCGTCACCGAACATCGCTTCTTGAACGCTCGCAGCTTTAGCCTGGCGTGTGTCGGCCGCGCACACCAGCGCCGTTGAGGCTGATCCCGAATTAACAGCGTCAAGAGCCGACAGAATTGCAGTGACACCGGCTCTGGGGGTAGCCGCGAAATCCGCGGTTCGAAGATCGGGCCGAAGATCGAGCGCTGTGGCGATGATCTCTGAACTCAGTCGTTCAAGATACGGCGCTGTGCAGCTTGCAAAGTATACGGCCTCCACAGCATCCCTATCCATCCCGTTCAAACAATCGAAGCCGGCTGCGACCGCCATCGTGACGCTGTCTTCATCGAAATTCGCAACCGCCCTTTCGCCCAGCATTAATGCAGCCGGATTGAGCCATCCCACTGCCTTGTATATGGTCTTTCGATCTATACGATATTTGGGGATATGGGCTCCGTACGAGATAATTCCAGGCATATTAGTTCTCCTTTTTTCCGCCTAAGAGCGTGCCTACGCGACTTATGCCTCCCACAAAACCTGTTGGACCATTTCCTTTTCTCTGAGTAGCTCTTCGATCTCTTTCCGGACATTAGCATCCTGGATTGGTTCAACTTCTGAAATCCACCGGCCAAGAGTGTCTCGCTTCAGCCGGTATTGGCGAACAAACCCGGCCACGTGGGCAAAGCGGCAGCCGCCCACACCACAGCAAGAGGAATCCACCACACCGTAACCGATCTCACAAAGGACTGGCCGGCCGTTGACCGAGATAAGCTCTTCCTTTTCAATACGATAGAAGCCGGAGATTGAACTAACCTCCACTTCTCCGAGATGCGGGTACTCCTTGGTCTTGGACCCGTTAAGTTCCACAGTTCAAAACCCCATCATCTTTCCGATGATTTGCTTCATGATTTCACTCGTCCCTGCGTAGATACTTGAAGCCCGTATGTCACGGTACCAACGGCAAATAGGGTATTCTTCCATGTACCCGTATCCGCCGTGGAGCTGGACGCAATCATAGGCAACATGATTCGCCATCTCGTTAATCCACCATTTCGCCATAGATACCTTCTTGACGATGTCTTTGCCTTGAATGTGGTCCGAAAGCAGGTCGTTCAGAAAGGTCCGACCCAATTCCACTTGGGTCGCCATTTCAGCCAATTTGAACGTGTTGTGCTGAAGACTGCCGATGCACTTACCGAACGCTTCCCGCTCCTTACAGTATTTGATAGTCAACTCCAGCATGCTTTCCGCCGCAACTTGTCCCATGAACGAGCAAACCAACCGTTCTTGCTGGAGCTTCTGCATAAGGTAGACGAATCCCTGGTTCTCTTGGCCCACCACGTTTTCCAGAGGAACCCTGCAATCGTCGAATGAGAGTTCGGCTGTGTCGGACATGCGGAGTCCCATCTTGCTGAGCTTGCGACCCTTCACAAAGCCTGGAGTGCCGTCTTCTACCACGATAAGGCTGATGCCTCGATGGGCCGGCTCGGCCCTAAGATCGGTCTTACAGGCCACTATCACTAGGTCGCAGGAAATCCCCAGGGAAATAAAAGTCTTTTGCCCGTTGATAACCCAGAATTCTCCGTCCTTGACCGCTCTGGTGCGGATAGCCTGAAGGTCCGACCCGGTGTTGGGTTCCGTCATAGCCACCGCTATCAACGTATCGCCGGTAGCCGCTCCTGGAAGCCACTTCCGCTTTTGTGCTTCGCTGCCGAAGGAGTGAATGTACGGCACTACGATGTCTGAATGTAGGGCAACCATGAACCCCATCGCACCAGCCCGGATCAGTTCCTCATACACGATTACCGAGTACTCGAATCCTGCTCCAGGACCGCCGTATTCCTCTTCCAGCCAGGCACAGAGGAACCCCTGTTCCCCCATTTGTTTCCACGCCTCGCGGGGCACGATCCCCTGTTGTTCCCAATCGTCCAGATGAGGGACGACCTCTTTTTTCACGTACTTTCGAACAGCATCGCGGAAAATGCGATGTTCTTCCGTGTACATGCTCTGGCTCACGTAATCACCTCCCGGAGAACCGTTTCATTCCAATGCGCTGTCAAGCGAGTAATACTTCGTCACAAGAGTTCGTCCTGTTTCGGGTGCTTCTCCGGAGCGCCGTCAGCCACGGCAACGGCGTGGCGTTCGTAACGTAGGAGATCTCGCCGAAACTGCGATCAGTCCAGCCAGCGGCCGGATCACGTGTTTGACCGCGCATTGGCATCACGCGACTTCGGCCATGGCGTTGTCCAGGACTACTCGGCCGTCTTGAGTAGTGCACCGAATGATGTATTTGCCATCGCTCACCTTCCATCCTTCGGTAATCAAGCTGTCTCCCGGCCAGATCATACCGGTGAAACGGACGGAAAACGATTTGAATCGTGCCGGGTCGCCTCCGCAGATGCTGTGCAATATGGCCCGTCCGGCAAATCCATAGGTGCACAACCCCATAAGGATTGGTCTCTCTAGACCGCTGACTCTCGCAAATTCGGGATCGATGTGCAGAGGGTTCTTGTCACCGCTCAGTCGGTAGAGCGCCGCTTGATCGGGAGATGTTCGGTATTCGACGCGAAAATTTGGCGCCACTCCGGACGGAGGCACGATTTTCTCCACCTTGGGGCCGGGGTCGCCGCCGAAATTGCCTGCAGTACGGTCCCAACCGGCCAAAACATTTTCAAAGAGGAGGTCACCGCGCTGATCTCGAGTCTCGGAATGGACTGAGAACAAGGCGCCTCGGTCTCCCTTGTCATATACTGACAGGCACTGCCAGGAGGTGTAGAAGGTTCCATTTGTGGGAATGGGATTGTGCAGCACGATCTTGTGATCACCGTGCAGCAACCCTCTCAAATTGACATTGGCCGCTTTCACGAATTGGAAAACAATGGGCATGAGCGGGACCACTGCGAAAGTGGGCAACGCCTTGAGATTCTTTTCATAGACAAAGTCTAATTCTTCCACCCCTGCGCCTACGCCGAGCGCATACAGAATCAACTGGTCCTCGGCATAGCTAAACGTGAGAGGCTCCGATTTCTTGCCCACCACGTTGAGATCGAGCGCCATTTCACACTCCTTTCATTTCTCGTCTCATGGAGCCGCTACATGTTGAAGCCGCCGCCGACCACCAACACTTGCCCGGATACGTAATCAGATAGGGGAGAAGCGAAGAAGAGAATGGCCCCAGCCGCTTCTTCCGGCGTCCCTGGACGTCCCATGGGAATCATCTTTATGAAAATGTCGCGTTGGCCTTTCGGTACGCCGACGGCGATTTTCTCGGTGGCTGTCTCCACCGTAATTCCCTTTTCCTTCTCTTGTGTCAGTCGGGTGTCGATGAAGCCGAAAGCCACACAATTGGTCTGGACGTTATATCGTGCCCATTCTTTGCTCATGGCTTTGGTCAAGCCAATAATCCCGGCTTTGGCTGAAGAATAGTTCGCCTGCCCGACATTGCCGCCGACGCCGGCAAGAGAAGAGACGTTAATTATTTTTCGCGACGCGTTGTTTCCGTTTACCATTTCTTCCTTTGCAGCTTCACAGAAGTACGGCTTTGCCGCTCGAATGACCTGGAATGGCGCCTTGAGGTGCAAATCTAGTATCTTGTCCCACTGTTCGTCAGTCATCTTGTGAATAAGTGCGTCCCAAGTGAACCCCGCGTTGTTCACGATGATGTGGAGCACTCCCCATTCCTTCACCGCTGCTGCGACAATACCTTCGGCAAAACCAGAAGTAGTCACGTCCCCGACGTAGGCGATGGCATCTCCTCCAGCAGCTTTGATATCGGCTACGGTTTGTTTAGCCGGTTCGGGGTCGATGTCGCTGACCACGACCTTGGCCCCTTCGCGGGCGAACAAGCAGGCGGTTGCGCGGCCAATGCCTCGTCCCGAGCCAGTGATTAAGGCTACTTTGTTTGTCAGCAATTTCTGCATTGGTGTAATCCTAAGCTGATTTGTTTATATGAAAGTAATCTTTACTTACCCACACGGCAAAAAATAGGATCGCGACACGGCTTCACGCTGCCATGATCACTCCCTCGGTAAACTCGAGGTAGACCTCCTATCCTGGTTCAACATGCCTTCAAAGACAACGTTGCACAGATCGCGAGTTGCCGCGTCCACATCACATTCGCGACCGAGTATGATCTTGGGCATGAAAAGGTGTTCTATCCCTCCCAGAATGATGTCTCTGGCTGCAACAGCAGAGATCTCCGGACGAATCAGTCCTTCTTCTTTCCCTTTTTCGATCAGTCTCAATAACAGTCGGGCATAGGCGCGTACCAACTCGTATGTCTCGCTCTGGAAATATTTGGGGAAAGTTCGGACTTCGAGAAGAAGTATCCTGGCCACTGCCAGGTCAGCTTTGTAGAAATTGAAGGTCCACAAAATCAGCTTTTCAATTTTCTCCCGAACGTCGTAATCACCTTCCATGTCTTTTACGAGGCC
>JBKQMK010000294.1:0-9546 GCA_052146735.1 Desulfomonilaceae bacterium | reverse complement strand
AAACTCTACCCTGCTGATCTCGTGGAACGTCTTCGGGAGAAATCCAAACGAGAGGATTCTTAGGTAATGGGACCAAACAGAGAGGGACGGGTGGGACTTGCGCTGGCATCTCAAGTTGTTGAAACATACGGCGACAGTTGTTTCGGGAAGGATGGAACCTCGACAGAACAGAGAAGAATAGAATCCGGCTCTCGCAAATCCTAAGGATGGAACTTTCCGGTGCAACTACCTTGTTTTACTGACCCACCACCGTGGCGACTGCCAAGGCGAAAAGGAGATTTGTCTGCATCCTGCCAACAAAAAAGTACGAAAGCTTTGCGCCGATAAGTCAGCTCAAGCAAGGAGATGGCATTCCCATGTGAATTCAGCATGCCTCTTCGCCATATGCTACCAACGTGTGTTCGGACAGGGGACTGCATGGAAGATTGTGCTTGCCAGGGGAACGATGGAGAGGTACGCTCAAGAAAAGGCTACAAGTCCGTTTACGGCGAAAGATTCCTACAACACCACACCCCCGTGGGACGGAATCCGATCCGAATCGGAGCTTACTTCAGGTGTGAGGTACCATTGAACGACCGTTCAGGAGTGCTGGGACCCGCGGCACGGGGCAGCAGTGGCATGATTCAGGAGGAATCTTAATTGAAGCCACGCATTAAACTTGGACAGTCCGGATAAGCGTCTTTATCGGAAAGGAGAAGAGTGGAATGCGCAAGGACAAAGGTGTGGTCCATGTGGTGGGAACCGGGACCATAGGTGAGCCCCTCATCGGGTTGCTCTGTTCGTTTAAGGATCAGGCTGGGTTTTCGGAGGTTACCTTCCACAAGCGCTCGCCCCTTTCCAAGGATTTGCCCAAGCTCAAGGCGTTGATCGCCAGAGGAGCCAAACTTTGCGTGGATGAGGACAAGGTAAGTGACTTTGAAGCGCTGGGCCTGAAGCCGACCATGATACATGAAGAGGCGCTGGCAAAGGCAAGCGTTGTGGTTGATTGCACCCCTTCCGGGGTCGGAATATCAAACAAGAACGAATTTTACGGAAACTATCTGGCCACGTGCAAGGGATTCATCGCTCAAGGGAGCGAGTTCGGCTTTGGAAAGATGTACGCCAGGGGAATTAATGATAGCGCACTGGAAACTAGCAAAGATAGATTCCTGCAGGTGGTAAGCTGTAACACTCATAATCTTTGTGCACTTGTCAATTCTGTCGCGCTGGTGGATGGGTCCGATAATTTGGAGGAGGCCCGCTTCCTCTGCTTACGAAGGGCTAATGACATCAGCCAGACCAAAGGGTACGTTCCGTCTCCGGACGTGGGCAAACACGGCGATCCCGTGTTCGGCACGCATCACGCTCGGGACGCATATCACCTCTTCAGAACTATGGGCCTTGATTTGAACTTATGGTCCTCTGCGCTGAAGCTGAATACACAGTACATGCACTGCATTTATTTTACTTTGAACCTGAAAAGAGCCGTCACCAGGGATGAAGTGCTCGCAAGATTTAAAGCGGACGACCGTATCAGTGTCACCAAGAAGCAATCGGCTTGTGAGGTATTTTCATTTGGCCGCGACCACGGCTATTTTGGAAGAATTTTAAACCAGACCGTGATTGTGGAACCCTGCCTGGTGGTGCGCAAAGGCCATGAGGTTATAGGCTTTTGTTTTACTCCGCAGGACGGCAATTCATTGCTGAGTTCATTTAGCGCTGCATGTTGGTTCTTGGATCCCGAAACATATGTGGATCGCATTCAATGTCTGAAGCCTTACTTTTTTGCTGAAGTTTGATCAGATTAGATAAGGGGGGTGAGGTAGTGCCGGGGTGCGGCACACCGTGCCCTCAAAAAAAGGTTAAAAACTCGTTTGCGGAGCAAGATTGCTGTCACTTTCAACAGTTTTAATCAGAGGGAGGAGTGCGCCATGGTTCCAAAGAAGATTCTCTTTTGCACTGATTTTTCGGAGAACAGCCGCCCCGCCGGGAAACTGGCGGTGGACTACGCGAAGGCTTTTGGAGCACAACTTCTCATCCTCCATGTGATCGATTTTCCCGGCTATGTCGATTGGCCCGAGAAACTGCTGGAACTCCTTCAGGAAACCGGACAAACCTGCACTGAACGCCTTCAATTGATGGCGAAGGAGGCTCAACTGGCCGAGGATGTGAAGATCTATTGTCGAACTGGCATAGCTCCCAGGGAGATCGTCGCCTTAGCGCAAGAAGAATCTGTAGATTTGATCGTGGTAGGGACCCACGGGCGGACCGGTGTGAAGCACCTTGTCATGGGTAGCGTAGCCAGGAGTGTTTTGAAGACGGCCCATCGTCCTATGCTGATTGTGGAGGGCCCCGCCGGAAAAGGAGAATCGTTCGAGCGATCCAAATAGTTTCCTGTCCCTCAGTGTCTCGTCAATTTGGAATTTGCGGACAGTGGCGCTTGAGGTTGATGCGGGCATCATCTTTGAGACCCTAAGAACAAAGCTGACGTCGGAGTGGGGAGGTAGCTCCCTGAAGCCACCTCGCCCTTCATCCAGTCCAATTATTACGAGATTTCTTGCTATCAGGTGAATCTAATCTGAAAAAAATACCCCATTTCTGGAAGTACAATTTGAAATCCTACAGTGATTTTGGGTAAATGGTTGAGGAGTCACGGTATATCCAAGAATCAGTTCGTGAACATGGTAATTTGTTGAGCTAAGTGCATGATCCACAGGGGATGATTTCAAGCGGCTCGGGGAGACAACACCTATCACCGCATGATTTGAGATCGGATCATTTTCATTCCACCGCCGGTTGCAAAACATTAACAGTCACCTTCCAGGAGTACCCAAGATGTTGGTAAAAGATTGGATGAGCAAAGGCGTCATCAGCCTTGATGTCACGGATAAGTTACAACATGCGATAAAGCTCTCTATGGAGAGCCACATCAGCATTATGCCGATATTGGAAAACGGGAAACTGGTGGGAATAGTGACAGACCGTGATCTGAAACGTGCGTCGCCTTCGGACGCGACCCTGCTGGACACACGGCAAATTGTGTACCGTCTCTCTAGGCTTGAAGTGGGGGCGATAATGACCCGGCACCCCAAAACGGTCCCACCGGATTATACAGTGGAAGAAGCAGCGGAAGTGTTGCTTACTAACAATATCTCCGGCGTACCGGTGGTTGATGATGAAGGAAATATCGTTGGTATCATAACAAAAAACGATCTGTTCAAGGCCATGATCTCGCTGGCGGGCTTGTCTAAGACGGGCGTACAGTTCGGTTTTCTGTTGGAGGATAGGCCTGGGTCCATAAAAGAAGTAACCGATATAATACGGCACTACGATGGCAGACTTGCAAGCATATTGAGTTCTTACGAAAAGGCACCTGACGGTTACAGGCACGTCTACATCAGGGCATTCAACATTGACAGGGTAACTTTGCCCGAGCTTTTGGAAGAACTCAAGTCGAAGGTCAGGCTTCTTTACATGGTTGACCGCCGTGACGCTAAAAGGGAAATTTATGAGGACTGATTGAATCAGAAGCCTTAACGCTGGAATTCTGGAGTACAGGCCTCTGAGAATGTATCTGCGTGAAAATACGGCCAGGGAGATCGTTGCCTTGGCGCTAGGGATCCTGTAATCAGGATCGCGGAGGTCGCCATGCTGACGAATCTTCGGGCGTGGGCTTCGGCTCTAGTAGAAATGGCAAAAATGATCTGGCCGAAATCATCGACCAACGTCCGGGTACGCTTTGTCGTCCAAGAGATTGCAATGGGGTTCCAGTGTTACGACAGAGGGGTTGGGTGGTTTCGGGTTACGGTCCTCGACCAAAACGTGGAGGAAGTCGCCTACATGGAGGGGGCGAATAGTGACGATACGGCCCCGGAGGTGAGCTTCAACAGCAAAGGCTTTCCCGATGCCGTACTTCGAGAGATGTTTCAAATGGCTCGATGCAGGCGAGAGTTTGCGCGTACACAGGACATCGAATTTTCCAGGAAATTTGAGTACCACCGAACCCAGTTGTTGAATCTTTGGGAATCCGCGAATCCAAAGGAAACTTAATACGTCCGTGCATGGCGAGCTATGCACCAGCGGCCCGCTGATAACAAATTTCCGGAAGTTAGCCGCTTTGATATAAAGCTTTTGCGCAGTCTCTTTCAAAGGCAGAAGCATAATTGCCATTTAGGACTCTTACACGCCTTCAAGACGCCCTAACACACCAGCGTCGGCAAAATTCCTTTTACAGTCTCCTTGATTGGCCTATTGTGGTAAACTGCGGTTCTATCTTAGTTCTCTGCTTTGCTCTGGGGCTCCCTCCAGAGCTTTTTTTGATGCATAGAAAACTGCCAATCCCCTGCAAGAGAGAAATGTCCAGTCCACCACCAGGGCGGTGATGAACTGGATTGCCTGGATGCATTGCAACCAAGCGCAGAGGATACCCAGAATCGAGTAGGCAGTCAAATCGAAACCGAGGTGATCAGCCGTTACGCCATTTGGCGCATCGGTACCTACCTCTGATAAGCTGTTTTGCGGTGAGGAGCAACGCTGAAGAGTCTAATTGACCTGGACCGACTGGTAGGTTACGATCAAGACCGTGGAAAAGGTGGGGTTTTCATCAACTTGGCGAGGGTTTTGGCTCCGTTGGCGCATGCCGGAGAGATACGGGGCCTTTTCGGTGTCAGGGGAACCATCTCTTACCCCTCACTGGCACCAAGACGCCCAAAATGGCAAGACCGCCGCATAATTCCAGATGAAGCGGATTGAATCTCATGCAACACAGTGAAGAGACTTTAGAGGTAAAGAATGGTATCAGGCCCCCCATGAATGCCGCACAATTTTTTGTGCGCTGTTTGGAAAACGAGGGCGTCAAATACGTCTTTGGTATACCCGGAGAGGAAAATATCCGCACGGTCGATGCATTTAACGGATCGTCCATTCGCTTCATCCTTGTCCGTCACGAGCAGGCTGCTTCTTTCATGGCCGATATCTATGGTCGTCTCACAGGTCAGCCAGGAGTGTGCATCGCGACGCTCGGACCGGGAGCGATCAATCTTGTGCTCGGCACGGCTGATGCCAATACCGACAGCGCTCCACTAGTCGCGATCAGCGCACAGGTGGGCCTGAATCGCATCTACAAAGAATCTCACCAAATGGTTGACCTGGTGAGCATGTTCAAACCGGTCACAAAGTGGGCCGACCTGATCCAATCCGCGGAGGCGATACCAGAAATGGTGCGCAGTGCCTTCAAGCAGGCTCAGACCGAGCGACCTGGAGCCGTGTATCTAGCCTTCCCCCAGGATGTCGAAAGCTTGCCCGCCCCTGAAGGATACCATCCGCTCGAGATTAATATCGTTCGCGATTGCTCTCCATCCTCCACTCAGATAGCGAGAGCTGTCAAAGTCCTAGGAGCTGCAAAAAGACCAATTGTGCTGGCAGGGCACGGCGCCGTGCGTGATCATGCCAGTGAAGCGCTCATCCGTTTCTCAGAGCGCCTCGGAATACCGGTGGCGACGACCTTTATGGGCAAGGGCGTCTTTCCGGACAATCATCCCAGTTCTCTGGGCGCTGTAGGATTTATGCTCCATGACTACGTCAATTTTGGCTTCGACCAGGCTGACGTAGTTCTATGCGTCGGCTACGATCTGCAGGAATTTGATCCTGTGAGAATCAATCCAAAAGGGGATAAGCAGATTCTTCATATTCATCGTTATCCAGCCGGAGTCGACGCTCACTATCACGTTGCGGTCGGTATCGAAGGCAATATTTCGGAATCCCTCGACGCCCTGTCTCAAGGAGTTAAGGGGACACCGGGATTGAGCCCAATAGATATCAAGATCAGTCGCCTCATACGGGAAGAGCTGGAGAGAGGAAGGAAAGACGACTCATATCCGGTCAAGCCCCAGCGAATCGTCGCAGATATCAGAGCGGTAATGGGCGAGAAAGATATCGTACTCGTTGACACGGGTGCGGGCAAGCTGTGGATGGCTCGTCTTTACCCCACATACCGGCCAAACACGTGCCTTATTTCCAATGGCCTCTCAACCATGGCCTTTGCGTTTCCGGGTGGAATTGCTGCGAAGCTTGCCTTCCCTGAACGAAAGGTTCTTGCGGTCGCGGGCGACGCCGGGTTTCTCATGAACTCGCAGGAACTAGAGACAGCGGTACGCGAAAAAATACCTGTTGCCGTGCTGGTATGGGTGGATGGGAGCTACGGCCTGATCAAGTGGAAAATGGATATTGAGTTAGGACACCACTCCCACGTCGACTTCGGAAACCCAGACTTCGTCAAGTTAGCTGAAAGCTACGGCGCCAAAGGGTACGCCATAAAACGAACGGAAGACCTCCTCCCTACGCTACGGTGCGCCCTGGTGGATGACACAGTCTCGGTCATCGCTTGCCCTGTGGACTATGCAGAAAATAGGGTGCTGACCGACAAGCTTGTAGAACTCACGCGATCGCTCTAGAGGGCGGACAGCAGAACCAAATTCAGGAGTATGCAATGAAGAAGTTCCGGAGGTAAGGTGAACAGATTCATCAGCTTATTCACTCGGAACCAATGGACATTTCGGGCATAATCCGAACTGAGTTGTCACAGACCCCGTCTGCTTTTTGCTCAGTTCGATCATGGCATTGATTTATTTCCCTTTTTGCTGCTCGCTTTTGGCGACATCAAGATGGGCTTGGGAAGCTTCTACCCCCAAAACGAAGACCGATAGCGAGGGGACAGAGAATTTAAGTACGTAATCCCACATCTTCTCGTCAGTGGCTACGGCTATGACAATCCCTGCGACGAGGAATAATCAGGTATTAAATAGTAAGCGAGGTAGGACGGCCGGTTACCCGACCGCCCCCTCACAGATCCCGGCATGCGGTATTCCCGCACCGGGCTCTTCAGAGCTGCTCGCTTCCGCCCGGTTCGCTATTGCCTGCAGTGAGGTTGGCACGAGTTTCTCCGACCTTTCGTATCCGGTTCGTGTTTCCTGTGCAGGCTGCACAGCTCTGTCGCTCCCTTCCCCATGTGGTCGGCTCTCCCGCCTCAGAGTAATATGGAGCGATCTGACTCCCCATCGCCCATCAGGTGTCCTTCGTTTTGCTGGAACACCTTACCCCGAGGGAGACGATGGGGTCTCCCAGGTTCCTGACATCTCTCTTCCTGCGTGCCACGCTCTTTGACCCCGGCAGGCCCTCTCATAGGCGCTAACTTAAGATTGCTTGTTGGTTGGGTGTGCATATTGGGAATTCCCTGGCTTCGGCTTTGAGCAGTTGTTGAAGGCGTTGTAATTGTGAGACACGTTGGCGAAGGGGCTCGGCAAGCCGTTGTTTGATTTTGTGCCAATGCGCAATGCACCAGGATAGATTGGGACCGGGTAGTATGGCCCGACAGAGGGATCGGAAGATATATGAGATCTCTCGCCACACACTAGGTTGCCTCCTGGTATGATTTGCGTATTTGGGTTTGTCCTGAGGGGGAAAACGATTTTGCAATCTTGATTATTGCTTCGGTTAGGAATGCTACGAGTAGCTTACCATGAATCCACGCACGCGCTGTGTTGATGTTCTTGTTATGAATACTCCCCATTCCGATTATTGATTTTAGCCGTTTGAATACTAGCTCCACTTGCCAACGAGCTCGGCAAATCTCAATAATTTGGCCTGCCGTAAATATCCGATCAAGAGTAGTGAAAATAATAATATAATCTGCAGCTTGCAATGTCTCAGGCCTAACCGAGTTTTGCTCCCGCAGCCTCTTCGGTGCTCTCGCACGGCTTTACGACGAGCTTTCTTACATGCTTCCGCGTTTTTCCTGATTGCGCACAGACGACCTTTAATTAATCTTTTATTATAAGATATCCATACGTTCCAATCCCCGATGCGGTCATCTTCCAAATTTTCCAACATTGAGAGAAGATCGATTTTTCTGCCGTCTTCGTCTCGTAATGGCAGTAATCTCAAACCAGTGCGTACCAATACATGCCCACCACTGTCTATTACAGAAGCAATTCCTCGGGCATGTGCATAACCTCGATCGCCCAAAAGCAAGTCACCGGGTTCAACAGAAATATTCGTAAATGATTCTCCTGTCTTTTGATCGGTAACTCTTACTTGATCACACTGCAATGACGGCAACTCTACTACATAATGGAGTCGACACATTCTTGATCTTGTGCCCGGTGCCTTCACACAGGATGCATCAACGACCCGAATACGCAACCCACTAGTCTCCAGGATGTCAGGGACATTGCTCACAAAACTCTTCATGACCCCTTCCGCCATCCAACCAAGCCACTTTTCCGCCTTTGCCAAACGCTGAAGGAAAGCTACGTCTGATATACGTGTAATTCCGGCCTCCTGAATACGAATTGCTGTCTCCCGTCCAGAACATCCCTCCACGAGGTGAATCAGGAGCGCACGAAGCAGGTCATCTTCACCTTTAAAACAGCGAAAACGCTGCACCGCATCTAACTCTCTAGCCTTCTCTCTCCAACCCGTCGGCAATAAATCGGTGATTATCGACCAATCGTCCTTCAGACCCCATCCATTATTCATCTTCCGTCCCTCCTGGGACGGTGATATATAATAACCGCGAAATAAACGCGAGTCTTAAATTAGCGCCTATGGGCAGGCCCTCTGGGATCTCACCTATAACGATCCCTTCGTGTTGGCTTCCGACTTTGTGACGCCGTCACCACCTGCTGTGATGATTGTAACGAGGCTGAATCGCTTAAGGGAGGACGGTCTCCCTTGCGGCCCACAGGATTCTCTGTGTACGCTTCGGACACATCGTTCGGCCATTCAAGGTTTCGCACAGAGCCCACTAACACGGTGAGCGGGTTGTATCGATCCTCTGTGACGTCCTCCTTTGCATCCGCAACACTCGATACAGGGGGCTGGTTAGGCCTTACCCGGCGGGGACTTGCACCCCGCAAGAGAAGCCAAGCTTCGCCTGGCGCACCACAAATCCATCTCTACCCGGTTTTCCTTAATTGCAATATGTTGTAAATCATCCGACCCGCTTTTCTGCTCGGAATGTTATTTCTCGGTCATTTGCTGGCTAATCTGCTTAGCCGCTACGCCACTTGGCGCGCCGATGCCTACCTCTGATAAGCCGGTGTAGGGTCATGAGCAACGCGGAAGATTGCGCTTGCCAGGGGAACGATGGAGGGGTACGCTTAAGAAAAGGTGTAAGACCCGTTCACCGAGGGAGATTGCTGCCACATCCAACCCGTGGGACGGAATCTGAGGCGAACCGGAGCTGACCTCGGGTGTGAGGTACCATCGAATGACTTGTTGGGGTAAGACCCGCGTGGTGGGGTGTGGACGCATGATTCGGAGGGAAGACAGTACTAGTGCTCTGTCCCTCAAATAACCGGAGGTCCCAGTCCACCTATCTATCTGTAATTGCAGGAGACGAATTGACCAGGTATTTCGAGGACAGAACACTGGGAAACAAATACCTCCGAAAGAGCTCTTACAGCCAATGAGAGATATTCTCAGGGAAGCAGAGCGAATGATGCAGCTAATTTGACGCTGTGACGAACTTTTCGGGCATTATTCGTCGGATGACGGTCAGCATACCTT
>JBKQMK010000293.1:0-3521 GCA_052146735.1 Desulfomonilaceae bacterium | reverse complement strand
ATGGGAATCTTTGGCATCGCCTTTTTTCAAGGCACTAGAAGAGTTCTATGAAATGCTCTCCTATGGAGTCAAGTTCTACGACGCCCACACAATAAGACGCTTTCAGGTCCATGAGCACGCCAAAAATTGGGTTCTCGGCATACCCGATAAACCATCAGAGATTGACGTCCAAACAGTTGTGACAGGCCACATAAATGACTGGCCGCCCGCCTTCAGAGTCAGGGCCAACCTGACGTATGGGACCGAAATCATCGATGAACTCGTTAAGTGGCGAAATGAGATTCGCGAAGGCTTGTGTGAAGTTTTTCAGAGATGGAAAACTGAGAAGGATAGAACGTTCATGGATTGGTTCGGGGAAGAGGCAAGAGCATTCGGAGAAGTAACCCTCAGAATCTACAAAGATCACTTCACCAAATCGTTGGATTCTTTCATCCGAAACGGCGTTTTGACAGAGGTTCCAGAAGGCGTTCTTATTGTTCAGGATTTAATGGCGATGTTCCGAGAAGAAGGTGTCCCTAGGGAAGAGACTCTGTCAAAGGCAACGGAATATCTATTATCCGCGGATTTGACACGTGTTCCATCAATAAAAATATCTTCGATGCTATATGCAGCCTTAGCTCGCAAAGCAGCAGGAGGTCAGAAGCGCCCCCCAAATCGAGGTATGGCAAACGACGTGGAAACCTTGTGCGTGCTGCTACCTTTTTGCAATGCGATGTTTGTGATATACGGGATGTTAAATGAAATGACCGCCATGACCAGTACCATTTCGCACTGTTATGAGGCCGAAGCCCGCATATATGAACGTTTGGACGATTTCTCACAATCCTCCGCGCAATGCCCAGCAGTTACTACAAAGTAATTATTCAATAGTTCCAAGAGGACGCCTGTGCCCAGAAACTGTTCTTTTTCTTCCGGATGATGCGAATCATGATCAATCAACGTTCCCAAAATCGGTACCGTGACTTCTTCTACATACTGGCGGATAGATTCTGACTGGGCATCGAGATTTTTCGCCCAATCATTACACGAATTCAAGGTGAGTCCGGACTGCTGTTTCTCCATTTCTGTTGCTCCTGCTAACCATAAGAAAACGCAAAGGTAGCCGATTCGTGAGATGCTCAGCAGCCTTTAACTGAGGTGGCCAAGGGGTCGCTCAGATACAGCGATAAAGCTGTAGGGATATTCTGCTCGGTCGACGTTAACCCCTATCACTAGAGAACGCGTCTTTTGCTCGTCTACAAAAATCTTTCGGCTCATTCAACTTGACAAACCCAGGGGTGTTCATAAGGCCTCATTTTAACAAACCCTTGTCCAAGGTGCCACCTAACACCGCATCCGCGGCTAGCGTGTTCCCCATATAACTGGTGCCACCAGATATATTGTTAAAACGTAGATCACTTCTCATTTTGGAAATGACGTAAGGCAGGATGTAAGCCAGGGTTGAGGCTATGATCACATTAGAGGTTTTTCTGAGGGCGAGCGGCCGTCCCCCAAGATGCCCAAGATAGTCCAGATGAATGAGGTAGATCACTCGACCTCGTTTGGTCCAAGTTTCCCTGTCCGCCCATAAATCGTCAAATCTCTCGTTATTTGTCCTTAGAAACCTGTCATCAAGCAAGAGATCCTGTATAATTTTATAAGAAGGCCACCCGATGGCGAAAATAGAAAAGTCATCTTCTAACTTCCGCATGTACTTTCGCAGCTGTTCACAGTTTTCCTCCACTACTCTCTTTTGCCTGTGCCACATGAAGGGGGCTGAAAGCAACCCCGATGTCAATCTTAGCTCGTGGTGAGTAATTACCGGAGAACCTGCACCCACGACCACTGAAACAGGGATTTCATAAAGGTAATCACTGGTCCTGATAGTTATAGGGTCGACATTGAACTCTAACAACGTGGGAATCTTTGTCGGGTCGAAATGCATCTGCCTGAATCCCAACAGATACTGAAACACAAACGCTGCCAGAAGAACAGACAAAAACCACGATTTTCCTTCCGGCATCGTCAAGATGCCTGCTAACCCAACGACGGCCGGAATCGAAAAGAAGGGGATGCCATAGTACAAGTATTTTGGGCTCACCATGGTCCCATAGTAAAATATATATAGGGGTGTGATCCCAACAACCACCAAGGCTAAGGGTGCGAAACAACGATCTCTCACCATCTTGAGAAAACCGAGTAGGATCAGAATCATAAGCAACACACTGAAAAAGCATACATGGATTCTGAAATCCATCGACTCAGGCAATTTGGCTATATAGGCATAGTGCCCCCTCGCTTGATTCAAAACGTCAAAAGGCGTAATGCCACAAGCATAAGTCAGGATTAACGCCATACCCGCTGATACCACAGCAACAATGGTGGTCGACGAGCAAGCCTGTTTCCAGTCATGCTTATAGAGAAGGACAGCAATGCAAGGAGCCATCAACAAGACATCGTAACGTGCCCACCCGCTGCAGCCCAAGAGAAGTCCGCTTGCGAGGAGGTTGCTCAGGTCCGGACGTTGGCGAATCAGGTGTAATGCTACCATAAAGATGGCCGCGGCTATGACGGTACTGTTCGCAAAGTATGCTGAGGCAAAAGTTTCTGGGAACAGCACGACAATTAATCCGCAGAGGGGCACAGGAAAGTGCAGGACAGAACTAAGAAAAATCGCGGACAAAATCGCAAAAACAACAGCACAAAGGCCGGTTAGGGCTGCAAACGCCGTATGGGGTTCTATCCTAAGTGATTCTGAAACGAGGAGGACCAAAACGTAAGTTCCTGGCTGGGATTGATACCTGTACCCAAGCGCGAAAGAACCATCGTTGGCATAATTCTTGACTCCATTGGCAATGCCCAGGCTATCTCCGTTGAGAGGAGTAAGTGGCAAGATTCCAATAAGTTGGAAAGCGAAGAGTCCCAGGAAGAGAATCCAAAGCACTTGAATCGTCAATCTGCTTAATGCGGGCGAAACACCTTCTTGAGTGGCCGGACGGCTAAGCTTCTGCTCAAACCCTGCAGCGGTTGCCATGGAATGCCCTTCGGAATTCGACAACTTGGTTTCATCTTGACATTGGTAACAGAGGCAACAAACAATGCTATACAAGCAAGGGCATGACATGTCAATTCCAAGCGGAACCGAACCTCTTTGAGACAGGCTTCCGAAGAGCGAAAAACCGATGCAAAGAAGACGCACTGAAAGTATTCGCCAAAAAAATATCCGGAACAGTCAGATTCTAGCTCGCTCATCCACCTAAATGGCCCAAAATTGGCAACCACTGTCTACAGCGTTGACAGGAAATAAGTTGCAAATCCACCGTGTTATCTATGGGTGCCCTTTTGGGGCACATTGGGTCATTTCTCGCAATGAAGTATTGCAGGGAATGTGGCTGAATTATTGGATATTACAGCACGCCCTCGTTGGCACATTGCTTGCAATTCCCAATATGAAATGCAAAACCAAACTAAAACGAAGGAGGAACTTATGCTAAACAGGATCAAGAATGCCAGGGGTTTTACCCTGATCGAGCTTATGGTCG
>JBKQMK010000292.1:0-5060 GCA_052146735.1 Desulfomonilaceae bacterium | reverse complement strand
GTCTATGGCCGCACCGTATTTGATCAAATCATAAGTGTTGAAAAATGGAAGCCTTTCCTGAATCGGGATTTTCTCTATTGCTTCCAGGTCCGCTATTGTTCCTACCTGAATCTCTTCCAACCGCATTGTTTACCTCGAAAGGTGTCTTTGCCACTCTGGCGCAATAAAGCCTCTGGACAGCAAACTTAAGAGGCCGCTGGCAAGGCCGGCTGTCAAAATCCCTCCTTACCGGAATGGCGGCAAAATAAGGTTGCAGCCTGAGGGCGACTCCCCACTCCGCCTTCTCGCTAGGTGAACGGGTTTCAAATACCTCCGCCCCCTAGGGGAACTGTGAGGGTGATAAGAAGAAAGGGATGGCAGGTCCTCCGGCCCACCGTCCCTTTGGGATTGCATCTTCGTTCGTCACTCACTTACATCTGGGGTTTCCGGTCTCCGCAGGGGTAACCGTGATAGCCTCAGCGGGAATGATGGTTGGCTTGCCAATATAGGGGAAATCGAAGAACTCGCTCTTGGCAACGATTACAGCAGCCACGCCCGGAGAAATCATCTGATGATCGCACTGCCGCATGGTGACTTTGCCCCAGGGCATGTCGTAGCTCATTCCCTCCCAGGCTGCGATGACTTTCTGCGCGTCTGTACTTCCCGCCTTTTTGATGACATCCGCCAGCCACTGGATGGAGTAGTAGCAGCGACCAACTGAAAGATCCGGATACCAAAACCCGATGGTCATGTTCTTGTGTGCGTCATACCACTCCTTGACAAACGCTTTGTTGGCGGGTGTGTCGACGGTGATCATATAGCTGTCCGCTGTGACGCTCCCGATGGCCGTATCCTTTACCACTTCCATGCGAAGTGGATCGTTGAGGAAATAGTTGCCGGTGATGCACTTCCATCCCAGTGAGGCCCCGGTTTTGATGAGGTTGTCCAGATCTACCCCGAAGTTACCGGTCAGCACTACCTCGGCGCCCGACGCCATGACTTTGCTAATGTACGGCGCAAAGTCCTTTAACCCGATGGGATGAAACTCCTCACCCAGAACCTGGGCCCCAGGGACGGATTTCAGCTTCTTCTTGAACCCCTCCGCGGCCTCTCGCCCAAAGGCATAGTCTTGACAGAGGATGTAGAACTTTTTGTACTTGGTGTGCTTAGCGAAGTACTCTATTACCGCGGCGGAGTGCTGGTCAGTGTTCAGACAAGCCCGAAAGGTGTACGGATTGAAATCGACCCCGGTGGTGCTCGCGCCCTCGGTCCCGTATGTGAGGCAAATCTTCTTGTACTGCTCCGCCACCTTCATCATGGCCTTGCAGACATGGGTTCCGGTGCCTGTCATGATGAAGTCTGCCTTGTCCTCGAGGATAAGCTTTGTGGCCTTGCGGCTCGCCACGTCAGCCTTAAGCTGGCTGTCCTCTGCCACTACAACCAACTTCTTCCCCAGGATTCCGCCTTTGGCGTTGATTTTTTCCACCGAGAACTTCACCCCCTCAACATACCGGTCACCCACATCCTTCATTGGACCGGATAGAGGCTCACAAACTCCCAGGACGATCTGACCCTCCGCGGCAAACGTCGGCGCGACGCCAAGGCACAATACGAATGACAAAAGGATCACGATGGTGCCCCATTTACCACTGCCGTTCCTTCTCAGCATTTCACTGCCTCCTTCCTAAGATATGTTGATCCCCAAGCGGTTATTGCATCGCCCGCGCCCGAAGATAGTCCTCACACCTCTAGATACTTTTCTCGGACCTCCCGAGCCTCTCTCAGTGCCTCGCCACTACCTTGGAAAACGATTTTGCCTTTGCTTATCACGTAAATTCTCCCGGCCAGCCTCAAGACCACACGCATGTTCTGCTCCACCAGGAGGATGGCCACGCCGTGGTTGTGAACATCCGTGACGACTTGCTCCAAAGTCTCGACAATCATTGGGGCCAGTCCCTCTGTGGGCTCGTCCAGAAGAAGTACCTCGGGCTCCCCCATAAGGGTCCGGCCGATGGTCAACATCTGCTGCTCACCTCCTGAAAGGTAGGCGCCCTTCTGTTTGTCCCTTGCCTTTAGCGGAGGAAAATAATCATAGATTTTTTCCACGGACCAGCCGTTCGCGGTCTGCTTTTGGCCCGGCTTGATCCCGATCAGAAGGTTCTCACGAACGGTCAGCCTGGGAAAGATCCTCCTGTCCTCCGGTACGTAACCCACGCCTAAATTCGCTATCTCATGAGGAGACATGCCTGAGAGTTCATGGCCCTTGAAAAGGACCTGACCTGAACTTGGAGCCAGTAAGCCAATAATGGATTTCAGCGTGCTGGTCTTGCCAACCCCGTTTCGCCCAAGTAGTGAGACAATCTCTCCACGGTCCACATCCAAGGAGATCCCTCTGAGGACGTGGCTCTCCTCATAAAAGGCATGAAGATCTCTGATCTCGAGAAGCATGATTCACTCTCTCTCTTCACCGAGATATGCATCCTTGACGTGCTGATCGTTCCGAATCGCCTCTGGGGGCCCTGCGGCGAGTACCTGGCCGTAAGAGATCACCGTGATCCGGTTGGCGATGCTGAAGACCACATCCATGTCGTGCTCCACTATGAGCAGCGTCTTTCCTTCCGTGACCTTCTCGATAAGCTTGACGGTTTCTCGGCTCTCTTTGGAGGACATCCCGGCGGTCGGTTCATCCAGCAGGATCAATGCGGGATCCATAGCAATCGTCATACCGATCTCCAGGGCGCGCTGATGCCCATGCGCCAGCTTACCCGCCAGTTCGTCCTTCCGGTCCAGGAGCCCGATCAGATCCAGGATCCGCTCGGTTTCCTCTGAAATGGACTTCATCCTGGCCAGAGTGGGAAATATGCTGTAGCGCCTGCCATTTCGCGAAAGGACCGCGTTTCGGACGTTCTCGAAAACGGTCATGGCCCGAAAGATGTTGGTGACCTGGAAGGATCGGGCCAGCCCGAGCCGAGCGATTCTGTGGGGCGGAAGGCCGGTGATATCGTGGCCCTTAAACGTTATCCTTCCTTTACTCGGGACATATTTTCCCGTTATCACATTGAAGAGCGTGGATTTTCCAGCCCCATTGGGGCCTATGACAGCGTGTCTCTCGCCTTGCTCCAATTTCAGGTCAATTCCGAAGAGGACTTTCAGCCCGCTAAAGTCCTTGAAAAGACTTGTTACTTGCAACAGCGGCATAGACGCTTTCCTTTAATCACTCTTCCCAGGGGAGAACAAGGATTTCAATCTGACGGGGATCAGGCCGATGAATCCCTGGGGAAAATAGAGGACGAGAACGATGAAGAGCAGCCCCAGAATGAACTCCCAGCGCTCGGTCAAGCTGCTGATCCAGTCCGTGAAGTAAACAAAGATAGCGGCACCCAAAAGGGGCCCAAGAAATGAGCCTGTGCCTCCGAGAAAGGCCATGAATAGCACTTCTGTGGACATACTCAGCGAGATAGCGCTCGGCGCCACGAAATCCTGGAACAGTGCGAAGAGGCTGCCGGCGATTCCCGCAAAGCAAGCTGAAAGAGTGAAGATCAGGAGCTTGGATCGGTTTACGTTGTAACCGAGGAAGGAGGCTCGCTCTTCGTTGCCTTTCACCGCCCTGATAGTATTGCCAAAAGGCGTTCGCATCAGGTACCAGCCCAGAGCGAGGCAGACGAGAACGATGACGAGCGTGAGATAGTATTTGCTCACGACATTCGCGAAATCGATGTTCAGTATACCTAGGTGCACCGGATTCTTGGGGACTATGCCGCCAATGCCATCGTCGCCCCCCGTCACTTCCCTCCATTTCCAGGCGATTGCCCAGAGGAACTGATTGAAGGCCAGGGTCAGCAAAGCGAAATAGGCTCCTTTACTCCTCACACAGAAAAAACCGATAAGGGCACCGCCGGCCGCTGCTGCCAGCGCACCGAGTAGGATAGCGGCGAAAAAGGGCATCCCTGCCACCTGTTTTAAGGAAATGGCCGTAACATAAGCACCCAGGCCGAAGTAAGCTGCATGGCCAAAGGAGAGCAGGCCCGCGTTGGCGAAGAGGAGGTTGAAGCTCACGGCAAACAGCGAAAAGTAAACAATCTCGGTCAGCATCCTGGTCTGCACGACCGTCAGGACCCAGGGAGCCGCCAGCAGAAGTGCGGCAAGCCCAATGGCCAGGGCAATTCGGAAGAGGAGGAAGCGTTTCATACCTTCTCTCCAAAGAGCCCCGTGGGCCTTATGATAAGCACCACGGCCATTAGTAGGAACTGGAAAACCAGGGCCAGGCGGGGGATGAAGAGAATCCCAAAGGATTGCAGCTCTCCGATCATGAGCGAGGCCAGGAAGGCTCCGGGAAGGCTTCCGAACCCGCCCACCACGACCACCACAAAGGTGTCCACCATCATGTCAAGACCCATCCCCGGATACGTGCTAAGGAAAGGACCTGCTACGACACCGGCCAGGCCAGCCAAAGCTGTGCCGCCCGAAAAAACACCCAGAAAAAGCCGGGGGACATTGACACCGAGTGCATCGACCATCTGGGCATCCGATACAGCCGCCCGTATCCTGATGCCCACGCGGGTCTTCAGAAAAACGTAGAGCAGTCCAACCAAAACAACGGAGGATATTACTAGGATAAAGAGACGGTACACCGGATATTGAAACCCCAGCAGGTGCACGGACCCGGAAAGAGCGGGAGGGGCGTCGACAGGTCTAGGAAAGTCGCCCCAGATCCATTTTACAGCTTCAGTGATCACAAAGAACACGCCGAAGGTGATGAGTAGCTCAAAAGCATGACCATAGCTATGCACTTTTCTCAGAAAGAACCGCTCCACTAGTGCCCCTAGAATCCCCACACCGACAGGGGCCACAACCAGGGCAAGCCAGAAGTTTCCGGTGGCCATCAGCACTGAGCAACCCAAATACGCACCCAGCATGTAAAACGCTGCATGAGCAATATTGAGGATGTCCATCATTCCGAAGACCAGGGTCATGCCGGATGCCACCAGGAAAAGGAGCATCCCGTACACGAGGCCGTGCAGCGCCTGCATGATTAGGATGGAAGCCGTCAATTCCATGAATGCGGTCCTTATCCCTCAACC
>JBKQMK010000291.1:0-3674 GCA_052146735.1 Desulfomonilaceae bacterium | reverse complement strand
CCCAACGGTTCGGGGAAGACCACGCTGGTGAATCTCATCACCGGCTTTCTGGGGCCGGATTCCGGAACGATTGAATACCAAGGGCGGAACATCACCGGATGGATGCCCTACCGCATTGCACGGCTGGGAATAGCCCGCACCTTTCAGATGGTCCGGCCTTTCGCAGAATTGCCGGCATTCAAGAACCTCATTATTCCGCTATTCTCGCCGAGAGTGAAGGCCCTCACGGGAGGCCGATACGGCGACCGAGACTCTGTCGCCAAAGACCTGCTCGAAGAGGTCGGCTTCGAGAGAGACTCATCGGTGACTTACAAAGCTGCGGGGAGTCTCCCCCACGGTTACCTGAAGCGGCTGGAGTTAGCCAAGTGCCTCGCTCTAAGGGCAGACCTTATCATCCTGGATGAATTGTTTTCAGGGCTTAGCATAGCTGAGCTGGCCAGCATCGTCCCCATCATAGAAAAACTGATGGTGGAAGGCAAAACGATCGTCATGATTGAACATCGCCTGCGCGAGCTCTTCCGTATCGCAAACCGCGTGGTTGTCCTCAATTTCGGGCGGGCCATCGCGGCCGGCAAACCGGCTGAGGTAATGGAAAAGGACGAGGTGAAGCAGGCCTATTTGGGAACAGAGTAATAAGACCGCGGTTCACAATTCGCCGTTCGCTTCCCGAACTGTAACTCCAAAATCAGGGAACCCCATGCTGGAAATCTCCAATCTTATGGTCTTTTACGAGAATGCTCTGGCGCTGAACGATTTCAGCATGAAAGTCGAGCCGGGCTCCATTGTCGCTGTGATCGGATCCAACAGCGCCGGCAAGACCACCCTGATGAACACCATATCGGGACTAATTATCGACACCCAGATCAAAGAGCGCCGCAAGGGCGGGGAACGGATTACTATATACGGGACCGTCAAGTTCGAGGGTGAAGACATCACTGATCTTTACCCGAGCGAAAGGGTTAAGAGAGGGATGGTGGTCTGCCGGGAGCGCCACCCTATTTTCCAGGAGTCTGATCTTGTTGAAAACTTAAAAATTGCCGGGTACTTGCGTAAGCGGAGGGAAGTAGCGGAGACTATAGAATACGTGTTCCAACTTTTCCCCACGTTGGTACGCCTCAAGAAGCGAAAAGCGGGATTTCTCAGCGGCGGTGAACAACAGATGCTGACTATCGGAATGGCGCTAATCGCGAAGCCGCGCCTTCTTCTCCTGGACGAGCCTCTACTCGGGCTGAGCCCTGTCATGCAAAACACCCTGGTAGAAGCAATCAAGAAGATACGCTCGGAAACCGGACTCACCATAGTGATCACAGAACAGTTCGCCCGCCCGATACTTCCCATGATCGACCACGGGTACATTATCGAGAACGGAATGCTGACCATGGACGGTGGCGGAATGGAACTTATGGACAACCCTGAGGTGAAGGCGGCCTATTTCGGCGTCTGAACCCGTGGAATTTCGAACCTGGAGCAAGGACGTCCCATCTATGTCGACTCTCGCATACCCCACCATTTTCAAGGCTTTCGCTGCCACGGCAGCCAAGGACCCCAATAAGACCGCGGTCTCATTTCTCGGCACGTCTTACTCTTACCGCAGGCTACTGGAACTCACGGAACGGTTCGCCGCGGCGCTTGCAGGCCTTGGTATGAAAAAAGGCGACCGGATAGTGATGTACATTCCAAATTCCATCCAGTTTGTGGTCGCGTGGCTCGGCATTCAGAGACTCGGCGCGGTCGCGGTCCCTATCACGCCTATCTACACCTCGTTCGACCTAAAATATATTGCCGGCGATACCGGGGCCAAGGCTGTCATCTGTGCCGACCGTAATTACGGTTACGTCAAACAGGCAATGGCAGATACTGCCATCGAACGGGTCATCGTGACCAATCTGGCTGACCTGCTTCCGTGGTGGAAGCGAGCTTTCGGGTTGCTCGCAGACAAAGTTCCCACGGGGACGGTTGAGAAAGCACCATTCATCAGCTTTATGAAGACAATGGTCAGGTCGTCGAATCCGCCGGCCGCGGATCCTGGAACCCAAGAGGAAGACGTAGCGGAAATCCTCTACACCGGTGGAACTACGAAACATCCCAAGGGAGTGCCCATAACCCACGGGTTGTTTCTTGTTTCTTCAGACGAGCAGCTTGCTGTCCGCGACCCCCTCTTTCCAAAAGACAAAGATGTGATCGTTGGCGGAGCGCCGCTTTTCCACGTTCTTGGACAGACGTGCAGTCTCTCCACCGTGGTCGTGGGCGGAGGCACGCTCATCGTCCAACCAAGGGTGAACCTCGACGCGATCTTTGATTCCATACGGAGGCTCCGGGCGACCACCCTTATCGGCGTCCCCGCGTTTTACCGCATGATTCTCGAACACGACCGCGTGGACCAGTACGACCTCTCTTCGCTGAAATACTGCTTCTCAGGCGGTGATGTGCTACCGGTGGAAGTGGCAAGACGGTGGAAGAGTCGCTTCGGGCTGGATATTTACCAAGGATACGGGGCCACGGAAACCTGCGGCGGAATCGTGATGTGCCCTACGGATCGTGAGAGTCCGCCCCTGACAATGGGAGCAATAGTCCCCAGCAAGCATATCATGATCGTTGAGCCAGACGGATTGGAGCCGGTAAACCTCGGTGACCCCGGCGAGCTGCTTGTCTCGTCGGACAGGATGGTTCGGGCGTACCTTAACAAGCCAGAAGAGACACAAGCTTCGTTCGTGGAGATTGAGGGGCGGTTTTGGTACAGGACCACAGACATCGTGAGGGAAGATGAAAATCACTTTCTCTATTTTGTAGATCGAACGGTAGACACCATCAAACACAAGGGGTACCGTGTCTCTGCGTCGGAAATAGAAGCGGTCCTTCAAGAGCACCCTGCTGTAATTGAGTCTTGCGTGGTGGGGATTCCTGATCCAAAGGTGGGCCAGCGCATCAAAGCGTTCGTGGTGCTCAAGAAAGACGTCAAAGGTGTCACGGGGTATGATCTGACCAAATGGGCCCGCAAACGGTTAGTCGCGTATAAGATTCCGCAGTACATTGAGTTCCGGGATATGCTGCCAAAATCCAAAGTAGGAAAACTGTTGCGCCGAGAAATACGTTCCGAAGAGCAAAAACGCCGAGAGACATAGGCCCTTTAGAAATCTTCGGACATCGATTTCCGGAGCCGAGATCGCAGTTGGCTGGCCAGGGCTTGATCTTACACCTCAGCACCCCGCTTCTCAAATTCTGTGACATATTTCCGCCGTTCGTCACTTGACACGACACAAGTGCGTGACTTCACCGGTTGAGGCAACGCTCAGTAGGACAGGCATCTTGCCAGTCATCCTTTCTTTCCGCTGACCGGCAAGATGCCGGTCCTACTGAACAGGTGGCACCATACTTGTGAACTCTAGCACTAGGCTTCTCATTCGAGTGCCATATCCTTGAGTACCGCGATAATCTCTTCAGGATCGAGCCGCTTGGTATAATCGGCATCCACAAACGCTTTTCGAATCTTTCGATTTGTTCCAATGACATAGGTGGCGGGGATAGGCAACTCAAAGGTATCGTCATCGTTGGCCTTGGTAAGGTCGATTCCAAACCCGGCGTAGATGGGACGTAATTCTATCGGAAGCTGAAAGACTATACAGAACTCCCGCGCCACGCGGTTCCCCAAATCGCTCAGAACCTCGAAGGTCAGA
>JBKQMK010000290.1:0-5089 GCA_052146735.1 Desulfomonilaceae bacterium | reverse complement strand
CGCACCGCCTCTTCCCGAAACTCCTTAGAATACCGTCCGTGGGGAATCCTTGCCCTTTCCATCGTGACACCTCCGTCTCATCTTTCAATCAAACATTGGTGTCCATCTTTTTCAACTTACCCCAGTCATCGTGGCGACCGTTAAGGCGAAAAGAGCATTCTTTTTGCTCCTACCCAGCAAAAGCACGGAAATTTATGCACCGATGGATATTTGAATTGCATGTTCTCCTTTGCGAGTTATTCGAAAAATAATGGCAGCCTAATTCTTCCCTAATAGGGGGTGGGCAAAAGAATAATGAATCATTTTACGATACCCCCACGAGAATAAAGGAGTCATAGATGAAGGCAGTTGAAATCAAGCTAATTCTAGTCATATCTGTGGCGCTCATGACCATGCCTGTCGGTGCATCGGCCTCAGACAAATCTTTGGCTTGCGTGGAAATGGTTGAGAAGGCCGAGGCCTTCATCCAAGAAAAGGGGCCAGACTATGCCCTCAAGGTTTTTTAGGTATCCAAAGGGCCGTTTATAGATAAGGAACTATACGTATTTGCTTGTTCAATGAGCAACATAATGTTGGCGCATCCGTACAAACCAGGCCTGGTAGGGCAAGACGTCAACGAATTCAAGGATGCCAAAGGTAACGCTCTGTTCCAGGAGTTTAGGAAAATCGTGGAGGAACGCGGCTCTGGATGGGTGGATTATTGGTGGACCAAACCAGGAGAAAAAGGGGAGTTTCCCAAGAGAACCTATGTCAAGCGAATGCCCGGTAGCAACATATACGTGGGTGTAGGGTACTATAAGCCACTGGAGTTGAGCCAGGACGTGAACCAACCGGATACGAACTAGGAGCCTGTCGCACAATCGGGTAGGAGAACTACCCAGTTTGTCGCCGACTTTCAGATATTGACAATCAGCCCTGGTCGGGAAATTCTAAGGTCGTTGGTAGCCGACTCAAAATTAGCCGTACTTGTTTAGATAACTTCAGGGGCATGAGCCTTTTTTGGAGCTACTTCGTAGAATAGACTCAGGTATCAAGGGGGGAATTGGATGACCTTGCCTCGGAAGATCCTAACGGTAATGGTCCTTTGTACCTCAATTTTGGGATTTTGGGCCTTGGCAAACAGAGAGGGCTCTTTGCAGGAACGACCTATTTCGGTCTCAATGGAAGTTTCACCCTGCACAATTAACGGTAGCGAAAGAATAAAAATAGTACTGAAAACAGCAGTTGGCGGCTCTGAGCTTCCCTACGGCAGAGTGGTGTTCGAGTTCTGGCCGCTCAGCGAGACGGCTGCCACGGACCCTATCCAGCTTCAGCCTGTTGAAGGGTACACCGATCACCACGGAAGATTCATTTCTCAATGGCGGCCTCCCTGGCGTGGCAAGTTCTTGGTTTGCGCTCGCGTGAGCAAGTCCGGGTGCACTTGCGGTCGGGCAGTCTCTCATTTCACAGTGGGCGATCCCTCTAAATTGTAAATAATGAACAAAATGGATCTCTACTTATTCTTCCTTAATTGCAATGTCTTGGATCTTATACGACCCGCTTTTTTAACCGGAATTTTATGTCTGGGTCACTTCCTGGATAATCTGATCAGCCGCTGCGCCGTTTGGCGCTTCGGCACCTACCACACATAAGCCGCTGCTTTCGGGTAAGCGCCACTGATAAATTGCGTTCGACAGGCGGCGGGTAAACTTAGGGTTCCCCTGTAAGTGGACCTCAAATGACCTGGTTCGAGCTGCGAAGTGGGCCACAGGATAACTAGCCACAGGCACGATGAGGTTGACCGGAAGCGAGCGGAGAGGTATGGTAAACAAGTTGAACAAACTGGGCTATTGACCGAAGTGACCTTGGTTTTCGTTTCTGTAGGCTCCCGCCTTAGCTTACAAAGCGACCGTAACGTCGGGTCGCGGAGCCATGGATTCAAACGGTTAACCCCTTGCCCACCTTCGGAATGGCAACCAGTCGGAATGATTCATCCTTGCTTAATCTAATAATGCCCTTCTAGCCAACGTCAACCCGGGAGGCCAGCATGAAGGATGAGAAGCCGTCGCCAGAGGAACTCGTCAATGAGATCATGTCATTACGCCTCAAAGGAGCAGAATTAGAGGAATCTGAGACCAGATATCGTCTTCTCCTGGAAGCTGCGGGTGAGGCAATTTGCGTAACTCAGGAAGGTCTCCTGAAGTACGTGAATCAAGCCGGCACAACCTTGACAGGATATTCCAAGGACGAGCTGCTTTCAAAGTCTTTCGCTTCTTTGGCTCATCCAGAGGGCATCGAGGAGTTGACGCGAATCTATCTGATGAGGATTAGAGGCGAACAAGTTCCCCCTGGTCACCGTTTTCGAATTATCAGTAAAGAAGGACAAGCAAAATGGGTTGAAACCTGGTCTTCCACGATACAGTGGGAAGGGCGACCCGGCGTCTTATCCATGATTCGGGACGTCACGAAATATGTTCAGAATGAAGAGCTATTACGCCAAGCTCGTAACGATCTGGAACGACGGGTTCAGGAGAGGACAGCCGAGCTTAAGGAGATCAACGACAAGCTTTTACGAGAAGTGCAAGAGCGCAGACAGGCAGAAGTTGCATTTCGGGAGAACGAAGAGAGGTACCGTTTCCTGTTTGACCATGCTCCAATAGGTATAATCTCTTACGATACTGAGGGACGAATCCGGGAAATCAACAAGAAGTTGTTGGAACTTCTCGGCTCTCCTTCAGCTGAAGCCTCCGAGGCCATAAACGTTTTTACATTTCCTCTTCTGATGGAGGCAGGGTTCTCTGAGGTCTTCAAAAGTTGCATATCAGAATGTGAGCCCAAGACTGTCGAACTTCCTTACACAAGTAAATGGGGCAAGGCTTCCTACATGAGACTCCTTGTTACACCCATGCAGGACGTGAAAGGAGGAGTCTTCGGCGGTCAGGCCATCATTGAGGATGTCACGGAGAGAAAGAAGGCGGAGGAACAAGTCAGGAACTCGTTGTCGCTTCTCACATCTACTCTCGAATCCACAGCGGACGGCATTCTTGTGGTCGATAAAGGCGGAAAAATCTCGGTGTTCAATCGAGAGTTTGCAAAGATGTGGCGTGTCCCTGGGGATGTCCTTGATTCTCAGGAGGATGCCGATGCGCTTCAATTCGTTCTTGACCAACTCAAGTCACCAGAAGACTTTCTGGAAAAAGTCCAAGATTTGTACAGTCGACCAGAAGCAGAAAGCTTTGATATCATCGAATTCAAGGACGGAAGGATCTTTGAACGGTATTCCAGGCCCCAGTACGTTGAAGAGGCCATTGTGGGGCGGGTGTGGAGTTTCAGAGATGTTACAGCCCGCAAGAGGGCGGAAGATAGAGTGCGGGAGAGCGAAGAAAGGCTCCGGATGGCCTGGGAGACTAGTCCTGACGCTTTAACCATCAGCAGGCTCAAAGACGGGACCTATGTTGACGTTAACCGGGGCTATACTTTCCTTACCGGCTATACGCGGGATGAAGTTGTGGGCCGATCAGCTGTGGACATTCCTTTCTGTGCAGATCCGGCGGATCGAGGCCGAATTGTAGCGGCCTTGGAGCAACAGGGGCATGTTAGGAATTTTGAAACGAGGCTTCGTCGAAAGGACGGAGAAGAGAGGACCATCCTGATATCCGCCGGACTAATGATGTGGGAGGATGAACCCCATCTACTGGTAGTAACGAAGGATATTGAAGATTTCAAGCGGGCAGAGGCTGCCCTGAGGGAGAGTGAGCAAAAATACCGGCTCCTGGCCCAAAACGTTTCCGACGTGATCTGGACCGCGGATCTGGATTTGAATTGCACCTATTTGAGTCCCAATGTGGAAAAGATGAATGGTTGGACGATCGCCGAATTCATGGTGCTCAGACCTTCGGACTATTTGACGCCGGCATCCTTGGAACTCGCCCTGGGTGTCCTTGGTGATCGCCTCTCGCAGCAGAGAACTCCAGAACTGGATCCAACCCGAACAGACATCCTTGAGCTTGAGCAATTTCGTAAAGACGGCTCGACCTTTTGGACTGAATTGTCAACACGCTTCCTGTATGACGATAACGGTCAGACCGTCGGGATCATAGGGGCTACTCGAGACATCAGTCAGCGTAAACGGTCTGAAGAGCACCTTAAGAGACTGGCTACGGCCGTGGAAAGCGCCGGAGAAACCATCGTCGTGACAGACTCGGAGGGTTCAATCATCTATGTCAACCCGGCCTTTGAGGAGATAACTGGTTATTCGAGACAAGAGGCCTTGGGAAAGAACCCTCGCATATTGAAAAGCGGCAAGCATGAGAAAGCCTTTTACCGAGAGATGTGGGACACTCTTCTGGCAGGCCAAGTGTGGCGTGGACGGTTCACCAACAAGAGGAAAGACGGAACGCTTTACGAAGAAACGGCTACCATTTCACCCATCAAAGACGAGAGCGGCCGGACGGTCAACTACGTGGCGGTGAAGCGAGATTTCACAGGGGAGGCCATGCTCCAGAAGCAATTGCTCCATGCGCAGAAGATGGAAGCCATCGGCACCCTGGCAGGCGGTATGGCCCACGACTTCAACAACCTGCTCCAGGCTGTCTTGGGCTATTCAGACCTTCTCCTCATGAAAAAGGGACCAGAAGACCCCGACCGAAAGAAGCTCGAAGTCATTCAACACGCTGCACGAGACGGCGCTGATCTGGTTTCCAGAATACTCACGTTCAGCAGGAAGGTCGAGTCGAGGACACGGCCCATTGATTTGAATGAAGAAATTCGCAAGGCCCAGAAACTATTGGCTCGAACGGTACCGCTGATGATAGAGATAAAACTGGTGCTGGCGGAGAACCTTCAGATCATCGATGCCGATCCTTCCCAGGTGGAACAGGTCCTGCTCAATCTCGCCGTCAACGCCCAGCATGCGATGCCAGATGGAGGACAACTCCTCATAGAAACGAGCAATGTGTCGATAAGCGATGAACACCTGGCGGCGCACCTGGATGCCGAACCGGGCAAGTACGTTCTTCTAACCGTCTCTGATACCGGTGTGGGCATGGAACCCGAGGTACTGGACCGAGTATTCGAACCTTTTTTCACGACAAAGGCCAACGGGGAAGGT
>JBKQMK010000289.1:0-3599 GCA_052146735.1 Desulfomonilaceae bacterium | reverse complement strand
TCGAAGAAACCACTTCCGATTACGACCGTGAAAAACTCCAGGAAAGATTGGCCAAATTGGTCGGCGGCGTGGCGGTCATCAATGTGGGCGCAGCCACAGAGACAGAAATGAAAGAAAAGAAGGCCCGCGTTGAAGACGCTCTCCACGCGACCCGCGCTGCGGTTGAGGAAGGCATTGTTCCGGGCGGTGGCGTGGCCTATCTGCGATGCCTTGACGCAATCCAGAAGCTCAAACTAGAAGAAGACCAAAAAATGGGCGCGAAAATCGTCAGTAGAGCACTAGAGGAGCCCATCCGCCAAATCGCCGCGAATTCCGGTCAGGAAGGTTCAATAGTCGTAGACAAAGTAAAGGCCAAAAAAGGGGCATTCGGCTTCAATGCCCAGAGCGAACAATATGAAGACCTGATGGAAAGCGGCATAATCGATCCAGCCAAGGTCACAAGGCTGGCTTTGCAGAATGCTGCATCCGTCGCGGGTCTCATGCTGACCACAAATGTGATGGTCGCCGAGAAGCCCAAGGAGAAAGAATCGCCCGCAATGCCCGGCGGCGGCATGCCTCCTGGCGGCATGTATTAATCGACTTACAGTTCGCTTGCGTAAGGGCACGATATTCCGTGCCCTTTTTCGTTGCGGTTTACCAACCAACCCCCTCCCTAGAAACGTCTATGCGACGTGTAGACCGCAAGTCGTGGTTTAGTCTGAAGAAGTAATCAAGCAGTTGGAGGAAGCGGGAAAAACTGAGGGACGACCTTATGCTCTGTACAAGGACCTACGGTCGGTAGCGCTGGTCAAGATGTTGAAATCCCAGGGACATTAATCCCGTGTGGGATGTTGAATGTGGGGATGTCCAATTTGTAGGATCCCAAAAGAGAATTAGCGTAAGATGAGGCTAATTTCGGCCTCATCAAGAAATGCCATTCTATTCTGGAAGGTCAGGAACTTTGGCTCAAGTCGGATGTCAACCTTACAGTGAAGATTGAAAGGAGCTCACTAAATGACAAATTTCACTTCACTTATAGATGCAGCCAAAGTCATATTGGACAATAGGTTCGACGCACAGCGCTTCCTGAGCTGGCAATCCTTGGCCTTTATGACCCTCAGGAACTTGTTGGGTCCTTTTCATTACTACACCCAGAACTTCAAACTCCTCACCTCTGAGACAAATGAACTTAGCTTACTGATTGGTGATGGTATTCTCATCGCAGCTCGTGAAATGACTACGCCTCAAGTGCAAGCGATATAGGATTCTAGGGGGATCAGGTTTTCGACGGTACCTGGATGAATCAATCGAACCCGCAGTTTTCCGGATAGCGGCGGGCTGCCTTTGTGACTGCCCGACAAGAACCAGGGCCGTCCGCTTTCTGAATAAGAGGATTTGAAGACGGAAAAAACAGAAAAACGCAGGCTGGTAGCTCTAGTCCACGCGGACGTGAAAGGTTATGCCAGACTTATGGAACGCGATGAGGCCTCGACTATTGAGGTACTTATACTGTGCCATGACGGAATGAAAGGCCTGGCTCAGAAGCATGACGGTAGTGTCGTGGACACCGCCGGCGATGGGTTCCTGCTGGAATTCATGAGTGCGGAAAATGCAGTGCGATTCGCTTTGGATTTCCAAAAGGCTGTGATAGGCCAGAATTCGAAGGTGCCTGAGCACCTACAGATGAAGTTTCGGATCGGAATTAATCTCGGTAATGTGATAGAGGTCGGCGGCAAAATCTACGGCCATGCCGTAAACATGGCTGCCCGTTTGGAAGGACTGGCCACGCCCGGGAGCATATGTATTTCAGGAGCCGTCTATGACCTCGTGAAGAAGAAATTGCCCTTGCACTATGATTGTTTGGCAGAGCAAGTGTTCAAGAATATCACTGAGCCGATGTCTGCATATCGGATTCTCACGAAATCATCATCTACGGAGAGCGAGGACTCGGCAACCCGAGCGGTCCCCAATGGATGGAAGATTCCAGTGCCTGAAATACCCCTGCCACAGCTCAGAAACGAATTCTCCGAAAAAGATCGAAACACTTTCTTGAGAGATTCTTTTGCAACTATTGTCGGCTATTTCCGGCATGGACTGAAATCATTAGAGAAGCATGATCCGATCATCGAGACACGATTCGAGGAAGTAACAAGGGAAAAATATACGTTTGAGATAGATGGGCCGGGCGGACTGAAGAACGCTTGCAAGATCTGGATCCGCAAACTTGGTTCTCAAAAGAATATTTCTTATCGATATGGAAACTTCGATGCAAATGATGATTCTTTCACAAACGAATGGATTCATACTGAAGATGACGGATTCACAATGTACCTCACGGGTCTTATGGGGGAGTTCGGTGCTAATTTATCCGGCAGCCATTTGACCACCCAAGACGCCGCAATAATTCTGTGGGAAAGATTCACCCTCCGCCCCCTAGAGCTAGTTGGAAACCCCATCTCTTGAGAATTTCGGTCTTTTGATTCCTATACGTTGCTAAGGGCAAGGGAGGTTTTTTGCAGCCACCACTACCAAGCCGCCTCTGGTGATGAGCAACGTCGAAGATTGAGCTTGACCGAGGGAACGATGGAGAGGTACGCTCAAAAAAAGGTGAAAATCCGGTCACGGCGAAAGATTACTAACACACTCCTCACGGGGACGGAATCCGATGCGAATCGGAGCTGACCTCGGGTGTGAGGTCCCATCGAATGACTTGTCGGGGTAAGACCCGCATGGTTCGGGGGGAAGACATCACTAGTGCTTTGTCCCCCAAATAACCGGAGGTCCCACTCCACCTATCTATCTATAATTGCAGGAGACGAATGGACCAGGTATTTCGAGGACAGAAGACTAGGAAACAAAGAGCTCCTACAGCCGATGGGAGATATTCTCAGGGAAGCAGAGCGAATGATGCAGCTAATTTGGCGCTGTGACGGACTTTTCGCGCATTATTCGTCGGATGAAGGTCAGCATCCCTTGAGGGGGAAATGAAATGTTGGTCAAAGACTGGATGAGCAAGAACGTTATCACTCTCAATTTTAATGATATGGTGCTTCACGCCATCAAGCTTTTGAAGGAGCACCAGATCAGCATGATGCCAGTCATGGAAGAGGGGAAGCTGGTTGGAATAGTATCGGATCGAGATTTGAAACGCACGTCCCCTTCGTATGCCTCGCTGCTTGACATCCGACAAATCACGTATCACCTGTCGCGCCTGGAAGTTGGAGCCATAATGAGCCGACATCCAATTACGGTTCCTCTGGATCACACCGTGGAGGAGGCGGCAGAAGTACTTCTGACCAACAATATTTCCGGTACCCCTGTTGTTGATGGGAAGGGGGAGATAAAGGGTATCATAAACAAGAATGACCTCTTCAAAGCAATGATATCCTTGAGTGGCCTGACCAAAAGAGGCTTTCAATTCGGTTTTCTCCTGGAGGACCATCCGGGTTCCATCAAAGAGGTAACTGACATAATACGCAAGCACAATGGGCGGCTTGCCAGCATCCTGGGTTCCTATGAAAAAGCGCCTGAAGGCTACCGACATGTTTATATCAGGGCATTTGACATTGATCGTGATATCCTACCACGGCTGAAGGAAGAGCTAAAAGCAAAGGCCAAAA
>JBKQMK010000288.1:0-3276 GCA_052146735.1 Desulfomonilaceae bacterium | reverse complement strand
CGGAGTAGAGGAACATTGCCGTGAAAAGCCGGTAAAGATGTCTGATTAACGGTTGATTGGCAACTTGGATTTCAGTAGCACATATTCTGGGTACATTTGGACTAATGGGTCAAAATGGCTTATAGATTTTGGTGTCACAGAAACTGCCATGATATCAGTGATTAAGGTAAGGTCGAATAGGCCTGCTCATGGGTGTTCACATGGTTTTTTCGACCCAGATACCCAGCGCTGTCATTTGCCTTTTTAGCTTGGAACGGGAAAGACGGAGTAAATGCAGAGCATCATGCCATTTACTCTTTAGAGCCCAGTCGGTCTCGGCTCAGTTATAATCATAGCCTGGAGCAGATTATAGACGGCCACCATGGTGCTACCGGAAATGGGCGCAGGGACATTTCCGGTAATTAAACATCTATTGAGTTTCGTTGCCGCTTGAACTGTTCCATTATCGCCTAACTGCACACGTCATTGACTTCTTGAATCATTTGATAGTCCGCCATCTATTCCCGGAATCCGCACGAATATTCAGAATCTCCACTCGGAGAATTCTGGTAATGTTCTAGCAGTTATCGCTGTCGGGTTTCTTTCCCTTTTCACTTTCGAAGACCTTGATGCCATTAAATCCCTGCAGTGCCCCCCTCGAATTGAGAATCCATCCTGATCTTTTCAGGATTCAACGTTTCCTTCCGGGGCGAGGGGCTTGACAGGTGCGTACAGGTGACGCTGCCCCCTGGCCCTTCTTTGTTCCAAAAGGACGAGTTAATATGCACCAGTTTGGTGAGTGGGATACAGTTCCAGGGAGGACAGTTCGGGTGAGAAAGTTAAAGGCAAAAGATGTAGCTAAGGATGTTTACTCAGGGATGGGGGATACCCTTCTCATGAAGAAATACCGCCTGAACCCAAAGCAATTGGAGAGTGTGCTGAGGAAGTTGGTTGACGCGGACCTGATCACACACATGCAGCTATATGAAAGGACGTCTCTTTCCGATACCCAGATAACCAGAGCATTTGTCGAGTCGGCGAAAGCCGCAGCTGAGCTGGATCAGCACTAACTCAGTCAAAGAAGTTTGAGCCAATAAATTCATGGTCAGAGAAATTTCTTATCTCTGTTTCCGAACCGGACCCAATGGAGCAGTAATTGGAACTCCTTCAGGTTTCCAATGGAGATGTAGGAAATCTCGAACCCGGCGAGAAACTCGCCTGCCGGGTCTCTCTTGGTCCATCGGCATTCAGCGTCGAAGTTAAATGCTGCAAACTCCCCGAACTCATCACCGGGAACTACCAGTGTTTTGGTGTCACCCACTTTGGCTTTGATTCCTAAGACTCCGATGCCTTTGTGAGAAATGTCACGGATCTTCCCCGGGACGCCCCCATTGTCCGCCTCATATATGTTGCAACCAAACAGGACCGGATATCTTTTCGCTCCACGTGGCTTGTCAGGCACCAGATCTTCGTGAGCTATCGATAACTTATCCAAGATTTCCTTCCAACTCATTGCCCCCGAGCTGATGAGCGTCGCCGACACCCATCTCAGTGCTCTGGGGCTCATCCGATATTTGTCCATCAGTTGAGTTCTGTTCATGCCTGACTTGATGTCCTTCGCTATCTCATGGATATTGATTACCACCTTGGCGGGCACGCCGTCCTGCTCAGCGCTTGCCTTCAAAACACCTGCTCGGTCAAGCTCCCAGAACAGATTCTGCATCCCACGGCGGGTGAGAGAGTATTTCTTCGTGAGTTCATCGCTACTCATCCCGGCTCGGAGATCAGCCAAAACCTCCCTAGCGTTAACATGCTTGATGATCCCTGCTTGCCCCAGCTTCTTGAACAAACTTTGGAGACCCTTGGCTGAAAGCTTGTATTTCTTCATGAGGGAAATATCATCCATTCCCGCTCGAATGTCTTCCAATGCCTGTTTAGCCTTTATCTTGGGTATTTTCACAGCCGCCTCCCAGCTTGGACGCAATCTTACCAAAAAGGGCACGGAAAATACCAGTCAAGGCATTCACAGGTCACGAGAATCTTTGACCCGCCGCAGCTTCTCTTGCCTATATTTCCGCTGCGCGTCTATAGGGCTCGGAGAACGCGAGAAACGGCAGGTAGTTTTCTCTCTGAAGCTCATGGAACGGATTTGGTATTCGCCATTAGCTGATGGTAAAGTACCGCAGCTCAGAAAAAGAATCGCAGGGCTTGAGGCGAGAAACTGTTGTCAGGAATTCCAGTTGAAGATCTTCGGAAGAGAAAGAAGCAATCTAAACTAGCCCTCAGTGCTTTGCGTGGAATTCAGGAGCAGAAGCAGGGCGGTTCATTCTTGTGGTGGTTATTAGGGGCGGCGGCATTCATTATCTTGATCATGCTATTATTGAAAATCTCATTATAGAACCGATGCTGCTCAGAAGGTCGCTTATCAGTTGACAAAAGGTGCCCAGGGTGCCTCATAATTGGCTTCCCGGTAGGCTCCGATGGTTATTCTTCTACGCAGTGATTAAGTTTTGAATTAAGGATTGAATTGTCCCCAAGTCTCTGCCCGGAGGGACCAAGGCTCTTAATTGTAAGGAGGCGGAGGAAGCCGAAAATGATAAATTGTGCGTATGCTTCAAAATGGATGTTAAGCAACCCGACCCAAGTGCAGACTGGAGAATCTCTTGACTTCTCTACCGCCAGGTCCATTGCAGATCAACGAGCCAGGGAAAAGGCTGCTGAGCCGATGTTGTTGGCATGGTTCGACAGGAAATCAGGGAAGTTCGCTCCCGAGCAAATATGCTGTGACCGCGAAAAACCCAGTTGGCTGATTTGCGCTGAAGCCTGTGGAGGCCGAATCACAGTGGACATCAATAACGAAGAATATGTCTTCGTTTACCGGGACGTAGAGCCTGACGTTTTGACCCATTGATGGGCGGAAAGACCTTTTGAAGTGGCTCTCATCTGCTGGCGAAGAACCTGATCGGGATTATCGATGCACCCGTTCTCAGGCGTTTTTGTTGGCACCGTGCAGATAAATATACTTTTCGCCTTAGCAGTCGCCACTGTGCCGGGTCAGTAAAATAAGGCCGTTACAGGGAAAAGTCCCATCCTTTGGGATTTGCGAGGGGCGGGTTTTATTCTTGTTCGTTCCGTCGAAGTTCCATCCTTCCCGAAACAACTGTCGCCGCATGTTTCAACAACTTGAGATGCCAGCGCAAGTCCCACCCGTCCCTCTCTGTTTGGTCCCATTACCTAAGAATCCTCTCGTTTGGATTTCTCCCGAAGACGTTCCACGAGATCAGCAGGGTAGAGTTT
>JBKQMK010000287.1:0-3268 GCA_052146735.1 Desulfomonilaceae bacterium | reverse complement strand
ACTAAGGGGGACGAACCAAAGATTGGCGTATAAGAATTTCTCACTCGATAGAATGATCTATCTACCGAGACGACCCCCTACCGGCCCGAGCGCCTCTAGGGCATTCGCATGTTTTGAGACAGTTTCTCCGATCCGAGGTCCAGTCCAGCGTTTCGCTGGATGGATTCCCACGTTCGCCGGAATGACGCCCAGTACACTACATCAGGACGCTACCTATTCGAAGCTCGACCCTTTTGCCGACACACTTCTTTCTTCGTAATCGTTCAACGGAGAAAAGGTTTCACCGCAGAGCACGCCGAGACCGCAGAGAAAAATAGTGCTTCAGACAAGACAACATGCGTCGTCTGGATGACATCTCGAGTCGACGCAGATCGTTAATGAAACAGGCCCGAAAGGCCTATGCGCTATCTGAAAGAAAGAAACAAAAAAGACTGATCTCTCTGCGTTCTCTGTGATCTCCGCGGTGATTGCTTATTCCGATGGTTTGGGGGTTGACAATGGGCCGCAAAGATTCTAAAAATCTGGACATCCGGTCTTAGTCCGCTGGAAACGATTGTTTCCCGCTATAAACATGGCTCCGGCGTTATCTCTCCACGCCGCCCTTGTTGGAATGCCGGTACTGCCGAATGCGCCCTTAGCTCAGCTGGATAGAGCGTCTGACTACGGATCAGAAGGTCGGGAGTTCGAATCTCTTAGGGCGCACCAGATATCATTAGAAAGTCCGCCTGGTTGCTTGGACGGCGTTAGGCGGATTTTCTTTTCAGGATTACCAGTGCGGGACTTTTGCGGGACTCGTTATCGCAAACCTTGTTTGCTGCAGCAATTAAATTGCCCAGTTCAGCTTGCGAGTAATGAGTAGTGATTCTCCCGGATTTGTGCCCCAGAAGATCTTGTCTGTCCTCGAATGACACACCTGCCGCCCTGAGGCGACGCCCAAATGTGTGCTTCAAATCATGTACTCGAACTTGGGGTAAGCCAGCCCTTTCACGAGCCTTGCGCCATGCGGCACCGTACATTTTTTTGACTGGCCGACCCCTGTAAGTAAACACATTCACAGGGTGCGCCTCTCTCATTTCATTGATAACCCCCCTGGCCACCCGATTAAGGATTACGACACGTTCTTGGCGATTTTTGACATTCGCCGGGGGAATAATGAAAACACTAGTCTTCAGTTCTGGAATCGAAACTTCCCATTCCCATTTCAAAGCGCAAACCTCAGACTCCCGGCATCCAGTATTCACTTTGAACAGAGCCATTTTCAGCAGATGTTTCGGCAACTGACTGAACAAACGAACTTGTTCATCGGAATTCATCGGGTAAGGTTCCCGCTTGTCGGTGACAGGTAAGAGCCGGATTTTGGGTGCATGGGGCAGCCAAGTCATGCCATACTCATCAATCCATTCACCTGAAGCAAGATTCAAGATATGCCGCACCGTCTGCAAGGCATAGTTTACGGTCCTATTCTTGACTTTCTGTTTCTTTCTGTGTTCGATGAAAGGCTGAAGAGTCCCTATATGAACAGCTTCCAAGGGAAGCCCCCCGATGAAGGGTTCAAGGAGTCGAAGATGGTCGGAATCCTCCCTGATCGTCACTTTGGTTGCCTCATTCAGATTTTTCTTTACCTTCAAATTTACTTAAGGAACGAGGGATCAGAGGAACAGATACCATAGCTGCCGCCCGTAAAGAGATTGTAGCCGCAGGATTTTGGGAAACTGTAGAGACCGGCACACTGCACAATACTGGAGTTTTTAGATGGTCGGATAATTGGCTCACATATAACCAAAAGCCTGTGGCTAAGCGTAAATCACTTGATCCCAGTGCTAAAGCACCAGGGTATTGCCATTATCCCAACATTACCAAGCACAATGAGCAGATCAAAGCTCAGAAAGCTTCAGAGCTAAATAATTCTTCAGAGCATCACGAAGAGGTGTACTATATTTCTGGGGGCCATAAACATGCTCAGCTCGAACTCTTCAAAGAGCAAGCAGCTTGAAAGATATGAGCGCTGCTAACATCACAACTATGTATTGGTATATTAAGTTTAAGTGTGAAAATCACAGCGAGTGAGTCTCGTCGGTAAGTGTGAAAATCCAAGCGAGTCCAGCATCACTTCTTGGATTTTCCAAGCATTTTACCCATTTTTGCTTTGATTATCACAGTGAGTCACAAATCTCATCTCGTCTGAATTCATGCAACGTGATCTAACGGCAAAGGAATTAGTGGGAGTTGCTAAAGCCTTGGCAATTATAGCTCCTGCAATGTGAAAAAAACATGACGGAGTTCCCATTGTTCGGCCAACACGGTTTTCAGTTCTATCAAGCATGGGTAGACATGACGATAAGTCTCCAGCGGATGTCCCCTTGCTGTAAAGTGTGTTGATGGTGGTCTTGAGGAGGAAGAGGGTTATCTTTGGTGGTCACCGCTTCTCTGCCACATCCTTCGCAACGATAAATACCAGATAATGGGGCGAAAGCTCCAGGATTGAAGGCTTGATCGAATTGCAAATCTTGGCGCTGTGTAAGGACTTCTGGATATTTGTAATAAGCCATGATTTCCCCTTCCTTTTGTTTAGGCGGTCGTGTTGTGCAGAAACTCTTTGCATCCGTTTGTGAGATATTCAATTGAGTACGGTACAAGAAAAAGAGAGACGGAGTCAAGGAGTTTCAGCCAAAAGTGGGGCCTCATGCAAGAGTACTGTTATCTCCAGAGAGGGCAGAGAAACATCGGCATAGGATATGTTTCCATCAGCATCAAGTAGATCTCCCACCTAACCGACAAACACTCTTCTGCCTTGGGCTCCACCTCGCCTTCGCCTTCCTATGGGCAGGCTTCGGTGGCCCGGCAGTTAGGCAGGTGGGGCGGTGCCATAATACATAGGTGGAGTTGGGGAGTTCTTGTAAGCCAGTACATCAAAAACGGACTTGGGGTGTGAAACAATAGCCGTAAGCACATGATATCACCAGGTGCCTTTTTTCAAACCCGCATCATTGGCGGACAGCAGCCTGGACACATTCATTGCTCTGGCTGAACTTCTCAAGGCTATGGAAGACTTTTCATCAGTTCATTCATGAATAATGGTAGGGAGTGATGCTATGAGCAAGAGGGTTGTTATTTTCAGAGAGAGCAGAACCCAGGGGGAGGGAACATTATAAGGGTGGGTGCGCCAGGCGAAGCTTGGCGTCTCTTGCGGGGTGCGAGTCCCCGCCGGGTAAGGCCTAACCAGCCACCCGTATCGAGTGTTGCGAATGCAAAGGAGGTTGTCAAACAG
>JBKQMK010000286.1:0-25267 GCA_052146735.1 Desulfomonilaceae bacterium | reverse complement strand
CTTTCATGAAACCGCAGTCTCCGGCGACTTTTTCGGCAAGATCCGCTTTTGTGATCGTCATAAAGTCCTCCTCTTTTCACGAAAGTCCTTTATAATACATAAAGTTATAATCTGGAAAGGCATTTTCGGTAGAGGCTACCTAGTGTGCGGACGATTCGTGTTGATGACGCCGGGGAAGAGTCTGGCGGAGCACTTAGCGCTCCAGCAGAAGCCATTCAATTCATTTAGGAGAGGGTGCATCTATGACCCGAGCAATATACAACCGTTGATTCTTGCGCGCGTGGCATCCGAAAGAAAAGAAGTGCTGCAAGCAAAGGATTATGTGAATGTTGTGTTCCGTGAGATGCCCCCCTTTGAAGGAGTAACATCGCGGGCAGCCTCTCAGATCAGCAACCTTTCTCAATTGGCGAGACCAGAGTATGCGATCAGTAATAGCCCTTTTTAGTGGGATCTGTTTTCTCTTGGCCGCTCAGGTAGTCCAGGCATGGACCAAGCCAGGACACATGGTGTCGGCTGCAATTGCCTATGCCGACCTGAAAGAGCAACACCCTGAGGTCTTGGCGAAAGTTATTGAAGTCCTGAAGCAGCACCCTCAGTTCGAGTCTAAATGGGCTCCCAAATTGGAACAGGTGCCAGCCGAAGACAGGGACTTGTACCTCTTCATGCTTGCAGCCAGGTGGTCTGATGACGTACGGAAGAAGTATCCCGAATACGACAGACCCGCATGGCACTACGTGAACATGCCATTCCGTCCTGGAGGAACGGGAAGTTCGATTCCTGAGGGAGAAAGCATAGTCAGGGCCTTTTCAGATAATCGTTCCGCTGTGAAGTCAGCGGCTGATGTTAAGGACCGTGCAGTTGCCCTGTGCTGGATGTTTCATCTCATAGGTGACATTCACCAGCCATTGCACACGGTCATGCTCGTAACCGACCAATTTCCTGAACCAGAGGGGGATCGAGGCGGCACACGCTTCTACATCCGGGTGACATCAAGTGGCAAAACCATGAGTTTGCACGGGTTGTGGGATGGTCTCATCATCGGTTCGGACAAGTTCCAGGCAGTTCGGAACGAGGCGACTGATCTGCGAAACAGGCCCGGCTTCAAGCGCGAGGACTTCGCTGAGCAACTCGCGGTGAAGCTGTTCAATGACTGGGCTGTCGAGACTTATAACGTTGCCATAGAGCAAGCCTACCGAGGAGGGACTTTGAAGGGAAGCTCGGACAAAAATGACGGCGTGTTTCTACCCAGCGACTATATGGACAAGGCTAAGGCAGTTGCAGAAAAGCAGATCGTTCTATCTGGTTATCGGCTCAGCGATGCTATGGTTGAGGTGTTCGGCCAGTAGGGGTTGGTGGCTGGCCTGAAGATCGCACCGAGGTGGGGATGGGGCCAGAGCGCGCCTCTCAAGATCCGTTAACGAAAGACCCTGCTTGCCTCGAAACATCCAGAGAACTCGGCCTACTTCTCACCTCAGTGGGCTCGTATATGGGCTTGCCGAGGGGACGGATTCTTAGCGTGCCGTTTCGGTAATCATCCAGACGCTGCCTTGCAATTTCAATGTATTGATCCTCGATCTCGCACATGATGGCTTTCCGACCCAGACTTACCGCCGCAATCATGGACGAACCTACACCACCAAAAGGGTCAAGGACATAATCGTGCTCCTGCGTCAGTGCAAGAACGAGCCTCTGGACCAATTCGACAGGAAACTGGCACGGGTGTATGGTCTTCTCCGGGTGATTTGCCTTCACATTGGGTACGTTCCAAACGAGTTGCTCCCAGTCCTGCTTTATGATCGATCCTACGTCCCAATAGTCTGAGGGATTCTTTCCGAGAGGGTTACACGATAACTGTCCCCGCCTGGAGCCTTTGAAGTGCTTCTTCCCTGGATATTTTGCAGGAATCCTGACGGGATCCAAGTCGAAAATGTAATCGTCGGTCTTGCTGAACCAGAGAATGGTCTCGTATCTACCGGAAAACCTCTTCCGGGAGTGGAGGCCGCTCTCAAAGTGCCACACGATCCGATTTCTGAGCTTGAGACCCAATTGCTTCAGGATTTGGTAGTAATAGATGTCGAGCGGGAATACCTCCCCCTTCTCAACGTAATTGCCAACCTGCCAACAAAAATTGCCTCTGGGTCCTAAAATTCGATACAGTTCCTCCAGAATAGGCTGCATCTCCGCAAGGTAGGCGTCCAGGGATCTCCGCTGCTCGCGCGCGGCTCCATACTTCTTCTGCATGTTATATGGAGCGGAGGTCACAATGAGGTTCACGGATTCTGATTCGATCAACTTCAGAGTTTCTTTGCAATCACCTGGGAGTATGATGGCATCGAAATCAGACGAGGTTTCGATTGTGGAGCCGTGGTCTGCTCCAATCTTTTTGTCCCCGTTCCACGACACGGCAGTCAAATGGCTGCCCTCCGTTCGTGAAGGATCAAATCCACTATCGATGAGTTGCTTGGAAGACAGCTCGTAATTAAGAATGATTATTTCGTCCGATTCTTTACTCCGCCCGGCAGAGTAGCGCCACTTCCCATTAACGGGGATGATGGTGTAGCCTTCGTACAGGCTTCTGATGTACGGATGGTCGTTGTAGGTGAGGAGAAACCTCTCTTTGTGCCGTCTCAGGACAGCCGCAAGCTCCTCATGCGCGAACTCTTTGATGCCGTAGAGCCGCCTGTCTTTCTTGAAGTAGACCGGGTCGAGCCACAAGAAGTCTTGAGGATGAGTGCTCAACGTGACCCGAAAATCCTGCATCGAAACTGACAAGCCGGGGCATCGGAAATCACGAACCCTGTTTATGAGTCGTTCCTTGAAATTGGGGTGTCCCTTCGCGTAAGTCCCTCCGGGGAATATGTTGTAAAAGGCAGATCTGACCAAGGCATAGAATGCTGCGGCACGGTTCAGAGGTGTGAGCGCAGGCAAAATTCTGTCGAGCCTTTCAAAATAAGGTCTCTCGAACTCACGTTGAACCAGTTCAATACGGTCGGCGAGTAACGCAGGCTCTGACAACTGGAACTGCCAATAATTCACGAGGAATGGATTTATGTCGTACGCCTGCACGGTCAGGCCAGCGAGAGCCATAGCGATTTCGAAGGAGCAGCCCCCGCAGAAGACAGACACGAGGAATGCCACATCGCTCGGCAAAAGCTTTTTCAGGGTAGGTATCGCTCTTAATTTCGAGCCTACCCACATGATTGGGGAGTAATAAGACATCACGAATTCCTTCCAGCGGTGTTCACAGTCCTAAGGTCGTGCTCCGCTTCTTGACCTGCTCTTTCCCATAATTGCCTGACTCGCCTTCGCAGGAACTCTGTCGGCTGGGATGACGTTGAGTGAAGAGTGTCCAGGCTGATACCCCACCGCTCGGACAACTCCCTCAATCTTCGAGCCGCATCGAGCGCCTCCGGCTCATGATCACTGCCAGCTTTTCGAAGTAGCACTTCCATTATGTCCGTCTTTTCAATGCGATACATATATCCACTCCTCGACATACCTATCGTTCCGTGGGTGGTCGAGCCACCCATCAGCCCCCATGACCAACGCATTCAAAGAGGGGTTCAGTTAGCGGCGGGACAAAGAAATCGCGGGGGCATTCAACCAGATCTTCCACTTGTCACCATTCGTGGCGCAAAGGTACGGCTCGCCTCCCTCGGTTGTGAACACCACCAATTTGGCATTGCGACGATGCATGGCAAACGGATCGCCCTCCAGGAACCCGATGACTTGATCCCAGTCACAGGGGATGCCCACCTCGTGCAAGATATCCACTTGCTCACTGTCATCCATCTTGCCTGAGCAAGAGATCCGGACGCGAACATATCTTTCGCCTGTCCACGCGCCCCTAAATGCTTGTGTCAGATTGAATGAGCCTGGTCTCTCCTCCGTCCAACCTTCACCGGGAGTCCAGCCATCTGCTTCGACACGTTCGACCAAGTTGTCCTCTGGTGCAGAGTCGCCCTCCGCGCCCTGGTCATCTCCTTCCGGGGTTTCATCCTCTGGGGAGGAGGTGTGATCCTGCGCTTCAGCCTGTTCCGAAGTTTCAGCGGCCTTACCAGTCTGATCTGGCTCTTCAACCGAATCAGGCTTCTCTTCGGCTTCTTGCTTTCGAATCCACTGGTCCAGTTGTTCTTTGGGAATTGTCACCTGGGTCTGAGGAACTGCGGTAGCAAAGCTTGTCTCGGCGATCTTGTGCTCAGTGCCATCTGCGACAATGAGGTAGGCATCGGGACTTTCAGCCCTTACCGCTTCAACCACCTCAGCCCACGTACCGTACGGAACCTGCCCCTTTTCAGGGTCCCAGAAGGTGAATTGACCCTCGGCAGTTGTATAACTAATCGTTATTTCGGAACTCTTCGCCGTATCTGCCCAGTACCCAGTCCAGTCGAACGATCCGTCGTCAAGGAGTGTGGATAACGCGTTATCCATTTCTTGGGCTTCGCTCTCCAGCTTGTCCAAAACGTCATAAATGACTTCCCGCACCGCTGGCGTCATCCCCTCGAACCTGAGGTCCTCTTTTTCTTCGTTCCAAAAGGCACGTACACCCAGATTCTTGTAGTATCTATCCGCCTTGGGCTCTCTTTTTTCCCGTTTTTTGCCAGTGACAATCTCCTCCAGCTCCGCCAGCGTAGACATGTGGATCAGATCTCTGCTGCATCTCACGAACTCAACGGGGTTGTCGTGCTTGGCGCATATCAGGAGCTTTCCCTCTGGCAATGTGGTGATGTCGGGATCTGTTTTGAGGCCATCACCGAAAGCTTTGAAAATTGTGCGGTGGTTGTTCCACGAACCTCGGCTTTGAAGCTGGGAAATCGCCGCGACCATCTCACAAAACCAACGGAACGACATTTTCCATTTGCTCAGTACGGGATCAACTTCGTTGACGACGAATTTGCCTCGCTCATGGATGGTCTCGTGTACCGAGTTGAAACGACCGACCTCTAGTGTTGCGCCCTTTTTGATAAGGGGCTTCACCTCATCTCTTGCGGGCTTGGAAAATGTCACCTTTTGAGTCTTACCGTTTTCCCCGGTCTCTCCAGGGACCTTATCTTTTCCCTTCAACACACTGACGATCCTTTGATCGATCATCGTTTGCTGGTCCGGCGATACACAGTTAAGGACGGAGAAGACAGTGGCGCTCGTTTGAGCATCATCTTTAGGTCCATTATTAGTCACTGTTGTTATCATGTTACCTCCATGTTGGTGCTGTTACATAATGAGTAACCTGGAATTTCCACGTTGTCAAAATTAGGTCTCATTTAAGTCTGTAGTTACCATTACAAGAAAACAGGTCTAATATAGCTGGGTTAGGTCTATAAAACGCTGGTCATCGGAGGGGGCGGTCTTAAACAAATTTCTATGACGGACCTTTTTATTGACATTATTGGACTATATAGCCGACCTGGCTAGCGCGCTGCCATAAAAAAAGCACCAGGATTACTGGTGCTTATAGCTTCCAAAAGATTGATTTTCGGGGAGGAGAGAGCGGATTATTTATGGAAGGGGATGGTTCAAGTCCACATACAGGGCCTCATTCACCGGATCCCAATCGGCGAAGAATTGCTCGGTCTCTGCCTTTTCCTTTCCGATTTCTCTTATGAGTTTCTTGGCGCTAATTACCCGCGTCTCGCCCGTAACATGTATTCCGCGAGCTGCAGGATCCTTCGCGCTATCACAAGCCTTTATCCAAAAAATGTGAGGATAGTCACTATGTCGGAGGAGTTGCACGAATTTCACCGGCGTGTGTCCTGATCGCTTCTCGAAAAGTCTGTACGCTGCTTGGTAAATGACCAGTCTGCCCAAATTACCGTTGATGGAAACCGCTTGCTTTCCGCCTCGCCTTTGGTCGCCGACTTTGGTGAAATCGAGCTTCGGAAAGGGTGGGCCTGTCTTGTGATTTTCCTCTGCTTCTTGGTGCATGTCCCGGAGCAATGCCATAGCACTATCTCTCTTTATTGAATAGTCGGTCTTAAGGACAAGATAGTCGATCAGTAATTACCTGTCAAGCTACAAGTCACAGTAGTATCTTTATTTGTCACAGATTAGGTTGTCGGCTGTCTGTGTGCACATCTTGTCGCCAAATCAAGGATTCTCGGTTCAATATGGGAGAATTGTGTGCATGGCAGCCGGACTCGGCTATTATGGGGAATCTGATTGGTTCAAGAGTTTGCCAAACATGTTAGAGGATCTCCAAGGTCAGATCGAGCGCGTTACATTCCACAACGAGGAAACTGGATTCACCATTGCTCGTTTGAAGGTGAAGGGCTTCCGCGAGCTTATCACCGTGGTCGGAAATCTCATGGCACCCGTGCCAGGGCAGGTGCTCCAGGCAACGGGCGAGTGGACGACCCACCCACAGTTCGGAGAGCAATTCAAAATCATCCGCTACCAAACTCTAGTTCCAGCCACTGTCGCAGGCATTGAAAAGTATCTCGGATCTGGACTCGTCAAGGGCATCGGCCCTATCATGGCGAAGAGAATAGTGAAAGCCTTTGGAAAAGAGACCCTTGACGTGATCGAAGAATCCGTCGAACGTCTTCGTGAGGTTGACGGCATCGGGGAGAAGCGCGTCGGCATGATTGGAAAAGCCTGGTCTGACCAAAAAGAGATCCGTGAGGTGATGGTCTTTTTGCAGGGTCACGGCGTCAGTGCCGGGTACGCCACGAAGATATTCAAGCAATACCGCAACCAGTCCATTGAGGTTGTCCAGGAGAACCCATATCGCCTAGCCACGGACATCTTCGGCATCGGGTTCATTACAGCCGACAAAATTGCTGAAAACCTCGGTTTTGCAAAGGACTCGGCCCTCCGAGCTGAGGCTGGCATCCTCTATGTGCTCAGCCAACTTTCCGATGAAGGACACGTCTATTATCCTCGCGAGGGACTCCTGGAAAAGTCTTGCGAAATCCTTGGGGTGGATCGGCAGATAATCTCGGAGGCCCTGACCAACCTAGCGACCCAGAAGAGAATCGTTGTTGAAACCCTGTTTGCCGAAACCGATGAAACATTAGAATCGGAGGCCGCCGTCTACCTTTTCTCTTTCCACGTGTGTGAAGTCGGAATCGCCTCTCGATTGAAGAGACTCCATAATGCCCCGCACTCCAGACGCAAGATCGACGCGGAAAAGGCAGTTGAATGGGTTCAAAAGCAACTCTCCATGTCTCTGGCTCCCAATCAGATCGAGGCAGTCAAGGCTGCCCTAAACAGCAAGATCATGGTCATCACCGGAGGGCCGGGAACAGGGAAGACTACCATTATCAAAGCCATCTTGACGATTTTCGGTCGTCTCGGAATTGACATCCTGCTCGCTGCCCCAACCGGAAGGGCCGCTAAGAAGATGAGTGAGGCGACGGGACGCGAGGCGAAGACCATCCATCGTCTCTTAGAATTCAGCCCACAAAAAAGGGGATTCCAGAGGAATGAAGAGCATCCATTAAGGTGCGACCTCTTGGTCATTGATGAAGCCTCCATGATCGACACGGTGCTTATGTATCAGTTACTCAAGGCCGTGCCGGTCGATGCTACGCTCATTCTGGTGGGAGACGTGAACCAGCTTCCATCTGTTGGACCGGGAAGCGTCCTCAAAGACATCATAGACTCCGACGCGGTTCCGGTCGCGACACTCACCGAGATCTTCCGACAGGCCCAAGACAGCACCATCATCGTGAATGCCCATCTCATCAACAGCGGCGTAATGCCTCGACTTCAGCCCACCGACGAAGGAAGGAATGATTTTTATTTCATAGAGAAGACCGAGCCGGAAGAGGCGCTCCGAATAATTCTGGAACTTGTCGGCGGCAGGATTCGCAACGCGTTCGGATTGGATCCAATTGATGACGTTCAGATCCTGACTCCGATGAATCGGGGCTTGGTTGGGACAACCAACCTCAATGTCGAGCTTCAGAAGGCACTGAATCCAAGAGAGGACGGTGTGACGAGGGGCGGTAGGAATTTCCGGGTTGACGACAAGGTTATGCAGATCAGGAACAACTACGACAAGGAAGTCTTCAACGGGGACATTGGACGGATCATTCGGATTGAGACGGAAATGCAGGAGCTGACGATCACGTTCGATGGGCGAGCCGTGGTCTATGAATACTCAGACCTGGACGAGTTGGCCCTGGCATACGCTGTTTCAGTCCACAAGGCTCAGGGATCGGAGTATCCCTGCGTGGTGATTCCATTGTTGACCCAGCACTATATATTGCTGCAAAGGAACCTGCTATACACGGCGATCACAAGGGGAAACAGACTCGTGATCGTGGTCGGGAGCAAGAAGGCTCTTGGAATAGCTGTGAAAAACGACAAGACCCAGAAGCGGTTTACTTGGCTGGACGCTAGGCTGAAACGCTGATCCATGACGGCCATGCAAGTCAATCCTCCGCGGTCACCGTGTTCCTTCCTTTGCTCTTGCTATGGTACATCAGATGATCCGCTCTATCGACTAGAGACTCTAATGACTCGTCTTGTCTTGCCAAAGCTGCCCCGATTGAAACGGTCACCCTCAAAGGCCCGTCGGGAGTGTCGAGAGACGATTGCTCGATCAGTGACAGAATCTTCTTGCCTATGATTCCTATCTGCTCACGCCCAACATGGGGGACTACCGTTAAGAACTCTTCCCCGCCCCAACGACTCGCAACATCAGATGCTCTGAGGTTGTGTAGCAGCGTACCGGCGACCATTTGAAGCACCTTGTCTCCGGTTTCATGCCCGTGGGAGGCTGACCGGTTTTCGGAAAGCAGGAGGTGGCTACAAGTCCTCCCAGCATTCAGCGCCGGGGCAGTTATGATCATAGGCATTGGAATAGCCTTCAACTCGTTGGTGGCTGTGGGGATTCTTACCATCAAGCGCTGAGAAAGGCGGTTGACTACTGCTCACAGATTGAGGCCCATTTACATTATTTGGGGAGGGCTGAGACAAGAGTCACTCGTGTGAGCCTTTGGTACGACGTCCCTGGCACTCCTTCAGCAGATTTTGCCGCAATTCTTTGGTTGAATGGCTTCCGCACAACTTCCTGGAATGAATAGATTCTAAGGTTCTTCCTGACTGAAGGAACCTGTTTGTGCACCGGCAGACCTCCTCATATTTTCCCAGCGCCGTACTCAACCCCGAGGATTCCATCTGCTCGATCAGCCTTCCATAGTGCGTCTTCAGAGAAGCGAGCTTTGAATCTAAAGCCGCTTCGGGGGATTTACAACAAATATGCACCATTCGTTCAAGATACTCGTTCAATAAGTGGCAGCTCGACAGCCTTTCCGAAGAGTTACGAGGTTCCCCTCGATGCCTGCCACCTTCCGTTTTCTTGAGAGCCTCATTGTTATGGGCCGCTGCCAGGTTGGTTTGAACCGACCTGTTTTCAGGATCCACCTTTGCGGCTTTTTCCAGAATTTCAATCGCCTTCTTGAAGGAGCCGCTTTTGGCTTCATTCGCTGCCTTCTGCATCAACAGGGTGCAGTAGTTGCTCTTTGATATTTGATTTGTCGGGTCCAGTTTGAGCGAGGCTTCCAGATTGGCAATCCGTTGGGCTAACGTCATCTCAGGGTTTTCAGCCATAGCGTAGTTGTTATACGCGGCAGCGAGGTTCTTCTTCGTCACAGCGTCTCTCGAAACAAAATCAAGAGACTCTTTGAGAAGAGAAATTTGTCCCAAAATGTGTCCTTCCACCCCTTTCCTTACAGCCAGGTCGGACAAGGCCCTGGCGAGCCTTTCGATGACGGATTGATCTTTGGGGGATAACTCCAGGGCCTTCCGGAGAAGATTGACCTCGTCCCCCAAAGCGCTTGCCTTGCTTTTCTCCAATGCTAGATTGTAATAGGCGGTGGCAAGGTTCTCTTTGATCTTCCTGTTCTCAGGATCGAGAGAAGAAGCCCGTTCCAATTGGGATACTTCCTCTTCATGAGAACCTGCGCGCCCTTTCGCCACCCCGGAATTATTCAATAGAACAGCCATAGTCTTTTTAGCAGCCTTGTTTTCAGGTTCAAGTTCGATGACCTGATTCAAAAAAGCCACCTTTTCTTCGACCTTTATCTTTTCTTCTGAAAAAGCCACGGCTTGGAAAACGGTCTGAATGAAATTGGACCTTATGTCCTTATTTTCGGGAACAAGTTTCAACGCTTTGGACAGGAAGAGAATGCCAGCTTGGGCGTCGCCTTCGGCAGTTAGCTTGAGACCCAGATTGTTGTAGGCCACGGCAAGTGTATCGCGGTACCGGGTGTTTTCTGGATCCAACTTGAAAGCCTTTTCAAGGGCCTGTACCGCTTCGGGCAAATTGTTCTGCGAAAGAAGGCTGCAGCCGGAAAAGAACTCTTCTTCAGCCGAAACCGATGCTGAGGGTTCTTCCGCACAAAGAGCAGTGCCCAGGGCGCAACCGAGCATTAAGGACAAAACCGCCAACAAAGCGAGCATCCTGTTGAATGACGGTAACCTCACGATTTGCCTCACGGTCTGATAGGCGTCGAAGCCCCTCTCTGTTCCTCCATTTTCGCTGGCCCTGAGTCTCTCATTGTTGTTTCATCTCGAAAATAGTCTGAGTGCCCTCGGTAAAATGGTATGTGCCTTCGGAATCGATGAGGAACCCTCTCGTCCCAGCAACGGACTCAATAAGTTTTATCCCCTTGTCTGCCCCCATGACGAATGCTGCCGGTCCCACGGGTTGGAGTGTTACCCCTATGGGGCCTACTATCGTTACCGATCGCAATTTGTCGGCAGGATAGCCCGTGTGCGGGTCAAGGATGTGGTGATAGCGTCTGTCGTCTTTGATGAAATACCGTTCATAATCCCCTGAAGTCAGTACGAGCTGATCTTTGATCTCAGCTACCGCCACGATACCCCGAGCATTCCTGGGGTCTTTCACGCCTATACGCCAGGGCTTGCCAGCGCTCTTCTCGCCGACAGCCAAAATATCTCCCCCGATATTTACAAGGGCCGATGACAGCCCCATTCTCTTGATGATTTCAGCGACCCGGTTCAGAGTATAGCCCTTCACTAACCCTCCCAGATCCAAGGCCATGCCCTTCTCGGGCAAGAGTATTGTTCCATCTGCGATATCAACTTTTACACGATTCCAACCAACTTTCTGTAATGCTTCAGTGATCTCGGATTCCGCGGGAATCCTCGGTTCATTGGGACCGCTGAATTGCCAAAGACGGATGACCGCACCAATGGTAGGGTCAAACGCTCCGTGAGTTTCTTGAGCAATGCGCAGGCTCTCAGCAACAATCTGCACCAATTCTCCGTCTGCCTTGATTGCCCCATTACCGGCATTGTCATTCACTTTCATCAAATCGGATGGTTTGTGGAAGGATGTGAGCTTCTCAATTCGCTCTATTTCGGCAATTATGGCTTCCATCACCGGCTGGGTCTTTTCATTCTCTCCGACCAGGGTTATCTCAACAAGAGTTCCCATTAAAAGACGACTTGACTTCTGCATGACCGGCCTCGATTGATTGTCGGAACATGAGAGGAGCAATAGGACGGACATTCCCAATGGAACGAGGTACTTCATGCGAATGAACTCGACTTTGTAGATGATTCAGGCATCCGTGGTCGATGCGACTGCTCAGGCTTGAGGCCCAGCTCGATCAAATCGAGCAGATGGGAAGCCAGAACTATCTGGTAGAACAAATCGATTGAAAAAATAAGAGGGGGACGCTCTGTCCCCCTCCGTCATGTCGATTCAAATCAATCTATTTGCAGGAGGGAATGGACACTATTTATCAGTGTGCCCACTTTCGATTGCGATGATCAAAGGGCTCGCATAAACGCCACGAGATCCTTCTTCTCTTGGGAAGTCAGGTTGAGTTGCTGAATTATATTGAAGAATTCCACGGTGTCCTCCAGCGTCAGCAACCGGCCATCATGGAGATACGGTGGTGATTCCTTGACACCCCTGAGGGGAAATGTCTTGATGGGACCGTCCGCCGAAGCCATCCTTCCATTGATCATGCGGGGTTTATAGAAGCGCTCGGTTTTCAAGTTGTGCATAAGATTGTCGGTGTAGTACGGGGCTGGATGACAGACGGCGCATTTGGCTTTTCCAAAGAAAATTTCCTGTCCCCTTACCTCAGACTCCGAGGCTTTCTTGGGATCGACCTTCCCATAGATGTCCAACTTGGGCGCTAGGGGAAAATCCAGGATTTCTTGAAATTCCGCCATGAAGTGGACTTGGCTCCCTCGTTCCAGAATGTTCACACCCTTCTTGGTTGCTATCACAGGGTCACCATCGAAATAGGCAGCACGCTGCTCAAACTCCGTAAAGTCTTCAACACTCTTCAATGCACGCTGCGACCCGAACAAGCGTTGGATATTCACGCCTCTGAGAGAAGGGGTGTCCAGGCGATGACGGAATTCCTGCGGGCGAATGTCTCCCACCAAATGTGTTGAAGCATTAGTATGACCGTTCACGTGGCAATCAAAACAGGTGACGCCTCGGCTCGGACGCTCAGAACGGCGGTCGTCAGTCTGGTTGAATTGCTGCTGGGGGAAAGGCGTTACGAGAAGCCTGAGGCCCTCTAACTGCTTCGGGTTAAGAATTCCGTTGAACAACTCGAAATAGTTTTCGATGGTCACAACTTTGCCCTGCGACACATCTCCCAGGTCAGGCCGAGTGGTCAAATAGATGGCCGGAGGGGTCTCCGGCAGAAAGTGAGTCGGGATGTCGAAATCCAGGTCAAAACGGGTGAGATCCCGACTTTCTTGTTTCTTGATTTCTTCAATATGAGTCTTGGGGAAAAGCATCCCCCCTTCAGGATGATTTGGATGCGGAAGTGGAAAGAATCCGGCAGGAAAGATGTCCTTTTCACGAATCTCTTCGGGACTCATGGCAGCCAATTTCTCCCAGGTCATACCCTCCGGTAATTTGACTCGTACGGCCTCCTGTATCGGCTTGCCACGAGACATGGTAACAGTCTTTGCCGGACGGTCACTCAGATCGTACCGAGTGCTGAGAAGGTCCATTTGGCGCTTCATGATTTCAGGCTTCGCGGCCTTCCAGCGGGCCATTATCGAATCGAATGGCTCCGTAATAACTACCGGCGAATAGCTGGAGGGCTTCTTGGCTGACTCAGCGTGAACCAATGCCAACACAGCCAAGACCGAGCCTAAGATTAGCCCCATGACGATAGACAATCTCACAGCCTTTGTTTTCATGACCCTCGTTCCTCCTTTCGCGGCGAATTGCTTTTGGGGTTTTATGGGACGTACTTCTCAGTGGCCTTGCAACTCTCCTCCTGTCCCCTCTGAGCCTTGGTAGTACGACTACTCTACGCCACTTTGGAAAGTTCGCTCAACGGAATACCGAGAGCGTCAGCTACCCCTTTTCCATAAGCCGGATCTGCCTTCAAACAGTTGCCGATGTGGCGGATCTGAATTTCCCTTGGCGCGGCGCCGATAGCGCGGGCGGTGTTGCCTAACAGAGCCTTCTGCTGCTCGGCGCTCATCAAGCGGAACAACTTCCCAGGCTGAGAGTAGTAATCTTCGTCCGCACGATGATTCCAGTGGTCAGCGGCTCCTTCCAGGCTGAGTGGGGGCTCAGCAAACTCCGGCTGTTGTCGCCACTCGCCGTAGCTGTTCGGTTCGTAACCGAGGGTGCTGCCATGATTGCCGTCAACCCGCATGGCACCGTCGCGGTGATAGCTATGTACCGGACAACGAGGCGCGTTGACGGGGATGAGGTGGTGGTTCACTCCCAGACGGTATCGCTGCGCATCGCCGTAGGAGAATAGACGGCCTTGCAACATCTTGTCGGGCGAAAAACCTATACCGGGCACTATGTTGGCCGGGTTGAAGGCAGCTTGCTCGACCTCGGCGAAATAGTTCTCAGGGTTCCGGTTCAGTTCCATCACACCCACTTGGATCAGAGGATAGTCTTTGTGGAACCATACTTTGGTAAGGTCGAAGGGGTGGTACGGGCAGGTGGCAGCATCCTTTTCCGGCATCACTTGGATAAAGAGCGTCCACTTTGGGAAGTCCTTCCTTTCGATACTCTCGTAGAGATCGCGCTGGTGGCTCTCACGATCCTTGCCAACAATGTCCTCTGCTTCGGCATCCGTCAGGTTCTTGATGCCCTGCTGCGTCTCGAAGTGGAACTTAACCCAGTAGCGTTCGTTGTTGGCGTTAATCAGGCTGAAGGTATGGCTGCCGAAACCGTGCATGTGACGATAGGTCGCAGGAATGCCGCGATCGCTCATGACGATGGTGATCTGGTGCAACGCTTCCGGCAATGATGTCCAGAAATCCCAGTTGTTCTTGGCGCTGCGCATATTGGTGCGCGGATCGCGTTTCACGGCGTGGTTGAGGTCGGGAAATTTCAGAGGATCACGCAGGAAGAATACTGGCGTGTTGTTGCCCACTAGGTCCCAGTTGCCTTCCTCGGTGTAGAACTTGACGGCAAAGCCCCGAATGTCACGCTCCGCATCTGCCGCACCTCGTTCCCCTGCCACTGTGGAGAATCGTACGAAGAGATCAGTCTTCTTGCCGATCTCGGAAAAAATCTTCGCTTTGGTGTAACGGGTGATGTCATGGGTGACCGTGAAGGTGCCGTAGGCCCCGGAACCCTTGGCATGCATTCGGCGCTCCGGGATAACCTCCCGATCAAATTGGGCGAGTTTCTCCAGAAACCAGACATCTTGCAGTAGCATCGGGCCGCGCGGTCCCGCAGTAATAACGTTCTGGTTATCGACGACGGGCGCTCCAGCGTTGCTGGTCAGTTTTTTCTCTTCAGGCATTTGAAACCTCCTTTGGTTAGGAATTATCCGTTGGTTCGGCCAACTCTATAAAGAATACTAAATAAGAATCAATCCTATCTTGTAGGATTATCCGATGTGAAACTGGGTGTCAAGTGCAATCAAGGAGTCTCTCACCACCAAATAAAAAAAGTAAAGGAATTGATTGCATGGAGGATTGTCGCAACTTGAACTCATTCCCCCGACAGGCCACTGGAACCAATTATGGCTTGCGCCTTTTTCTGGCACACTTGGAACATATGCCCCTGATTTGCACATGCCTGGTTTCAGGATGTCCCCATTCCGATATATCAAGTGGAGGATCTAACTGATCGAATTCAGCCCAATAGAAATCTGTGAGACCTTTGCACTCGGTGCAGACTAGGTGGTGGTGAAGCTTGCGATTTGGATCGAACCGGGTTTTGTCCACAATCGGGATTCGACCAATAAGACCATAACTCTCGAACGCGGAGAGGGTCCTATAAACAGTGTCGAGAGAAATGGATGGAAGGCGATCTTTGACCCGCTTGTAGATGTCCTCGGCAGAAGGATGATCGCGGGCTCTCATGACTTCGCGAAAGATCTCCAACCGCTGGGGAGTGACCTTGATTCCCCGCTCCTTGCAGACCTTTCTGAAAGCATCAAATTCCTCTTCCGAGAATCGATCTGTTTTGTCGTGCTTCACGCCTAACTCTTCTTATGTAGGAATCCTTCTTTATAGGAAGAGAATCACAGTTCACTCCTGGAGTCAAGCTCACGATTGCAAACGCATGACAGCAAGGCCGGTAAGTGCCCCAAAATAATGCAAGGCCGCGGCAACTAAAAAGGACGGGCGGGGAGGCCCCTGATTCGTCGAGCAATGGTTGGCGTCAAATTGGCGTCGCTTTTGAAGCCATCATAGTGCTTCAAACCGCTTGATAGTGATCAATAATGACTTAAATCTTCAAGGAAATCGTAGCGTAGCCGCTTGCGCTGGTTTGAGAAACGTGCCTTCACACGGCACAAATTAGGAGGTGTGCAGAATATCGGCTCCTGACTCTCAAGAAACGAGACGCCTCTCAGTTCACGGAATTTGATTTGTGAGTAGGTTTGCCCCACACAGCGTAGATCGGATCGCTCGGAATTCCGTGTCCGTAATACTTGTCTGTTTTCGGGCGTGGCTTCCCTGTGCTTTCGTGATATCCTTGGATCGCGAACCGACCTGAAAGGGTGAAGAATCTGCGAACCCGTTCCACCCGTTGCTTTTCAGTGCTCCTCTTCCAGATGCTGACTGCCTTCGGTGGAAACATCCTGTTTGAAAACACCACTATGAACAAACCATTGGGCTTCAATACTCGGGACACTTCTCCGAAAACCTCCAGAGGCTGGATCAGGTAGTCCACAGACACCGTGTTGACCACAATATCGAAACGGTTATCGGGAAATGGGAGCCGAGGATCACCATTGATGTCGTGAAATACGTGCTCTGATAAAACTGGATTGGCCTCCAATTCCGTCTTGTTGAGTCCGAGGCCGACAACCATATTCGGATCGCTCACTTTCCCGAGATGGGAATCAGGTCCGGCCATGAGGTCCAGGATCGTTGCACCCGCCGGAATCAAACGACCATAGATATGTTCAACCGCCTCCAGGGCACAGGAGTCCAGATGATCTACAAAGCGAGGGTTCCTATAAAAGTCCCCGTCAGGTGTCTCATCGTCCCGATCAAGGTCATGAGAGCTGAACCATGCTACACTGCTGCCTTCATGCTTTTCTTCTTTTACCACAAGGTCTTTCAGTGCATCCTCAGACCAGACCGGAGCCGGTCCGCAGCCGCCGCGTGGATCCATTCTGCAACGATAGCCCGTCTTCTCGATCCCCTGGCCCTCCAAGGCTTTCCAGCTTTTCGTGAAATAAGAACAATCGTCGTTGAAACAGATGTGGTGCATCTCTCCGCCCCAGCTCGATTCGAGTGGAGTACGGATTGGATCCATTTCTGATCCGCAGTGTGGACAAACATGTCCTTTGGACATTGGGATCTCCCTTCTCCTCATAAAAGTGATCGATCAGAACCGGACGAGAGGACTCAGCATGGCCGAACAGGGCATTACAGTGAAACTCAAGAAGACTCAGGGCCTCCTCAGCTCTATTAACATGCTGCATGGAGATCTCGCCGGACTCCATCCACCGCGCTTATCCCTTACCATCCACCTATTAAGGTGAATCATATAAATTCCTCATCGGGTGGATGCACGATCCTTCGGTCCTGAGACTCAAGGTGGGCTCGCCGTGGACCGCTGTCAAGTGCGTCTCCCCTCGAAACGACATCCGGGGAGCCAGTTAGAAGAAGGCCGTGTCAAAAACGCTGACTCCGAGATCGATCTGTGCTTCTATGGGGACTATCATCCTTCGTCATGAGATGTGCCGAGTCCATCGCCAAGCAGCGAATAAGCGCCTAGAAGGACGGCATTTATTGGACGGAGGGTCAAGAACTGCGACGAGAGTCAGCCAATCGGCTGAAAGAAGAAAGTTACTTTAGGGCCAGAGAGTGACGCGCGTATCGGATTTTCGAATTCAGAAGTGCAACGGAGCTGGGGAAAACCCGCAAGGTGACTATGTCCTCTACTGGATGATTGCCAATCGCAGAACTTATTGGAACTTCAGTCTCCAGCGGGCGGTGGAGTGGTCGCACCGATTTGGCAAACCGCTCATGATCCTGGAGGCTCTGCGATGTGGCTATCAATGGGCATCCGACCGGCTTCACCGCTTCATAATGGAGGGAATGCAGGACAACGCGGCTCGGCTGAAAAATACCGGGGTACTCTATTATCCCTATTTGGAACCTGTCTCTGATGCAGGCAAAGGGCTCTTGCGTGAACTGAGCAAGCGGGCCTGTGTAGTCATCACTGATGATTTCCCTGCCTTCTTCTTACCGCGGATGGTCGCGTCGGCAGCTCGCCAGTTGAGCGTCTTTATGGAGAAGGTGGATTCAAACGGGATCTTGCCAATACATTGGACAGACAGGATTTTTTTGACAGCGTTCTCGTTCAGGCGTTTCCTCCAGAACAATATTGAGCCTCAGTTACACTCATTTCCAGCGGCTGATCCTCTCGCCCAAGGGGTTCGGCCATTCGATGATCAGCTACCAGGGCAAATTCTGGACCACTGGCCGCCAGCAAAAGATGTTATCGAGTCTAAAAAAGCAGACTCTTTGGACTGTTTTCCGATTAACCACTCAGTCACACCATCACCGATCCGCGGGGGAGAGCGTGAAGCCAACAACGCCCTACAATTCTTCCTCAAAGATAACCTTCATCGGTATTCGGATTGCAAAAACCATCCTGACGACAACGTCACGAGCGGGCTGGCACCCTATCTTCATTTTGGTCACATCTCGGTCTACCAGATATTTCACGAGCTAAAGTGTTTCGAAGGATGGTCCAGATCAAGGGTGTTAGAAGGCGGGAGAGGTCAGCGTGAAGGTTGGTGGGGCATGAGTCGGAATGCCGAAGCTTTTCTGGACCAACTCATCACCTGGCGCGAGCTGGGGTACAACATGTGCGCTAATCTGCCCACCTATGACAGTTACGAATCCCTTCCTTGTTGGGCACAGGAAACCCTGGACAGGCACCGTAAAGATCCCCGATCCTCGCTTTATGGAATTGAGCAGTTTGAGAATGCCGACACCCATGATCCGATATGGAATGCGGCGCAAAGGCAACTCCAGAGGGAGGGAACGCTTCACAATTATCTTCGCATGCTATGGGGGAAGAAGATCTTCGAGTGGGCAAGCTCGCCGGAGGAAGCGCTGGATATCATGATCCACCTCAACAACAAGTATGCACTCGATGGTCGGAATCCCAATTCCTACTCCGGGATCTTCTGGATTTTGGGAAGATATGACAGACCCTGGGCTCCTGAAAGACCTGTGTTCGGAAAGATCAGGTACATGGCGTCGCAAAACGCGGCCAAGAAGCTCCGCTTGAAGCAGTACCTCCGAAAGTATTCCGAATGAGCGTCTAAAGCTGATTCTGTTAGACGCTCCGTCCACCAATATCTCAGCTAACACAGCTAACAGAATTCAAAACGAAGTACCATCAATTGAAATCAAAAGAAGTGAAACGGCTTGAAATTATTAGGGGTGAGTCGTAAGTTACTGGTATAAAAAGGCTTGAAAGGCGTTGCGAACGCGGTGCTCTCCCGCTGAGCTACATCCCCACGTGTTTGATATTATTAAGTTTACGCTCTGTTGTCAGGTTTGTATTTCTCGGTTATGTCCATTTTTTCTAACCCTGTTCTAACCAATTTCATCGTCTAACCTTCCTTCTAACCTGACAACGATAAGTCGTATCACTAGTCCTCCCTCGTGTCAATGACTGCACGATATTCCAGTAATCATGCATCCACATGCGGGGTTAGACGGATATCTTGACCGGGTTCAAGAGCTTAGATCATTGGCTGCTACATATGTAGAGAAATTGGTTGGGACTGGAAGAGTGAGCGTTTTCCATAGCGGTTGCTTGGAGTACCATATTGTCGCAGACATGCTGGAGGCGGCCGCAAGGAAACGGGATGACCGTGTCCTTCTTACGACACAGCCCTTTGAAGCCTTTGCTCGCCACCGCCTTACACCTCGCTGATTCTAAGCACGGGCTTGATGGTGTCGCCGCGCTTGGCATCGGCGATGGCCTTTTTGATCATGCTGAACTCATAAAACTTAACGAGGCGATCAAAGGGAAACTGCCCGGTCCGATACAACGAGATCAGTTTAGGGATAAAGAGCTGCGGCACCGCGTCGCCCTGGATTATGCCTAGGGTTTTTCGGCCTTCCGGCAGAGAGTCTGACCCAATTGCGCCTGTGAGGAGAGCGACAGTACCGTGTGGATCCAAGACGTCAATGGCGAGCCGGTGCACCTTCCAGTCGCCAGAGGTTTCCACCACGTAATCAACGCCACTACCGGTGATATCGGTGATGTGGGAGGCTACGTCATCTTGACGATTGTTGAACACGCGGGTGGCACCCAACTCTAAGGCGAGTTCGAGCCGCTTGGGTTTAATGTCTACGCCTATGATTGGGCTGGCTCCGACGATGCGAGCCGCCATAACAGCCGCAAGACCGACCGCTCCCGTGCCGAAGATGGCGATGCTTGAGTCCTTCGTAGCCTTCAACGAGTTCATTACGGTGCCCGCTCCGGTCTGCATGCCGCAACCCAGCAGAGCTAACATCTCCAGAGGTAAGTCTTTGGGAACCTTGACGAGGTTGCGTACGGTAGCAAGAGCGTGGGTGGCGAAGGAAGACTGACCAAAGAAATGCCCGCGAACGCCGCTGCGTTGCATGGCATTGCTGCCGTCTAGGCGTTCAAAACCAAAGTTCAATTCCCAGAAGCGCTCGCAACCCGTAGGGTGTCCACGTCGGCATTGTCGGCAAAGGCCGCAGGACTGGTAAGAGAGCACGACATGATCGTCGCGTGTGACACCCTTCACACGTCTGCCGACCTGTTCCACTACTCCCGCGCCCTCATGACCCAGCACCACGGGGGTGTCGGTCGAGTCCCAGTTGTCGCAGAGGTCTATATCCGTGTGGCAGATGCCCGAGGCGACGAGGCACACCAGAACTTCGTCGTCTCGCGGACCTTCCAGTTCGAGGGATTCGATCCTCAGGGGGCCACCCTTCTTGCGGAGAACTGCCGCCTGAATCTTGTGCACCTGCATCTCGGGATGGTGAGCCAATGTTCGGTTCATTTTATGTGCCGTAGCAAGTCGATCATCGTAACAAGGCGACATCTGCAGTGGCAATGTTTCAGCGGGGAAACCGGAGACTATTTCTTTCCCCCGTAATCCAACAGCAACTCCAAAGCCTTTATGTTCTCCTTTGACGCCCAATCCATGGCGGTGCGTCCAGACCTGTCCCTGATGCCCAAATCGGCTCTGCCACTCTTCAACATGCTAGCAAGGATGGCTAGATTGCCATTTCCTCCGCTTCCTCCCGCGATAACAGCCCACATGATAGGCGTTTTCCCATCTGAGTCTTGCGCGTTTACGTCGGCCCCTTTGGAAACAAGCAGGTTGACGCTCTGTGTACACCACGAATCTTTGGCAGCCCAGTGCAGAGGTGTTTCCTGTTTCTTATTCCTTGCATTGATCTCTGCTCCTGCATCGATCAGCATTGGCATGATCTCAAAAAGCCACTGATTGCCGGCAGCCCATCGCAAAGGTGTGTCTCCATCCCGGTCTCTAACATTCGCGGAGGCACCTTTTCCCACCAAGAGCTTAACAATATCACTCTTGCCTTTTAGCACTGCCCAGTAGAGGGCTCTTTTACCATCGTTATCAGAGGAGTTCGGATTTGCCCCCTGGTCCAAAAGCTTTTGAACTACATTGGTGTTGCTACTCTTCGTGGCGTTGACCAGCGCCTGGTTGAGGTCCAAGGCATGAGCCTGGATGGCAAGAGTCATCGACAGAATAACAGCAAGCAGATACCGTGACATTGATATCCTCCCTCACTCTTCATGGCATTTCGTGATGATTCTGTCCAAACAATGGCAAAGCCCAAGAAAATCTAACACGAATTTCGGAAGAAAAAGACTTTTTGATGGCGGAGAGATGATGTCCGTCCACATTCGGGCATCATCTCTCGGAGAGGCGCGGTCATAACCCGCGCCGTTAGTCACGGGAACGGCAATGCTTCTCGCTCATGCTCTTCCTCCAAAACCACCATGAGCTGCCTGCGGTCCTCCGGGAGTTCACCATTGACAACTCGCTCGAACAGTTCGTTCAGCACTGCCCCCACTTCAGGCCCCGGCTTGTAGCCCTTGATGCGCATAACATCGTGTCCGTTCACCGGCAGTTCCTTCACAGACCTGGACGGTAGAGCCAAAGCCAAGTCTTTCAACTCCTCGAACACTGCTTCCACTTCGGCAAGCCTATCAGATACATCCATTGCCTTGCCGAGCAGGTCGGCGTGGCGGAACAAACGGTTGACGGAGTGACGGAGGGTGAGGTACGCTCAGAGACAGGACAAAAGGGCTTTTTCGTCAACATGACGACGGTTTTGCCTCTTTCAGGTGGCATGGAACACTCCCCCACACCTTTTCGGGGTCGGCCGAGCGATCCCTCTGGCCCTCACGGTTTCCCAAACGGGCAAAATGGCAAGACCGCCGCATAATTCTGGCTAATTCTGGGGCTATTACACAGCAATCTGCCAGACCCCGGCACAATGGCGGGCAGAACTGGTCCGAAGAAGAGGCTCATGGCTAGAAAAGCGCCGGAACTCGCAACCAAAGTGCTGACAGGCGCAAGGGCATTGACCATTCTAGGCAATGTTCTTGGGGCATGCCTCATGTTCATTTACTTCGAACTTGTCGAGGCAGGCTTGACTTTCGCGGGGAAACAGCCTGATTTGGGAGCCAATCTCCGAGTCTTTCTTGTTGGCACAGGAGCGGTCGGCCTTATAATATCCGTGATTTCATATCGGGTGCTTCGTCCGTTGCGCAATGGCCTTGTCCGTTTTCTTTCCGGTCGAGAAGTGGAAAGCTTGGAGCTTCTCGCTGGAAGATACCTGAACCTCCCCATCCATATGGCGGGAGTGAGTCTCTTTGGGTGGCTGATCAGTGGCGTCATTTTCACGTTCATGCCCCCTGCCTTTGAGCAGTTTCATCAGGGGGATGTACGCTTGGCCTTTCGGCTCCTCGTCTCGATGTACCTGGTCGGGGCCCCGGCAACGGTAGCATTCATCTATTTCGTGCTGGAATGGCGGACACGCAAAAGTGCCGTGGAGCTTTTTCCTCAAGAAACCCTTACCGATGTCCCCAGCACCTTCAGGACCAATGTGCTTCCAAAGATGCTCTCGTTTTCGTTCATGATCGGGACCATACCGTTGTGTCTCGTGAGCTTCATCACACTGGACCAGATCGGCTTGATCCAGAGCGATCCGAAGCATGTCAGTGTTTTCGCGTCCCAGATGCCTCATGTACTCCTATTCATTTTGTGGCTTGCGGTTGTTGCAGTGGCGACCCTCTCTTTTCTCATGTCCCGGAGTGTTTCGGAGCCGCTCCAGCGGATGGGAGATGCTATGAAAAGGATTCGCGAAGGAGAATTGAACGTTAGCATCCCCGTGGTCTCAAATGATGAGATAGGCGTCATGGCTGCAGGGTTTAACAGTATGGCTGAAGGCCTCAGGGAACGGGATTTCATCAGAGAGACCTTCGGGAGCTATGTCAGTCACGAGGTGGCTGCTGAAATCCTCACATCTAACACCGGTGTGAATCTTGCGGGAGAATTGCGGGATATCAGCATCCTCGTCTCCGATCTCAGGGGATTCACTCGGCTGAGCGCAACGATCGAGCCCCAGCTTGTGCTCAAAATGATCAATGCGTACCTGGAGACGATGACGGAAGTGATCGTAAGGCACGATGGAACTATTGACGAAATCATGGGCGATGGACTGCTCGTTTTTTTCGGGGCTCCGCGGCGGGCACCAGACCATGCTCGGCGGGCTGTGGAATGTGCCTTGGCCATGCAGTCAGCCTTACTGCTGTTGAATGAGGAGTATGAAAAGCAGAGTTTGCCGCCCCTTGAAATGGGGATCGGTATCAACTGCGGTGAACTTGTGGTCGGTAGCATCGGTTCCGAAAAACGCCGCAAGTACGGGGCAATGGGAGGTCCGATTAATGTGGCCTACCGGGTTGAGGCCCAGACCTCGGGTGGGCAGATTCTCGTTACGCCAGAGATCCACGAGCGTCTAGGTCCGTCGCTCATCGTGCGAGGCCATTGGGAGGTGAGCTTGAAAGGCATTGAACAGCCCGTGATCCTCTACCAGGTTGTCGGAATCAAAGACCCGTAGCAAACGGCATACCCGGCTGTGCCGTTCACGACGAACCATGAGAATCTCATTCCAAAGCGATTCCAACGGTCTTAGGTTGCATGCAACGCCCTGTGGGACGGGAACCCGCAGGGCGGCCATATCCCGAGAAGCGAGCGAATTTGCGAAGTGGGATTTTCAGGATAGAAGCACTACGGTCAAAGATACTCAATGGGATGGGGTCATCCATACATTTACATCTTTATATATTCGCTTTCGCCTGGCATGGAGAAAGACAACGGAATATTTGTCGGGCTTTCAATAAATCACGGATTCATTTTAATCCATTAATTACATAAGAGTCGCCGGAGGCGGCAGAACCGTTGGCCCGGGCGCTGGCAGCGATCCGGACTGGCTCAGGGTTGTAAACGTTTGATCAGGGATAATGCAATTCTAGTACGTATGGGTATCCTTCTTTCTCTTTGAATGCCAGGATGTTTTATATCGGCGTCACGCCGAGGAGACGCAGAAATCCCAACGGGTTTAGGACACAACCCTAAACTTGGCTAGGTCCTTCCGGACAGAAACGCTCTGAGAAATGATAAGAATCGCGACCGATATGCTGTTACAGCTTGTCCAAATGCGATTCAGAGGACGGAACACCTCGGCGCCATGGACGAACAGATTCAGAAGCTCAACAGATCCATGCCTCCGGTCACGGGTACGGTTGCGCCGGTAATAAATCCCGCGGCATCCGAGGCCAGGAAGGCGACCAGCGCTGCAACTTCCTCTGTTCGGCCCAAACGTTTCATGGGGCAACGGTTACGATAACGCTCCACTTTTTCCTCACCCGCCAGGCGGACAGCTTCCGTATCAATGAAGCCGGGAGCTACCGCATTGACGGTAATACCGTGGCGAGCCCCTTCCAGGGCTAATGACTTGGTGAGACCGATCAAAGCTGCTTTCGAAGCGCCGTAACTGGGATGCGCATAGGCACCCATCAAACCGGCAATGGATGACATATTGATTATCCGACCCCAGCCCCTTTCCACCATTCCGGGCCAGACTGCCTGGGCACAAATGAAGGCTCCGGACAGGTTCACCTTGAGGTCCCGTTCCCACAGTTGGAGACTTTGACACTCCAGTCTGCCGAAATTTTCCATGATGGCTGCATTGTTCACTAAAATGTCGATCCCACCGAATTCATCTCGTGCGCGAGCGACTACCGATTGGGCTTCTGCAGCATCGCGTACATCCAATTTCAAAGCCAGACTGCCAACCTTGTGTCCTCGAATCTCTTCAGCCGTCGAAGCAGTGTGGACGGCTCCCGACTGCGTGAAATGGTTGGCCAAGAGACTATAATCGGCCCATTGGGCGGGATCTTGATTGTCGTCCTCTATGAGAATGTCAGTCACCACGACGTTTGCTCCGGCGCTGCCCAAAGCCAGAGCGATGGCTCGTCCTAGGCCTCGGGAGGCTCCTGTGACCAATGCAGTCTTACCGGTCATTGATATCATTGTGGATATTCCGATCAGAAGCTTTTCCTCTTTTCCAAAGATGTAATAGTGGCCTTTGGCAAACCCGCTTCACCATCCGTACGTCGGTGCAATCCATCAGATCTGCGGCAATCCTTCCGCCTTTTCCTTGAATCGCTCCAGCTTCCTTTGAAGTTTGGGCGTATCGAGCCAGAGTTCGGGGTAGAATTTTTCCCTCCCAGCGGTTGGGTTAACCGTACACTCCAGCCAGTGCGAGATGATGAGATTCA
>JBKQMK010000285.1:0-7188 GCA_052146735.1 Desulfomonilaceae bacterium | reverse complement strand
CGCCTCCGCACGATCCTAACAATACGCTTTCAGCCTCTAGGGCTCTTTCCAGCGACCCCTTCGCCAAATCAGCACCGAATCTAAAAGCAATAGTATAATATTCGCTCCTTTCTGCGAGTAACACATGCGCGGCTGTTTTTATCTTGTTTACTTTTTCTGCTTCCTGCGGAAAATTTTGAACATTATTTGTGCTGAGTTTATTTTCAATATCCATTCGTAACCTTTGCCTTACATCATCATCTCTGATAGAAGCTCCGCTCTGACTTACGCTGGCAGCCCATTCAGCTAGCATGTCACACAACTTTTGGTCACCTGCGGCATCAGTCACCTGGAGTGCCACCACAAGCAGTGGAGCTAAAACCAAGCCTGCTTTGATGTTCATGTTCCTTTCCCTCACACACTACTTCCTGGTTCGGCAATTCAGTGGAAACTGCAACTGTCTTACCGTTCTACACCCTTATCCACACCAGACCGTCTCCTGGCCTACATTGTCTTCCAAACGCTATATACACCATCTGAGGACCATAAACCACCCGAAACTACCTGTCCATTCTCATCCTCTTAAGTCCCTGCGGCACATGACTCCTTTTTGTTTTGGAATTTTGCGGAGCTCCAATATAGCTTCTTGTCGTCCAAAGTATGCGTCATCCAGGGTCACATCGTCAAGAGTGGCCATCTCCCAAAAAACCGGTCCAGTTTCTAAGTTAGCATAGAGTAAGGGATGGTCTAAACATGGAAGTCAAGCCGTCGGCTCTAAGATTGCGGTCTCCCAGCGAGACAGCAGCGAAAAAGCCATGGCACAAGACGGAACCCGGCACGGCAACAATAAATGGGTATTGTGTCACACAAATGCCCCATGTCCCCCCAATTCCTATGAATCCAAAAAGATGCTAAGCAGGCGCATATTGGTTTCTTTTTTGTTTTCAATTAGGTTCCAGTACGTCACACTAGAATCATCGACTTCTCGAGTTTCTACAAACTGCAGGAGGTTGCCAATGTCCAAAATAAGAGTTCCGTTCGACACGGCTGAAGAGACCGGAGTGTATTTGGATCTCGAAGTACCCGATCGCAATCTGGTACACAGCTTTGTTCCAACTGAGCCGGCGAAGTTGCCTGACGTGACTGCGGCTGCGGCTTACGCCGTGGAACACCCAATAGAGGGCAAACCTCTCTCGAAATTGCTGAGGGCAGGAGCAAGAGTGGTGATCATTACGGAAAACCAGTTTCGAGCGGCACCAGCTCATTTGATCCTGCCACCCTTGTTAGAGACAATTCGGACTGCCGGAGCGGAGCCATCGATTGTCATCGGGAATGGCAAAGTCCCTCCTCTGAGCCCTAACGAGATAGAACAAAAGCTGGGCAAAGAAGTGGTCGCCAGTGGTATTCCTGTAATATGCAACGACGTGAGCCGGCCCGAAGATTACGTCTATGTAGGCACCACCACGCGGGGTGTGCCGCTTTTTGTGCTCAGGGCAGTGGCAGAGGCGGACGTCAAGATATCGATATCCACGACGCAGGCGACCCTCTGGGGGTACGGGGGCTCAGGTATGATTATCCCCGCCGTGACGAGTGATGAAACAATTGAAATGAATCATATGTTTTCGTTGTCCAATGATTGTCGTCCTGGCAACAATGATTGCCACATGCAACACGACAAGTATGAAGCGGCTCAAATTGTCGGCATTGACCTCGGTATTCACGTAATTGTCAGCAACCGATTCGATGTGACTTATGTGACGGCAGGCGATTTCGTTCAGGCGCATAAGTCCGCAATAAGAGCGTATGAAAAGATTTACCGGTTCAATGCTGCAGAGTTTACCGGAGCACCTGCGGACATTGTGATCACAGGATCCAGTGCGCCTACAGATCATCTATTTTTCCATACGGGTTGGGCAATCGTTAATTGCGATCCTGTCTGCAGAGATGGTGGCACCATCATACAGGCTACTCCGTGCCCAGGCTATGGGGACTGGCCTGGATTTGCTCTCATGGATTTACTCCAGGCTTATATGCCCCCCTCATCCGAAAATAATGCCAAGGCACTAAAGGCGTTTTACGCCAAGGACAGAGAGTTGTGGGCCGGATGCATCTGGTGGAAGATATATGAGGTAATGACCCGCAAGGATGTAATGATTGTTACTAGAGAAGAAAACTTGGAGTTAAGCCGGTCGGTGGGGCTGAACGCCAAGGCTTCTCTTCAGGCAGCTTTCGACGAAGCGCTTGAACGGCACGGGTCTGACGCGCGCGTGCTCTTCGTGCCATACGGTCGCTATTCCGTGCTGGATACCTAATGCGCTCCGTAGGCCGTATGAAATGAACGGCCGGCGGGCTGTATGTCATCAGGCCCTGCCGGTCGCTCTCCTAGGACAGCTTGGGGCACATCACGCAGGGAGACCTTTGTTCAAAATTTTTAATTCCCCGGTTCAGTTAGTCACCGCCTCTGGAAACCAATGATTGAAAGATCTCGCTCAGGTCGGCTTTTCTCCTTGCTTCAGCATGCCCGGAGAATTTCTGGTACCAGCCCATTTCACCGGTAAGATGGACTCACGGTTAACCAATAGATATTGGAGACTATTTGAATAAGCTGCTTGGCTTGCTAGGCAATTCATCAAAAAGGGAGCTCAAACGATGGGAGCGGATCTCAGTCGGATCGATATTCTAAAGAGACGTGAAATTGAAGCCAGGATAACCGGACCTTTGATCACAGCCTTTATTGAAGAAGTAGGGCTAGATAGAGCCCTCGCGATGGTCAGAACCGTAATCAAATCCCTAGCGTTAGAGAGCGGCGTGCAACTAGCAAAACAGATGGGCTGCAACAGCATCGCCTGTTTTGCCAAAGGCTTCAGCGCCTGGGGCGAAGGGGGAGCCTACGAAATGGAGCAATTGGAGCTGTCTGAGACAAGATTTGAGTTCAATATCAAACGGTGCCGGTACGCCGAAATGTACAAGGAACTGGGGATGGCCGACCTGGGTGTCATCCTTTCTTGCAGCAGGGATTTCGAACTTCTCGCAGGCTTTAATCCGAGGATGACTCTGCGTCGGACCAAGACGATTATGGAAGGATACGACCATTGTGACTTCCGAATCGCGATTGAATAGAGGTTCTTCAAGAAGCTGGCCCAACGATGGAGGGATTATGATGGGCGAACTTGATGGAATAACGGTTTTCAGGATAGGAGGAGAGCCGTACACCAGGGAAGATTTGATGAAAATGGAGCCTGTTTGTCTGAGGGCCTTGCTTAGGGAGCGGGTTCATCACACAATTGAGGTAGAAATTTACCCTATTATGCTTGGACGAAAAAAGATGCCTGACAAGTTTGGTCGGCAGGCCGAATTAATAATGGATATCTGGACGGAGCGCGGATTCAGCGCCGAAGATGAGGACCTACTCTGGTGCAAGAAGTACATTGACCTCGCTGCGGAAATGAGGGCCGGCGAGAAGGTTGAATTGGAAGAAGCTTTGCCGGTTCCATTCACTGATAATCAAATGGACGTGGTGCGTAGTTTGATCTGGGAGCGTCGCTCGGTCAGGGACTGGCTGCCGAAACCCGTGCCCGAAGAAATGATCGAGAAGATCCTTGAGGCGGGCCGTGCCGCACCTACCGGATGCAATCTGGATATTGTCCGCTTTGCCGTAATCAGGGATTCTCGCGAGGCCAAAATGGTCTGGAGCGATATTCCCACGCCGATGGATCAATGCGTTCTGATTGTCGTGTGGTACGATGCTCGAGTATATCCTACTGTCGGCCACGACAAATTGGTGCCACACAATGTTTTATATGACTGCGCCGCGGCTGCCGACCACATGTGCTTAATGGCGCACGCTCTGGGATTGGGAGCGGTCTGGTTATCATGCACTGAAAAAACGGCCAAAAACTTCGGGAAGAAGTATGGTTTGCCCGACCACATCAAGCAAGCCCTCCACATAGCCGTCGGGTGGGCGGCGATAGGCTCTGTCAAATCCTTGAGAATGCCTCTTTCGGAGATGATTATTAAAAGGCAGAAGTCTTGATCAACCTGCTGGGATGCTCCCGGACGCCATGTCCGGCCAGTTTTGAGCTTGACCTATGTTGTTTTGAATGAGGTCGTCGAGATGGCCCGTGAAGCCACAGCCGTGGATGGCCTTTGAGTTCGAGTCCCGAAGTGCCCACCACAACATCGCAAGAACACCAGGGAACTTCCCTCCGAGTAATTCACCCGTCTCAAGGGCGAAAGAATTTTGCCCTTGTTTTCATTTTGCCCAGGTTAATTTCATTGATCCTCGAGAACTTGCTCCTCTCAAGGATTTGTTGTTTTGGGCTGGAGAACCATATTTCTGTCTCCCCGTGACTGAAGGTCATCGATTTATCGCTGTTCAAAATGATTGCTCTGAGATTAACACAACAAACCTGTGAGCAGGATCTCCCATTGGGAATCCCTTATGTTTCGCGAGATTCGTTTTATAAGCGGCCCAGGACGTAAGCGAGTACGATGTGCCCGAAACTCCATATAACTTACGCTGAATTATTCCGGCTTAGTTCCCAGAAATAAGTAATAAGGGGCCGAGACGAAAGGAAGATAGGGCAACTTGGCTCGATGTTGACTATAATGCTGAACTTGAAACCGACGGGTCAAATACGGCACGTGATCACTGCTGGCAAACACACCATCGACTTCAAACCACATGCGCCAAAAGGCACGATTAGCCCAGCTATGAGGCTGCTGCCTTTCCGTTATACGGAATGGATGCCCAATGAAAAAGTCGCATATCGCTCCATATCCTCCAGGCTTCAGTATCTCCACGGCGTGATCAATTGCTGCATACCACTCTGGAATCATGGTGAGAGAGTAAGAAAAAGTGACCACATCGGCCTGTTCATTTTTTGGCATCGTAAAGCTCAGAGCATCCGTGTGGACTACTTCCATGTTGTTCCATCCGTTGCGCCTTTTCCTGTCTTGCGCCACTGATAGTAGAGGTTCACACATGTCGACCACGTAGGCCTTTTTCAACAGGGCCATTTGGGGACCTAACGCTTCAAAATTGGCGCCCGTTCCACCTCCCATGTCCACCCAGATATTCCCCGGATTTATCGGAACTAGATGGAAGAGGTCGGCTCTGCCGGAAAGGAGTCGTTGACGAAAATCATCGTAATGGGATTCTTGGCCACTGTAGAAACTGTTGAGGCGATCTTGAAGCGTGACGCCGTGCATACGTTTAAAAACCAGATGATACAGCGTCTCCAGGTCCTCTGCCAATTTTCTTAACTTGGACTCTGAGTTTACTGGGCCCATGCGGTCTCTCCGAACATCTTTCCTCTGCGGATCTTGCTGTCACGGTTCCCTGGGACAGCGTAACACGGTTGTGTCAATGTGCGAGGTTGAGCGACAGGCTCCTAGTATAGTGTCTTCATGATCAGTATACACCCGTAGGGCGGGCTGTGCTTGCCACGGGAATTCGCAACATGGCGGGCACGGCCCGCCCTACGAACTGAGTGAAGACGTGATGCATAGTCTTTGCTGAGACACAACGCCAGTAGATTCATCCCGCGTCAAGCGTCCCTTCTAACCTCGCCGGGCGCAAGGCCGTCTCAATCCCGGTGAACTATCACATCTTGTCACACGTGAAACAGATCGGCAATATAGAAACTGCTGTACATGTGAACTCGATCCAGTTCGTGCAGATCTTTGGCTCGTTCAATCTGATATGATAATAGTTCTTTGAGAAGCATCGTTTTGTCGTCAACCTGCACTTCGATGGGATTGATGAAATCAGTTTCAAGGGCAGCACTCCTCCAGATAACTCGGGCAGACCGATCAGCGCGACGCACCAGCCATTGCCATTCTAGACTAAGCTCTTCTCGACAATTCGCGGCAAGCCAGTCCATGTGGTCCAACAAGACAAAACGCGAGATGCGCCCTTCATGCTGTGCAAGAAAATCCGATACCGAACCGTTAAAGCACTGAATCTTCTCAACGAGTCCCTGCTTGAGGCGGTTGAAATTGTCCGGTTTGAGATACTCGGGACAGCAATCTCTTGAGTATTTTCCGTTGAGGTATACCTGCCAAAAATAGTTGTCAGCGAGCGGAAGCCGTGCAAACACATAATCAAGACAATCTTCAAGCCGCTTTTCTACTCCTCCGCTGTATGTCCTATTTAGTATGTCCTTCTGTTGGGGCGGAATACCTAGAGGGAACAACACCAGGTTACTCTTGACAAGGTGGCGCATAAAGGGAGAGAAGAATCTTTTCTTGAGCTGGGTCTCATAGATCCATTGCTGTGCATCCAGAGAGGGCGCTTCCAGGATCTCTTCGATGTGGTTTCGCACCCTGGCAACATGGTCAATGTAATAGTTAGCTGCTCGAGCCACTAATCCGGCAGCACCGCGAAAATAAAACGACGATCGCCAGCCCTTGCCCGAGAAATAAGAGATTTTCTTGTCCCAGAATTTCTGCGCATCTGGTGACAGTTGCTTGCGAAGCGTGTCTTGGTAGATCTCTTTGGACCAGGGTGAATAGCCGTTGCCGAACAGTGAGAAAAAATCATCTAATGATAGGGATCGAATGCCTGCAATCTTGAATTCAAGCAGGAAATTCTGTCTGGGGTTCATATCGACGGAATAGATGCGCTCAGGGTTCTCCAGCACATAATCGAGGGCATTGCAGCCCGCGGAGGTTATGACCATTACTCTGTCTTGAGGTGTCAGGCCCAAGGCGACCCGATCGATCCGCGGATCCTCCCAGCAGGTATTGTAGATCAGGTTGTTTCCATGAATCAGGCCGAAAAGTTTTCCCGTCACAGAGTTTACCGGCATTCATTGCCTCCATATAGGGCCGCTTAACTGGATACATGTCCCGCACCATAAGGTCTCGCACGATGATTCTCCGGCCTGTTGCAGCTTTCTGAAGTCAAGAGTGTCATCGTTCACCAGAATGATTTACATGCTCAACATTGTTTCTGATACGTAGCCGCAGAATGTAGGGTTTTGTCGAAATTCGCCTCGATAGATGGTAACGGCAATGGACTACCGCAAGCTACCTTGTGGAATTCCGCATACAAAACCTATGTGCGGCCTCGGTAAAGATAGAGCGCTATGTCTTTGTTACGACGTATTGCGTCCTTGATTGCCTCGCAATTCCTCTCCGACTTGATCATGGATTTCCAAGAAAACAGATGATTTTCCTCGTGGAAATCGGAATTGGCTATATAGT
>JBKQMK010000284.1:0-8079 GCA_052146735.1 Desulfomonilaceae bacterium | reverse complement strand
TACATCCGGACACATCTCAAGAAATAAGCCGAAAAACAGCAGACTATCAAGGAGCCGTGGCGGTAGGACCTGAACCCTCCACCTTTCCGCGGCCCCTCTTCCACGTACTATACAAGGATAAAAAATCCCATTTCAGGAGGTCAGGGGATATGACGGACATTACCATGCCCATGAACGGCAAGGATTCGCCGACCTTGGCCTTGATTTTTTTGATGGTGCCGCTCCCGATTGCGACGGCCAAGAAGAACCGGCATCTAATCTCTAAGCTGCATCCCGGTTCCTCGACTTTTCCTCGAAATACCCTGGGGCCTCATGGGGAAAGATGGCGTGAATGAGGATTTCTTCTGCTGTCAGGGCAGGAAACTTCTCTTTCAGCTCGGGCCACATGGGCGGAATCAGTTCCGCTGGACGTGCGGTCACAGGCTTCTCGCCCTTGAGCACTCTGTCTTGCAGCTCCTTGTTTACTGGCGCCGGCGTCTCGCCATAAAGTCCCTTCAGGAGGTTGGCTGTATGGTTGGCGATTATCTTGTATCTTCCGAGCAAGACGTTGAACGTTGACTGGGAAACAACGATTTGGGACGTGGGGGTTACCAGAGGTATCCAACCTAAGTCTTCCCGCACCCTCGGTATCTCGTCAACGATCTCGTTCAGCCTATCCAGGGCGTTCTGAATCCTGAGTTGACTACTGAGGTTGGACATGACTCCGCCCGGGATTTGAGTCACCAGCATCTTGCAGTCCACACCACTATACGGTGCTTCGAACTCGCCGTACGCAGCCCTGACGGCCTTGGCTTCTTCGGCTGCCTCAGTAAGCCTCGCCAAATCGCAACCAGTCTGGTATCCAAGACGGTGTAGAGCATAAACCAGGGATTCGGTGCAGGGATGACCAGTGCCGCCCGAAAAAGGGCTGAGCACCGAATCGATCATGTCGCATCCCGCCTCAACGGCCTTCAAAACGGACATCATTCCCAGTCCGCAATTGTCGTGGGTATGGAGATGAATGGGAACAGCCACCGCCTTCTTCAGGCTGGAAACAAGTCTATAGGTAGTATCGGGATCCACTAAACCAGCCATATCCTTGATGCAAATCTGGTCAACACCCATATCTTCCAATTGACGAGCCTTGGAAACGAACTTCTCAACAGTATGCACCGGGCTTATGGTGAAACAAACTGCTCCCTCGGCAATTTTGCCCACGTTTCTCACGGCCTTCACAACAGTCTCATGGTTTCTCACATCATCCAGGGCGTCAAAGATCCGAAACACGTCTATTCCGTTACGAGCCGAGGCTTCAACGAACTTCACGACAATATCATCTGAAAAGTTAGAATATGCGACCAGATTTTGCCCTCGGATCAACATCATACTTTTCACACCAGGCATGGCTGCTTTGAGCATACGGGCCCGCTCCCACGGGTCTTCACGGAGATAGCGCACACAAACGTCAAACGTCGCTCCGCCCCAGGTCTCGGCGCCGTAGATTCCGGTGTCCCCGAGTTTTCTCGCCACCTTGAGTAGATCCTCAAGTTTGATCCGTGTAGCTACTTTGCTCTGAGAACCGTCCCTGAGAGTAATATCGAAGACCTTTACGTGTTTCTGGTCCGCTTTTTCGGAACTCATTCATACCTCCAAGTATTGTCTTGTGACCTGAAGTCATCTGGTCTGATGATCTCGGTAGTGAACTGAATTAGGCGCCAGAAGGAGAAAATCGCCCTCTGGCGCCCTGGGACGGAAGGTCCCTGTACTGCCGTTTATTGCGGCCCTCCCCCAATGAAACCGTGATCTCGATTAATCAGGTTTTTTTTGCGCGTATCCTATTTGCCTCAAAAATTGTTCGATTTCGCCGAGACTCGCAGGGTCATCTATCGTAGCCGGGACACTGTAGGATTCCGAATCGGCGATCTTTCGCATAGTGCCACGCAACACTTTGCCTGACCTCGTTTTCGGCAGCCGGTTGACTACTACGGCTTTCTTGAAAGAAGCGACTGCGCCTATGTCCTTGCGAACCATTTGGACCAACTCGCTAATGATATCATCTTTCGGTCGATTAACTCCTGCTTTGAGCACCACGAAACCGACGGGAAGCTGACCCTTGAGATCGTCAGCAGCCCCGATCACAGCGCACTCCGCAACGTCCGGATGGTTCGACAGGACCTCCTCCATACCTCCGGTGGAGAGCCTGTGACCCGCGACGTTTATAACATCATCAGTGCGTCCCATAACGAATACGTAACCGTCGCCGTCGACATACCCACCGTCTCCGGTGATGTAGTAACCGGGAAATGCAGCCATGTAAGACTCGACAAACCTCTTGTCGTTCTTCCATAAGGTTGGCAGGTTCCCAGGCGGGAGCGGCAGTTTTACCGCGAGGACGCCCATCTCGCTGGGCCCCAGTTCCTTGGCGCTGATGGGGTCCAAAACCTTTAAGTTGTATCCAGGCATGGGTCTAGTCGCCGAACCAGGTTTTATGGGAAAGAACTCCAGACCTCGGAAGTTTCCGCAGATAGCCCATGCGGTTTCGGTTTGCCACCAGTGATCTATCACAGGCCGCTGAAGCAGTTGAGTGCCCCATTGATACGTGTCCGGGTCGAGCCTTTCACCGGCAAGGAACAGCGTGTCAAACCTGGAGATATCATAGTTCTTGAGATATTCTCCGTTCGGATCTTCTCTCTTTATTGCTCTTATAGCAGTAGGCGCGGTGAAGAGGGCTTTGACGCCGTGCTGGGAAATGACTCGCCAGAATTGTCCTGGATCGGGAGTGCCCACCGGTTTTCCTTCGTAGACAATAGTCGTTGCCCCGGCGAACAATGGTGCGTACACAATGTATGAATGACCTACTACCCAACCGACGTCAGAAGCGGCCCAGTATACGTCACCGGGGTTGATATTGTAGATGTGCCTCATGCTCCACAGGAGCGCCACCGCATGACCGCCATTGTCCCTGACAACTCCTTTGGGTACTGCGGTCGTGCCGGACGTATAGAGTATATAGAGAGGATCGGTAGCAGCAACGGAAACACAATCTGCAGGCTCTGCATTGGATTCCAACTCGGTCCAATCAAGATCTCTGCCAGGCTTCAACTCCGCTTTGGCCTGAGGGCGCTGGTAGATGACGCATTTTTCCGGTTTCGGCCCCGCTATTTCGATTGCCTCATCGAGCAACGGCTTGTACGGGATAACCCTTTGAACCTCAATTCCACATGATGCAGACAGAATCACTTTAGGGGATGCGTCATCGATTCGTACCGCCAGTTCCTTCGGCGCAAAGCCTCCGAATACCACTGAGTGAATTGCACCCAATCGAGCACATGCCAGCATTCCTACCACGGCTTCGGGAATCATGGGCATGTAAATCAATACCCTGTCACCTTTCGCGACACCTAAGCCCTTCAGGAACCCTGCTGTTTTAGAGACTCTATCCTTCAGTTCCGAATAGGTAATTTTTTGGATCGTATTGGTGACCGGGCTGTCGTAAATGACGGCAGTCTGATCTCCTTTGCCGCGCAGAACATGACGATCGACCGCATTGAAGCAAGTGTTCATCATTGCGCCTGGAAACCATTTCAGAAAAGGCGAATTGGACTGGTCCAGCACTCGATCCCATTTCTTGTCCCAATCGATTTCCTCGGCAGCTCGTGCCCAGAAAGCTTCCGGATTCTCCAAGGATTCCCTAAAAGCCTCTTCGTATTTCATCATCGTCCTCCAGAATGTGTGTGGATTTGCTTTATTGTTGCGCGCTGGAATGTCCTTTGTCTGGGAATCTCTCTAAACGGCTGGGTCACCCCTAATCGAGGGTGACCTCTGCATGCGAGAAGGCATGGTGCAGTCTGAGGATGGAGGAATTCCTCCGCCACTGACATTCGTGGCTGTCCCATCGCCCGAATCATCAGCCTCAGCGGTTGCACCACACCCGACGCCCCCTTTACAAAAGGAGTGTTTGGGGTACTGCAATCTGAGTGCCAATGAGTGACGCCCTGCAAAGGCGTGAATAATAGGTAATGATATTGCGATGTTATTGGCCATGGCGTAAGCTTTGGACTCTCGGAATTATAGAGCACGGAAGGTTTACGAGTGGTGGGAATACCCCCACACAATAAGTCTGGACCGTGTCAAAACAATACGAATCAGCTAGTTATGGTGGTGGCGATACACCCATTTGCTTCAGTCACGCCTGGGGGGCTGCCGCCGTTCGAGTTCAAGCATCTTCATGTGGTGTCTGAGTGCGTCTCGACTTACCCCAAGAACTCGGGCCGCTGCGGAAACGTTGCCGCTGCAGCGCCTGAGCGCTCCGACTATCATCTGCCGCTTGGCCATTTCCAGCGCTTCGTTCAGGTTGTTCCGGCCCGAGACAGTGGCAGAGACGGGAATCTCCTTTGCATCACTGAGCTCATCGGCCTTTCTTCTCGGAATGCTGATGTCGTCCGCCTTGATTGCGTGGCCGGGACACAAAATGAGGGCTCTTTCAAGCACGTTCCTAAGTTCTCTGACGTTGCCGGGCCACTCATACCGGGAAAGAGCGTCCAGGGCGGAAATATCCAGAACCGGGGGGACTGATCGCCCCAGTTTTATGGAGAGGTTCTCGAGCAAATCTCGGGCCAGGAACGGGATGTCGTCTTTCCTCTCTCGCAGAGGAGGTACACGGATCACAAAAACGTTAAGTCGATAGTACAAATCTTCTCTAAACCTGCCCTGTTCCACTTCCCGTTCCAACTCTCGATTGGTGGCCCCGACTATACGGGCGTTGACCTGCACGGTCTTCTCGCCGCCTACGCGAGTGAACGATTGAGTGTCCAGAAATGTGAGCAGCTTGGCCTGAAGCTCCTGCGAAAGCTCGCCGACCTCGTTGAGAAGGAGTGTTCCGCCTTCTGCCATCTCGAGCAATCCGCGCTTTCTGCCGCGTGACCCTGTGAAAGAACCCGGCTCATGGCCAAATAGCTCGGACTCAGCAATTGAGGCAGCGAGGGCCGCACAATTAATCGCGAAAAACGGTCCACCTGTGCGCCTGGAGTGCTCGTGGAGATACTTGGCCAAGTAGTCCTTTCCGCTGCCGCTCTCTCCCAGCAAAAGTACTATGCTCTCACTCTGGGCCGCGAGCCGAACTTGCTCCAGAGTAGCCTCCATGAGTGTGGACGTGTATCGCCCTGCCGAGCGCGGAAACCGCAGTTCCAAGGCTTTCCGCTCGGTAACGTCGCGGGCAATACCACAGATGCCGCTCGTTTCTCCTGACGAGTTTCGCATCGGAACCCTAACACATTGAAAGGTCCTGGGGAATCCATGCGTTGTCAAATTGTAGGTCGCCTCCATGACCTGTCCGCCGAGGACACGCCCTTCGAGGTCAGTGACATAGTTGGCCTCCTGGGGACTGAAGATTTGACCGGCGGTTTTTCCTATGACTTGAGATTCCTCCAGGTCGAACGATTTGAGGAAGGCAGGGTTCACGTGAGTGTAAGCCAGGTCCCGATTCTTAAGAAAGATCAAATCCTGGGCGGTCTCGAACACTGCTCGGAACCGCTCCTCACTCTCGCTGAGAGCGGTTTCGGCTTCCCTGCGGTCGGTTATGTCTTCCACGATGGCCTGAACCCCATCTATGTGGCCGAGATTATCCCTCGTGGGAACCATGTGCAATCGCAACCAGGTAGACTTCCCCCATTGGCTGGTATAGGGACACTCGAAAACCCGAGGCCCGGATTTCATGCAGCGACGGATTTCGTCGGAGACTCCCGCTTCGACTAGCGGGGGGTACGTGAGCACGTTGATGGCTTTGGTCTTCTCAGGTGATGGCGAACCCAATATGGTCAAGAGATTCGAATTTACTTGAATGACTCGGCCCTGCAAATCGCACCAGATTATCCCTAACGGAGCATTCTCAACCAGCATTCTGTGGCGCGATTCACTCTCTCTTAGCCTTTCTTCAACATGCTTCCGTTCGGCAATTTCACATCTTAGTTGCTCGTTTATTTCGGCCAGTTCCGCGGTGCGCTCTTTCACTCGACGTTCAAGTTCGTCGTAAGCTTTCTGCAGCGCCTCTTGGGCTCTCTTGCGCTCGGTGATGTCCCGGTGAATAACAATGCTCTCACTTATATTGCCTTCCCGGTCGCGCAAAATCGCGGTCCTGAGCTGGATATCAATGATTTTCCCCTCTTTGGTCATTCGTTTGGTTTCAAGGAGCACTTTTTCGCCTTGGAATGTCTTTTGCCAGGCGGCCAGGGTTCTTTGCTCCTCCTCGGGGGGGACGAAGCCTATGGATCGGCCCAGGACTTCTTCTTGAGACCACCCATAAAGCTGGACAAACCCATCGTTTGCGTAAGTGGCGTTTCCTTGGGGGTCATACGCGACCACTCCATCCGGGATAGCTTTTATCAGATTGGAATACCGGGCTTCGCTCTTCTTAAGCGCTATTTCTGCTCGTTTGCGGTCCGTGACGTCGCGCGCCACCGATTGAATCTCGAGGAGCTTTCTCTCAGCGTCGAATATTCCCTGGAAAGTCCAGTTTACCCATCGGAATTGCGCGGGAGGTACGGCGATCTCAAGCTCACGCTTAAATGTGGACTGGGTCGGTTTCAGCAACGTCATCCGGTTTCGCACTTCCAGTGCCTGCTCGTCGGTCATGCAGTCGAAAAAGCCTGTGCCGATTAACTCTCCCTCGGTTTTGTTGAAGAATCGGCAGTACGCTCTGTTGACGAAGGTCAGGTTCCCGTCGGGCCGGAACCTGGCGACTGGATCTGTTTGATCTTCCACAATTTGTCGGTATCTGGCCTCTCGTTCTTCCCAGCCCTCCTGGAGTTCTTCGGAGGCTTCCGAAGCGCCTCCATTTACGCCGGAACTGTCTCTACCGTGGCTGTGGCCGCCCCGGCTCTGTTTGACCTTTTGGGCATCGGCTTCAGGTGGTGGTGTAGAAGGGCAGATAATCGTGTCCACGGTCTCCTCCCGGTCTGTCTGTGCCATAACTCTTGCTCTCGGGGCATTCATGAGTTCTTCTCGGGAGCAATGGGGCGGCTTGGCGAGGGGGTCTACCATTTCTCGATAGGATATCACCGTCTTCGGGCGGAGACAAGGATGGGCAATCTATTGAAGCGGGTTCAACGCCCTTGCGGTCTGCCCCCTACGCCCCTAACGCCCTGTGACGTCACGGAATACATCTACCACCCACATGAGCAGCGTGATATCATAGCCTCCGCTTAAGCAAGAGGTTTCCTTTCACATTTGTGCCCGGAGCAAAGATCAGTCTCGTGCAAGACCTGGAGGGGTCCCGCGTGAGCCGACCATCCATGAGTGAGGATACAATCTGTTGTTGCTCGCTGCCGACAATATACAGGGGTTGAACAGAATCGTCGCTGAGGCGATGCGGGCCTTGAATCCGGCTCCAATCCAAGATCTCGCGCGCCAGTGCGAGAAACGAGGAGCAACTCTTATCGACATAAATCCGGGTTACCTGTCCAGGCGCAACGAAGACCGCATGGAGTTCCTGGTCGAAGCAGTACAGGAATTGACTTCCGCTCGCTTGATTCTGGACAGTCCCAAAGCAAGGATCTTGGAAAGAGGCATTCATGCGTGCAGACAGAGCCCCGTGCTCAACGCCCTTTCTTTGGAACATGAAAAACTGAATGAAATCTTACCCCTTGCGGCCCATCACGGAACCGGTTTGGTGCTCCTGCTGATGGACGAGAAGTCAATCACACCCCGTACCCACGAGGAGAAAATAGCCTTTGCACTGGAGCTGCGCGAGCGTGCTCTGGCTGGCGGCGTCAAGGAGGAGGATCTGATTTTTGATCCTGTCTTGCCGAACCTGAGTTGGGACGAGGCATTTTATCGCATTTCAGAATGTGTCAAGACCGTTCGCCTTATGGCTAGCGGTGCGATCTTTCAGGAGCCGGTCCGGACAATGGTGGGGATCTCTAATCTTCGCAGTGGGCACTGGTCGCTGTATCCCCCGCTCGTCGAGCAAACAGCACTCGCGGCGTTGGCGGGAGCGGGTTTGTCCGTCTGCCTCGCCAACGCTCTCAACTCAGATCTAATGGATGTTTTTTCGCTGATTAATCGTATGAGTTGAATAACTATATAAGTATGTGAAATATCGGG
>JBKQMK010000283.1:0-5313 GCA_052146735.1 Desulfomonilaceae bacterium | reverse complement strand
CTGCCCGAAGAAGTCATTTCTCCCTCGGAATTTCTGCGAAGGCCCGTGATATCAATTCGTCGCCAAAAATCAAGCAAACGCGCCATACGCGCGGAATCGACCATACAAGAAGCGCGAAACTATAGTTGCAGGAAGAGACGATTAAAAAAGAACAAGAAGACGTGAGGGGATGGAGTCCCCCCAGAACGCCTGATAGGCTGATGACTCCTGCCGCTGGACGATTGCGGTGGGAGAGCCGTTGATGCATAACCCACTGCAAGGTGGGTTTTTTAGTTTCAGCCATTCAGCTTGATCCGTCGAAAGACTGGATCGCTGCACGATCCTGATGAACGGCGGAGAAGAACATGAGGTCTACTATGGGGACTTCACAGATGCCTTCACTGAATAGATTCCTGCCCGAAAACACGTCCGAGGTATCATCTGACTTACGCCCGTTTCTCAGCGTTGCCATACAAGATGTTGGTGCTCTTGGTCCGCAATTCGCCAAAGAATACAAGCGACTGCTGGTTCTAGAGCGGCTTGTTGAAAAAGATCGATTTCGACTCGCTGTCTTAAGCCCTCCAGGGACCGGAAAAAGTACTATCACCAACGCATTTCTTGGGGTAGATCTTCTTATCTACTGTAGGATCTCAGATTGTATGGACGGAAATGGGTGAATCATCCTTACGGGAGTTTGTACCGATGAGTGATAATCATATTCGTGGAATTTCTACGACACTGTCGCTCCTTGACGAAGGTCTATGCGAGTTCGAGCAGTGGGCGAGGGGGCACGAAGTCACGTCCGTGCTCTATGAGGTCCGAAACACCCTCTCGGCTGTTCAGCGACAACTGATAGCGCAACGCGTGGCAAAGATGCGCGTGATGCTCAAAGAAATCAGGGACACGCTAAATCTTGAGGGGGCAGTCCATAGAGTTGACAAGATGATCGCAGGGTCCTGTGCTGTTCTATGGGTCTCTGTGGTGGAACTTGAGAGCGACCATCTTCGACGATACGGTCAATTGCCACACGGGTTGGCTGAATATCTGGATCCGAAAGTGGCCGTATTGAACGAGGACCTGCAACATATTTCCCAAATCGCTAAGCAAGCGGCACCTAGTTGAGATAGTCTCAATACGGACAGGGAGGAGTTTTATGGAACAGACGTGGTATGCGGCAGCGGTTTGGATCGGGCTGGCGCTTTTGGCAAGCGTCATCTCGATGCGAACCGCGATTTCCGTGGCACTGGTAGAGATTTGTGTCGGCGTTCTAGGTGGGAATTTTCTAGGCCTGGACCCCAAGGTTGAATGGATAAATTTTCTCGCGGGCTTCGGCGCGATTCTATTAACCTTTCTTGCGGGGGCTGAAATTGAGCCGGAAATCCTTCGCAAATATGGCAAGGAGAGTCTCAGTATAGGATTCCTAAGTTTCTTGTTGCCGTTTCTGGGGGCAATGGGTTACGCGTACTACGTGGCGAACTGGACGCTCGATGCAGCTATGATTTGTGGCATCGCCCTGTCCACCACTTCGGTCGCGGTCGTTTACGCGGTGATGGTAGAAACCGGTTTATACAGGAAGGAATTGGGCAAGCTTATCCTCGCGGCTTGTTTCGTCACCGACCTTGGAACCGTGGTTGCGCTGGGTATTTTGTTTGCCCATTACGACATGTGGCTCGTGATATTCGCGGTTGTGACGGCCGTAGTCCTCGCCCTCACACCCTGGTTCACACGCTGGTTTTTCAAGACGTTCAACGGTCACGTGAGCGAGCCTGAAATCAAGCTTCTCTTTTTCATGCTTTTCGGTTTGGGTTGGCTGGCAACTCGCTCGAACAGCGAGGCTGTCTTGCCCGCGTACTTGTTGGGCCTGGTAGTGGCGGGGTTGTTCAAAGAAAACCGTGAGATGGTGAGGCACCTTCGCACCGCCACCTTCGCTTTGTTAACACCCTTCTATTTTCTCAAGGCAGGGACAATAGTCTCCTTGCCCGCGATTGTGACGGGCTTCGGTCTGATTCTCATTTTGCTTGCCGTGAAAGTCGCCGCCAAGTTTATAGGGGTTTATCCGCTTACTACTGCTTTTCGCTTCTCCCGCAAGATCGGGATGTATACAACACTTCTAATGAGTACCGGCTTGACCTTTGGTAGTATTTCCGCGTTATTTGGGTATACCCGTGGGATCATCACACAGGAACAGTATACGATTCTCGTCACGGTCGTCATCGGCAGTGCGGTGATTCCCACGCTGATTGCGCAGTGGTTCTTCCAACCAGAGCATAAGGAGGCCGATGGCGCTTTGCGCAAATGGACCCTGCTCCAGGCCCCAGGAGGTAAGAAAGATGTATAAGAAAATCTTGATAGCGTACGACGGCTCTGAAGGTTCGCGAAAAGCGATGACGCGGGCGATTGAGCTGGCCGCCTGCTTTGATGCGGAATTACATTCGATCTCCGTAGAGGAAGACTTACCCCAGTACGTGGCGACGATTGGGGAATTCGAGGAGGTCAAACGGCAAAAGGACGCGTTTTTTGAGGAGCTGAACAGAGAGGCCGAGGAACAGGCAAAAGCCGGCGGAGCCAAGCTCACGCCGCACATAGTGGTGGGCCACGAGGTCGAGAGCATTGTAACTTTTTGCAAAGACGGTGGCTTCGACCTGCTCATCGTCGGCTTCATGGGGCACAGCCGCATATTCGATCGCGTCTGGGGAAGCACGTCCCAGACTCTGACTCGCCTCGCTCCTTGCGCTGTGCTGGTGGTCAAGTAGACGGTTTTTTCTGGTGCCGTTACATTGCACCTTAATACCGGGGAGAGAATTATGTTGTCATGAATGTCCGATTACACGCCCCAACAGAATTGTGCGAGATTTCAAAATCCACCGCGATTAAGTTTGTCGTATTGATCGGGGTAGTGAGCCTGTTCTCGGACTTCACATACGAGGGGGCTCGGAGCATAACCGGTCCTTTCTTGGCCGTGCTCGGCGCAAGCGCGACCGTAGTAGGAATAGTCGCGGGATTCGGGGAATTGATAGGCTATGCTTTGAGACTTGCATCCGGGTACTTTGCCGACAAAACAAAAAGATACTGGACCATAGTCTTTTTCGGCTATTGCATGAACTTGTTGGCAGTACCTCTCCTGGCGTTGGCAGGCCACTGGCCGATTGCAGCAGCCCTCATCGTTGCGGAACGAATGGGCAAAGCGATCAGGACCCCGGCCCGCGATGTAATGCTCTCCTGCGCGTCGGACCAGATTGGCCGCGGATGGGGTTTTGGCCTTCACCAAGCCCTGGACCAGACGGGCGCTGTCATCGGCCCCCTGGTTGTTGCGGCAGTTCTTCATTTTAAGGGAGGCTATGAAACCAGCTTCGCAGTGTTGTTGATCCCGGCGCTCGCCGCTTTGAGCCTCTTGGCCCTGGCAGCAACGTTGTATCCAAATCCTTCTAACCTTGGCCGCGCCTCGGCCGGATTGGAGCGCAAGGGCTTTTCCCGAAGGTTCTGGGTGTACGTGGTTGCCGTGGGGTTTGTCGCGGCCGCGTACGCCGACTTCCCGCTCATTGCCTTTCATTTCAAGAAAATGGCTATCGTTCCGGACAGCTCGATTCCGATATTTTATGCAGTGGCTATGGGGGTTGATGCGGTTGCGGCCCTCTGGTTCGGCCGTATTTTTGACCGCATCGGCTTTGCCTCTTTAGTTGTCGCTATCCTTTTCTCATCTTTTTTTGCTCCACTGGTCTTTATGGGCGGATATTATTCTTCGCTTGCGGGCATGGCCTTATGGGGGGTGGGCATGGGGGCTCAGTCATCGGTCATGAAGGCAGCGATTGCAGGGCTGGTTCCAACGAGCAAGCTGGGCTTTGCGTTTGGGATATTTAACACGGCCTATGGCTTGTTTTGGTTCGCCGGCAGCGTGCTCATGGGGGTGTTGTACGACATCTCGCTACCGGCTCTTATAGTCTTTTCCGTAGCGGCCCAATTGATTTCCATTCCGATACTGTTGGCGGCAAGGAAAGAAGCCGGCAGCGAATAACCTGATGGTGGAGGCTAATGCCTCTGTTAAGCATGAAAAACTACAAGCTATGGTTCAGAAGCAATATACAAGGACCGGCAAGATGCCTGCACTACTGGTGTTCGAGGTCAACTAGATGCCTTTTCGCCACGTGTAACGGAACACTTACGTGGCGACAAAGTTGCTGCTTGACTCTCATAGTACCCCCGGTAACAATAATTACATGAGATGGCTTCTTTTTTCGATATGTTTATCTCATGACCATTACAGACAAGGGCACAGATAGCCGCCCGGAGGTCCAGGATCGGATCATGAGCTGTGAAAGGACATTTCAGGAGCTTGACTTGAAGATTGGTTAACGGAGGAAAGTCGAGAGTCGGAAAGGGGGGGAAGACAACAGGGAAGTTCAACGAGAATTGTAAGAACCGACGTGGCCGCAGAGAAGGTGGGAGCCGGCCGGATTTCAAACATGTCTTCCTAACAGAAAGGAGAAGCCATGATTATCCAAAAAGCCGACCTTTTTAAGGACCAGAGCCAGGAAACCATGAATGAAATTACTAAGATCATGGTGGAAGAATCGCACGAAAAAGGCTCGCTCGTGTTCAAGGCAGGCGCTCCGGCAAATCACTTTTATATCCTTGTGGATGGGCGGGTAAGAGTTTCCATAGGATCGGAAGCGGAGATAGACTACACCGTCAACCTTCCGGGAGAGGCTTTCGGCTGGACGGGCATGGTCGATCGTCCCGTTTATGTGGCTTCGGCTGAATGCGTAGTTCCCAGCAAGTTGGCCAAGATCGAAAAGGCCAGCCTGAACAAGATATTTGAAAACCATCCTGAAATGGGAATGATGTTTTACAAGCGTCTGGCTGGAGCTGTGGTCCAAAGATTAATTTATAACTATGAGACTTTTCTTTCCGAGGGGAGCCTCAAGGGTGTCAGTTCTTTTGGCACCGGGCAGGTAACGGACACCAGCCCAGACTAGAATTTCACACCCGTCAAGTGTTAGTCTTTCCATGAAAAGAGGCGCCGACGCATTTTCCATAAAGAGATCTCCTCGGCGCCTCATCCCGGGGATGTTGCGGCCAAGTTCTGCGGCAAGGGGTAGACCTTGGCCGTGCTGATCCATTGAAGCCTATAGTGACACTCCGAGGGCTCGAGGGTGAAAAGCTTAACCGCATCCATCGTTTTCTGCACAATCTTAAGCCCGGGGCTTGCATGGGCGTTCCAATCTCATCCGGCTCCTGAAGGGCTTTATGCGCATCAACTGGCTCACGTGCTCTTCATTGTTGCTATGGGCATACTCGCATACTGGCTCCAGGTGAACAATTTCGTGCAACAGAGGG
>JBKQMK010000282.1:0-12911 GCA_052146735.1 Desulfomonilaceae bacterium | reverse complement strand
GCAAGCTCAAATAAGCTTTTTGAAAGAGGCTTCAAGTATTACTTTTCCACCTTGGGTAAGGCTACCGAGGAAGTTCGGGGCTGCGTTGAGATGTTTAAGGCGGTGGATCCCAAACCCAAGACGGCCGCGATCGTAGGGGCCGATATTCTGTTCACTTCGCTGGCATGCGAGGGATTCAAGAAATATTGTGCTGAAAACGGCATCGAAGTGATTCATTACGAACTCTTCCCCATGGCCCTGGAAGACTACAATTCCTTGCTTGCGAAAGTGAAGAACAAAAATCCAGACGTGTTGTTCGTTGGATCTCATCTGCTGGTTGCTATGAAAACCATAAAAGCAATGAAGGAGATAGATTTCAGCCCTAAGGCCGTCGCGTTCAGTTACGGGCCGACCGTTCCCAAGTTCATCGAGGACCTAAAGGGCGATGCGGAGTACGTCATAGCGGCTTCCGAATGGACCCCCAACATGCCGTACAAAGACCAGATCTTTGGATTAGCGGAAGATTTCAACAAGCTTTATTATGAACGTTTCAAGAGGCACCCGGATTACGTGGAAGCAGCTTCGGTCGGCGGGGCAGAAGCGCAGCAGATGGTGATCCAGGAACTGGGTCTCAAGCCGCCTCTCTCCAAGAAGGACCGCCAAGCCTTAATGGAAAAGCTCCATGCCGGGACCTTCGACACTTTTTACGGAAAAATCCACTTTGGGCCTGACGGAGCCAATGTGGCGCATCCGCCCGTTGCAGTTCAGATTCAGGATGGAAAGCTGAAAAATGTTTTCCCCTTGGAATTTGCTGAATCCAAGATCAGGTATCCGTTCAAGCCCTGGAAGGAACGGTAAGGGTTGACCGCACAAGGAGATATGAATGGCTCTGATACCTGAAGTCAAGCGGCATTATGGAAAACTCAGACTGTTGATCGGCGGCGAGTGGGTGGATTCTACCTCCACCCAAGTCCATGAGACTGTCAATCCAGCCACCGGAGAAGTCATCGCCGAGTTTCCAACAGCTACCAAAGAAGAAGCCAGGGCGGCGGTCGAAGCCGCCCAAAGTGGCTTTGAAGCTATGAAGAGAATCGCCCTGCGCGAGCGCGCCAAGATGCTTTTCGACATGCGTCAGAAATTCGAGGAACGTTTTGACGAGCTGACTCGCGTCCTCACCCAAGACCACGGCAGGACTATCAAGGAGTCCGTGGGCTCGGTCCGGCGAGTGATTGAAAACATCGAATCAGCGTGCTCAGCCGCATACGGTCTGGCAGCCCGAAACGAGCACATCGACAATTTGGCCAACGGCATTGATATGTGGCTGACCTGGGAACCCGTGGGAGCTTTCCTGATCGTCACGCCGGGAAACATTCCCATGCACGCATGGTCCTCCTTTGTGCCTTATGCTTTGGCCGCGGGCTGTTCGGTGGTGGTCAGCCCGAGCCGTCAAGATCCCGTGGCAGCGGAGTACATTGCTCGAGTCGCCTCTGAGGTGGGCTGGCCCAAAGGCGCCATTAACTTGATCCACGGGGGCCGAGAAATTAACAAGTACATCCTTCAGCAGGCCGAGATTCAGGGCCTGGGCTTTATCGGCTCGTCACATGCGGGCTGGGAGCTTTTTAAACTTAGCGGCGAACTCGGCAAAAATTCCTCTATCAACGGCAATGGGAAGAACACTGTGGTGATCATGCCTGATGTCGACGTCAAGGAGATCGTTCCCTACGTGCGCCAGGGATGCTTCGGCATGACAGGTCAGCGTTGTCTCGGTTCGGACAACGTGGTGCTTGTAGGCAATGTGTACGATGAATTCAAGCGGCAGTTCGTCGACGAAGCCGCCAGAATGAAGCTGGGTTACGGACTGGATGAATCGACAGACATGGGCCCGTATTGCACGACCTCAGGTCGGGACAAGGTCGCTGCATGGGTCCAACGCGCGTTGAATGAGGGAGCGGCCATGGTACACGATGGACGGGCCCTGGGATCGGAAGTGTCCCGTGGCTTCTTCATGGGGCCCACCATCCTCGAGAATCTCCACCCGGATATGGAGGTCGCGAGGGAAGAGGCTTTCGGCGCGGTGGCCGGCCTCATGCGAGCAGACAATCTCGATCAAGTGATCGAGTGGATCAACACCAAAACGGACCTGGGCCATTCGGCCTGCATTGTGACGGACAGCGGCCGACATGCCAGAAAGTTCGCGCGAGAAGTCAACGTGGGAAACGTTGGAATTAACGTCGGCGTGCCCCAGCCTTTCGCCTTCTTTCCGCTTGGCTCAAAACGCAAGTCCTTCTTTGGCGGGGCCAAGAGCAGGATGGCCTCCATGAGGCTTTTCTTGGACGAAAAGACGGTGACGGCCCGGTGGGTATAAGAGAGTCCGCAGTGCGGTCGACGCCAACAGCGCTTGGTTGCAAGCGATTTCGATAACCGTGGTATTTTAGGCAATGGACACTGTATTACTTCAAGCCATCATAAACGGCCTGCTTTTGGGTGGGGTGTATGCTGCCTATTCAGCGGGTTTTTCCCTGATCTTCGGCGTGATGGGCGTGGTGAATCTGGCCCACGGTGAATTGATAATGCTCGGGGCCTTCACCTCATATTGGATGTTCGTATATCTTAATATGGATCCCTATCTGACTACTCCCTTTGCTATGGTGTTTCTGTTCGTCTTCGGTTATTTGTTGCAGAAATACATAATAAATCGCGTAATTGAACAGCCCCACATAATGAGCTATATCCTGACCTTCGGGATTCACCTCATGGTGGCCAATCTGGCCTTGAAGTTTTGGACGCACGACTTCAGATCGATCACTACGGCCTATTCGGGCATGAACGCGGCCTTTTGGGGGCTTAACGTGCCCTTATCCAGGTTAATCACATTTTGTCTGGCGCTCCTCATCATAGCGGCTCTGTGGTTTTTTCTTGGTCGTACTGAAACCGGACGGGCTATCAGGGCCACCTCGATGGACAAGGAGGTAGCGCGGCTGATGGGAGTCAACATCCGGGAGATCTATGCGATTACCTTCGGCATCGGAGCCGCTATCACAGGATTGGCAGGCGCTTCGATCAGTCCGTTTGTGATTATTTTTCCGGAAATGGGCTTGGGGTACACCATAATCGCGTTCTGTGTCGTAGTGCTTGGGGGCATGGGATACATGCCCGGAGCGCTCTGGGGAGGGTTGATCCTGGGTGTGGCCCAGTCTCTGACTGCTACGTATCTGAGTGCAGGGATTTCAGTGGCTATTACCTTTTTGATCCTGTTCTTCATGCTGATCTTTCGTCCCACCGGCATTGTGGGCAAGGGTCTTGCAGCTTAGTGCCAATCGCTGTCGCATAAGCAATCACGCGTCTGACGTTGCTGATCGCTGTTTCGGCCGGTCTCCGTAATCCTATGAAGCACGATAGGTCAATGAAAAGATTCTGGGTATTCTTTATTCTAGCTTCTGTGGCGGTGAGTCTGTTTCCTCTAGTTGTGACTTCTGAATACTCTCTCCGCGTCGCGACTATAGTGCTCCTTTGGATCGGTATGGCAGGTTGCTGGAACCTCATGAGCGGCTATACAGGCTACATTGATTTTGGGCCTGTGGTCTATTTCGGTCTGGGTTCCTATACTACCGCCATTATGATGACGAAATACGGCGCCTTGTTTTTCCCATCGGTCATCATGGCGGGGGTGGTGGCCGCTCTTATGGCCCTCCCCATAGGTATCTCGACCCTTCGTCTGAAAGGCGCCTACTTTGCCATTGCGACCTTCGCGTTTGCGGAAACCATGAAACAGGTTTCCTTGGAATTCGATCGAACGTTCGGCGTGACCTTTTTCGAGGGGAGCTACGGCATTACCCTGCCTTTAAGCGGTCACGACAATATGTTCTTCTTCTACTGTGTCTTGGTGGTAACGTTTGTGATCGTCCTGCTCCACTACAGCGTCGAGCACTCGAAATTCGGTTACGGGCTGAAAGCAATTCACGAAGCGGAGCACGCGGCGGAAATCGCGGGAGTAAATACCACGGGCCTTAAACTGCGGGCGTATATGACAAGCGCGTTTTTTCTCGGGCTACTGGGCGGTATCGAAGCTTACTGGATCACGTACATAACTCCCACAGACGTTTTCAACGTTCATAAGACCGTGCAAATGGTCATAATGACACTTCTTGGTGGCATGGGAACCTTTCTTGGACCCATCGTGGGCGCTTCCTTCTTGACTCTTTTGTCGGAGTATCTGGGCGCTACGTTTGTGGAAGACTACATGATATTGGTGGGAGCCATTATCATTGTCATAATCCTCGTTATGCCAAACGGCATAGTAGGGACCATCAAAGAGCGGAGAGGCATTCGGTTCATCTGACAGAATGATCGAGTGGTTTGCCTTTTTGCGAGGCACGTACGAGCCGGACGGCACGTCCGTGGCACCAACGTTTCAACAGTTTTCATGCTTCGTTGTAGCTTTCTAGCTGTGAAGTTGCCATAAGGCGGATGCATGGTTGTCCTTGAGTGCATAGACATTAGCAAGAGCTTTGGGGCTTTAATGGCCGTGGAGTTGGTGAGCTTTTCCCTTAAGCGTGGGGAAATTCTCGGAATGATCGGCCCCAATGGTGCAGGGAAAACCACCCTCTTTAATTGCCTCATAGGCGTGTATCGACCCGACACCGGCCGAGTGCGCTTCAACGGCCAAGAAATCGCCGGCATGAGGCCCCACAAGATCTGCCGGTTGGGAATGGCAAAGACCTCTCAAATTATGGAACCCTTTCGGGCGATGACGGTATTCGAGAATGTCTTGGTGGGCGCACTTCACGGCGGTCAGCTCAACATGTCGGATGCCCGGCGAGAGACGGCAAATGTTCTTGAACTGGTGGGGCTGGCCGAACATAGCCACAAACAGTCCACGTCCATTTCCGTTCCGGCACGCAGACGGTTAGAATTAGCGCGGGCTCTGGTAACGGGCGCAGACGTGCTGCTGCTGGATGAAAATATGGCGGGGCTCAACCCGTACGAGATTGATGAGGCCCTGGAACTGTTGCGCAAGATTCGCGACTCAGGGAAATCACTCATAGTTGTCGAACACATCATGCGCGCGGTCATGGGCATATCGGACAGGATCGTTGTGCTGAATTACGGGGCGAAGATAGCGGAAGGCGCTCCCAACGACGTGGTCAACAACGAGGAAGTTATCCAAGCTTATTTGGGCTGCAAGTTCTCTTCCTGTTGAAGAGCACGGAATGCGCGACGTATGAACGAAGCACTCTTGAAAATTGATCATATCAACGTCTCTTACAAAGACGTTCAGGTCCTGCGAGATGTCACCCTAGAGGTACTCAAGGGAGAAATCGTCACGGTCATCGGCCCCAATGGAGCCGGCAAGAGCACTCTTATGAATACTGTGGTCGGCTTTCTGCATCCCGGAACTGGGTCGATCAACTTTAACGGCCGGCCTATTGAAAGTGTTCCTCCTGAGAAAGTGGTTCAGCTTGGCCTCACTATCGTGCCCGAAGGGGCTCGGGTCTTTTCGGAGATGAGCGTCCTGGACAACCTGAAAATGGGTTCATACATCAAGTCCGCACGAGCAGAAAGGAACAGGAGCCTGGAGCAGATCTTCAGCTTCTTCCCAAGGCTGCACGAACGTCTGGACCAGAAAGCCGGCACACTTAGTGGGGGTGAACGACAAATGCTGGCCATCGGGCGGGCACTGATGTCCAGGCCTTCGCTGTTACTGCTCGACGAGCCATCCCTGGGGCTTGCGCCGATACTGGTAGGCAAGGTTTTCGAGACTGTCAAGGAAATCGCTGCCACGGGCCTTACTGTGCTGCTGGTAGAGCAGAACGTTCATTCTTCATTGGAATTGGCAGATCGAGGGTACGTGCTGGAGAACGGACGGGTGATAATGGAAGGGTCCGGCTCGGAACTTATGAACAACGCACATATCAGGAAATCGTATCTCGCAATATAACAGGACATTCTCATGGTCGGGAAATATCTGGATAAAACCTCACCTCTTTTGAAAATCTCCTTCACCCTGAACGCAAAGCTTGTGGAGATCGAAGTAAAACCGTGGGACACGGCTCTGGCGGTGCTCCGAGAGCAGTTGGATCTGAAGGGTACCAAGGAAGGTTGTGGCATTGGTGAATGCGGGGCCTGTACCATTCTGGTGGACGGCCTCGCTGTGGATTCATGCCTCATGCTCGCCCCAAAATTGGACGGCAGGAAAGTGGAGACTGTAGAAGGGTTGCGGCAAGGGGAGGCCCTGCACCCCCTTCAAGAAGCCTTTTTGTGGAAGGGAGCAGTTCAGTGTGGGTATTGCACGCCTGGTATGTTGATGTCGGCAAAAGCTCTTCTGGACGCGAACCCAAACCCGGAACGTAATGAATTGGTGGAAGCGCTTTCCGGAAACTTGTGCCGCTGCACAGGCTACGTCCAAATCTTGGAGGCCGTTGAGGACGTGGCCGATACGCTTGGCAAGGCCAAGAAGCCATCGTAAAAACTTTATGAGATCTCACTTTGAATACATCCTGCCACGCTCTCTGAAGGAAGCTTTAGGCTTTCTCGCAGATCACGGCCCCCAAACTTCCATACTCGCTGGAGGGACCGACCTGATGATTGCGGTGAGAAATGGAGATGTGGCAAGCAGATATGTGATGGACGTTTCCCGGCTGGAGGAGATGCGGACAATCGCGGTGACGGAAGGCGCTCTTTCGATCGGGGCGGCAGTAACTTATACAGAAATCGTAAACAGCCCCCAAGTAGCCCAGTGGGCGCCGATATTGGCTCAAGCCGCCGGATGCGTGGGGAGTGTGCAGATCCGCAACGTAGGGACACTCGGAGGAAACGTTGCCAATGCATCGCCGGCCGCAGACAGCGTGCCGCCGATGCTGGTCCATCGGGCTCGGGCGCAGATTCGGTCTGCCTCCTCTGAACGAAGCGAACCTTTGGAAGCGGTTGTAATTGGTCCATACCGCACCAGTCTGAGGCCGGGCGAGGTCATCACGCGATTTATACTTGAGCCCTTAGGAGATGAGTACCGCTGGAACTTCCAGAGGATTGCAAGACGCAGAGCACTCTCTGTGGCAAGGATCAATTTAGCGGCGATTGGACGGCTGGACTCAATAGGCATGGTGGACGACTTGAGGCTCTCACTGGGGTCCATCACCCCGGAGCCTTCAAGGATGACTGGAGCGGAAGATCATCTTAAAGGGAAAGTCCCTGATTCCTTGCTGATTCAAGAGGCCGCGGAGAAAGTCTCACAAGAGATGGTCAGCAGGAGTGGATTGCGCGCCTCGGCCGAGTACAAACGACCCGCCGTGGAAGGGTTGGTTGTGAAGGCGCTTACCGAGCTATTTATCAAGCAGAGTTGCAATGCATAAGAAGATCTTGAAAACCGTCGGTACTAACGTTCAAAGAGTGGGAGCCTTGGAACGGGTCACGGGCGAAGCCCTATTTGCCGGCGATATGCACGTGGAAGGAGCGGTAACGCTCATGGCGCTACGAAGCGATAGGGCGCATGCCCGCATTGTAAATATCGACCTTGCCCCTGCCCTGGAAACGCCCGGTTGCCTCCGAATATTCACCGCGAATGACATCCCCGGCCGCAATCGTCTCGGTATTATAAATAAAGATCAACACCTTCTCGCAGACCATAAGGTAAGGTGCGTCGGCGATCCTATAGCGTTGGTTGCCGCTGAAACCCTCGAAGCAGCGCAAGAAGCCATAGAATCAATACGCGTTCTCTACGAGGACCTTCCGGCAGTCTTTGACCCAGAAGAGGCTTTAAGACCGGGCGCACCCTTGATTCATGAAAGTGGGAACCTACTTGGGAGACGCGTGGTAAAACGCGGCAGTCCAGACTCGGCTTTCAAAGAAGCTGATCTGGTGGTGGAGCGAATTTATACTACCCCGCACATAGAACATACGTACCTGGAGCCGGACGCTGGTCTCGCCTATGTGGGCCCGGACGGAACCGTGGTAGTCCACGCGTCCACACAGAATACGCACTACGATCAAAAGGATGTCGCTGATCTGCTGGGCATTGAGGAGAGGAAGGTGCGAATCGTCCAGGCAGCGACAGGAGGCGGGTTCGGCTCGAAGTTGGATCTAAACGTTCAAGGTTTCGTGGCTTTGGCTGCTTACCTTTTGAACAGACCAGCGCGAATGGTCTACACCAGAGAAGAGGCCTATCTTTGCACCTCGAAACGCCATCCCCTCACGATTTACTACAAGAGTGGGGCCACCCGAGATGGCAGGCTAATTGCCGCCGACATCCGAATTATCGGAGACACGGGGGCTTATGCTTCTTATGGGTTGGCCGTAGTCACGCGCACTGCGGTCCATGCCACTGGCCCGTACGAGGTTCCCAACCTCCGTGCTGAATCGCTGTTCGCCTATACTAACAATCCCATGGCCGGGGCCATGAGAGGTTTCGGCGTCCCGCAAATGGCCTTTGCACACGAATCGCAGATGGATCTGCTGGCCGAAGCTCTGGGCATAAGCCCCTTGGAAATCAGGCTCAGGAATTGCTATCGGATAGGTTCCCTTACCTCCACACGGCAGGAACTTACGACAAGTGTCGGCATAAAGGCCACCCTGGAAGCAGTCGCTCCTTACTACCATCAGAGCCCAAAAGAAGAAAAAGCTGACCCTGAATACTACCTGAGGAGGGGAATCGGCATTGGCTCAATGGTGTACGGCATCGGTAACACCGGGGTGCAAAATCCCGCTACAGCCCACGTCGAGTTGACCGAAGACGGGCGGATTGCTTTATTTTCAGGAGCTGCGGACATGGGCCAGGGGTCCTCTACCGTGCTGTCCCAGATCGCTGCGGAAGAATTGGGTCTCCGTCCTGAGGAGATTCATCTGGTGGTGGCAGACACCCTGCTCACCACTTCGGCGGGAGCTTCTTCAGCCAGCCGTCAGACATATATTTCCGGCAACGCCGTTCTGGAAGCCGTGAAGAAACTCAAGGAAGTGCTCTTAACTGAAGCGGCCATGATTCTCAAAATCGACCGCGGAGATCTGGTAGTGGAAGCAGGCCGCGTCTCTTCGCGAACCGATCCGGAGAAAGCTGTGTCGTTTGAGCGCATCGCACGGCGGGCGCAGCGCACAGGATTGCCTCTCAAATGGCAGGGATATTTCGACCCGGCCACTACTTCCCTCGATCCCGAAACCGGTGCAGGCGTACCGTACGCCACCTATGCATTTGCCACTCATGTCGCTGAGGTCGAGGTGAACATGCTGTCAGGCGAAGTGCGTGTTTTGAGAATAGTTGCCGCCCATGACGTCGGGAAGGCGATCAATCCGAGCAATGTGCACGGGCAGATTTACAGCGGCGTTGCAATGGGAGTCGGTTTTGCTCTGATGGAGGAATATATTCCTGGGAAGACAGAATCCATGAAGGATTATCACATTCCTTCCTGTGCGGACATGCCGGACGTAATTTCCATCATTGTGGAAGACCCTGAACCCACGGGACCATTTGGCGCCAAGGGAGTTGGGGAGCCCGCGCTCATTCCAACCGCCCCGGCCGTTTTGAACGCTATCGCCGACGCGCTGGGCGTGAGAATATACGATCTTCCGGCAAACTTGGAACGGGTCCTTAAAGCCGCATCGATCGCGAAACCAGTCCAAAAGCGCGTGGAGCGCGGCTGAATATATACATAGAGCAGGAGGTTTTATGCCAAGCACTCTCATCAAAGGCATTGGGACACTCATTAGCGGAGACATCAACAATCCCATCCTGGATGCAGACGCGATATTTGTTGCGGACGGCAAGATCAATCGGATCGGAAAAGCCACAGAACTGGAAGCGCTTGGGGCGGAAACCGTGGTTGACGCCTCCGGTGGCACGATCACCCCTGGCCTGATAGATTCCCACTGCCACGTGGTATTCGGTGATTATACTCCGCGGCAGCATCAGGTAGGTTTCTTGGAGAGTGAGGTCCACGGGGGCGTCACTACGATAATATCAGCCGGCGAAGTCCACCTGCCCGGAAGGCCCAAAGACCCGGCAGGAACCAAGGCGCTCGCCATACTGGCAGCCAAATCGTTTGCCAATTTCAGACCCGGCGGAGCAAAGATTCTGGGCGGTTCGGTAATCCTGGAGAAGGGATTGACCGAGGATGACTTTGCAGAGATGGCCCGCGAGGGTGTGAAGGTGGTCGGTGAAATCGGCCTAGGATCGGTAAAATTCCCGGAAGATGCCGCTCCCATGGTTAAGTGGGCCAAGAAGCATGGAATGATCGTGATGATGCATACCGGCGGCACTTCAATACCGGGAAGTGATACTGTTACAGCCGCACAGGTCATGGCAACGGACCCGCATATCGCGTGTCATGTCAACGGAGGGCCTACAGCGGTATCTCCGGACGAAATCCGCAAGCTTGTTCAGGAGACCTCGTATATTCTCGAACTGGTGCACTGCGGCAATCCAAAAGCCATGCTTGAGGCCCTGAACCTGGGTGTGAAGCACAACGCCTTGGATCGATTCATCGTCGGCAACGACGCGCCTTCGGGGACCGGGGTCGTACCCCTTGGTATCCTGAGAGTGATCTGCATGGCCGCTTCGCTGACAGTCGTGAAGGCCGAGCAGGCTCTTTGCATGGCCACCGGTAACACTGCCCGGGTATTCGGTCTGAACACCGGCTTCGTCCGTGAGGGACTAGCCGCCGACCTGGTGGCAATGGACGCTCCAATGGGGTCGGTGGGTGCAGACGCGCTGCAGGCCATCGAGGCCGGTGACGTACCAGGCGTTTCCATGGTCATGATCGATGGGAAGATAGAAGTGAAGGTCAGCCGAAACACGCCGCCAGCCGTGAGAAAGGCTAAGGTGGTCTGAGGAAGCAGGGATTGGCTACGAGACACTTCCGAAAGAAAGGATCTAGTCCACTACTCAGTCGGATAAGTGCATGCAGGTAATAGTTGAAAAGTGCAAGGGCTGTGGAACATGCGTTCTGGATTGCCCACAGGGAGCAATAACTCTCTCGAAGAAGATAGCCGTCATTGGAGACGCGTGCTCCCAGTGCGGAGCGTGTCTCAAGGTTTGCCCGGAAGAAGCGATCTTCTCAGAGGATGCCCCGTTTCCAACCGCCGCAACCTGTGAAGCCTGTCCCATCTGTTGCCGCATCAAGGAGGGTTATACAGGGGCATGTCAGCGGTTCATGAATCGCGGAGGCATCCTGGAGCGCACCATTCCTCTCAAGACCTACGAAGATGTCAAACATCTGGTTGGGCCCGATTGGAAGCCCGCGATACGGCAGCCGCTTATCACCGGTATCGGCGCCGGGACTACTTATCCGGACTGCAAGCCTGCACCTCACATCGTCCAGTCAAAGGTTGACGGAGTCGACGTCGTAACTGTGGTTACGGAAGCACCGCTGAGCTATTCCGGCATAAAATTGAAGGTGGACACGGACTCTACGATTGGGCTGGAAGGGGCTGGAATATTTTTCCGCAAGAAAAGGGTGGGACATCTCACTACCGAGGAATACGGATCCAAAATCCTCTCCATAGGCGGCGCCAACTTGCTGACAAGCAACGACGGTCTGACTGTGGCAAGGCTGGTGTCGGATCTGGCAAACCGAAGGAGCGTCAAGCTGCGCATCGAGCAAGGGAGCCGGCTGGAGCTACAGGTAGGAAGTCACCCGATCATTGATGGAAAATTGGACGAGGTGATGCGCGTCGGCTGCGGCAGCGCCACCCTGGGGCTGTTTGCTAATATTTTCAAGGAAGTGGCTGATGAGCTCATAGTGCTGGACTCCCATCTCACCGGTCTGATGAGTGAACACGCCGCAGGACTGTACGTAGGGGCGCGACCGAGCGGCGTAAACCTGCGTTTCAAACGGAGCACGCCGGGCAGGTACTTTGGCGATCACGGTAAAGGATGGGGAGGCACCTCAATCCTTGATCCCAAAGACGTCATTGAATCAATTGACATGAACGTGGCTAGACCGGGCATGAGAATTCTCATCACTGAAACTACCGGCCGGAAGGCAGTTCTGCTCGGATTGAGCGCGAATGGAGCCGTAGAAGAGATTACCATGACTCCGGAGGCACAGAGCGCTATAGCTGAGCTGGCCGCGACCTGTCAGGAATCCAAGGTCTCGGGAATATACTGCGGCGGCTCTGGAGGAAGCGCCCGAGCTGGGGTAACCCGTTACCCCGTAAAGCTTACGCATGCGGTGCACTCTATGCGGGCGCGCTTGACCGTTGGGGGCGCGCCGACGTTCGTGCTGCCGGGAGGCGGAATAAACTTTATGGTGGATGTGGAAAAAGTCATGCCCGGCGCTTTCACCTGGGTTCCCACACCTGCTACGGTGTGCCCTATTGAGTACACCATGACCCTCGAGGATTTCCGCGAAATGGGGGGTCATGTGGAAGCTATGAAGCCGTTTGTGTCAAAGGAATAGAGTGCCGAATTATTGGGAGAGCCGGATTCTTACACTGGGGGATGGCACCGTACTAGTGGAATGCGGGCCCATGCGCATGTTTATAGAAGGATACTCGAGAGGGATTATTCAGCCGGAAACGTGTCGCAAGGCAGCGCAGGAAGCTATCGAGTTTTTGGAACAAATAGCAGAGCATAGAGTAGAGATCCAAGCGCCCGGCCTGAGAATCCCCGAGCCTTCGAAGAGCCTGTTGATTCACGAAATGTGGCAGGCTGTTTGTCTAGTTGGCGATGAAGATCTCACTCCCATGGCGGCTGTCGCCGGAACCATTGCCGATGCTACGGCGGATTTTCTGGAAAGTCAGGGTTTAACCAAGGTCGTGGTAAATAATGGCGGGGATGTGGCCCTGCGATTGATGCGTGGAGAGACGGCGACAGTGGGGATCCGACCTGAGGTGAATGGCATGGAGGTCACGCGCCGAGTTCTGATTACCTCTGAAATGGATATTGGCGGAATATGCACGAGCGGACTTGGGGGCCGGAGCTTTACCCGCGGTGTGGCTTCCGCTGC
>JBKQMK010000281.1:0-12385 GCA_052146735.1 Desulfomonilaceae bacterium | reverse complement strand
ATAAGCCCTCCTAGTGTTTTGTTTCGGCCATCGGGTTCAAAGCCCGTTCAGGGGACTCGGATACCTTCTTCAGTATTTCTCCTACCTTGGATTCGGGCAGCCAATTAACTTTGCCGGCACCAACGTCGTAAATGGCCCCCACCACAACCGCCTTTTTTGTGGCCACAAGATCCCTGGCGGCAGGGCTTTTCATGAAAAGGTCCTCAATAGCCTGCCAGACGTTCTCCTCTACGCAATAAGGGATTATGGCCTCGTCTTTGGCCTCGGGATGGAGACTCATTGCCCGAGTTACGGCCGGTTTGATAGGTGCTACGAGTGGGGGAATATTACGTTCCAAAGCGTGGCCTTTCCCCTGAACCGCCTCAGCCACAGCGGTCACCGCGCCACACTGAGTATGACCCAACACAATTAGGACGGGGGTGTTCACATGTGCCAGGCCGTACTCGATAGATCCGGTCTCGTCCACATTGGCAACGTTTCCCGCAACTCTTACTACAAAGAGGTCCATGATGCCCGCGTCAAAGATGAGTTCCACAGGCACCCGTGAGTCAGAGCAGGACAGCACCGTGGCATACGCGTGATCCTTCTGATTTTCGGAGCCGGCCTGTTTTACGCGGGCCGTGTCGCTGTGAGGATGTAGAGATTTGCCGGCAACGAACCGTGCGTTCCCTTCTTTGAGCATTTTGAGACAATCTTCAGGGGCAGGCTTTTTGGCGGAGCCTTTGTCGGACGAATACGTCGGCATCGTTGGCAAACTCAGGACACAAACGCTCAGTATTATCCATATCAAATGCCCTTTCATTTTTTCTCCTCTTCTAATGGCGGCAATGAGTTCACAGCTACTCTATGCTTGTGCTACGGGCAGGGTAAAGAAGAAGGTGGTTCCCTTTCCCAGCTCGGACTCCACCCAAATTTGACCACCGTGCCCTTCCACGATCTTTTTGCAAATCGCCAGACCGATGCCGGTTCCGGGGTATTCCGCCCTGCCGTGCAGGCGTTGGAATATTCCGAATATACGGTTGGCGTGCTCCGGATCGATTCCAATACCGTTGTCTCGGACCGAGAAGAGCCACCGACTGTTTTTTGGTTCGGCAGAAACATGAATGCGCTGAGTCTCTGTCCTTCGAAACTTAATAGCATTGCCTATGAGATTCTGAAAGAGCTGCAAGAGCTGCGTTGCATCGGCTGCAACTGTTGGGAGGGGCTCGTGGGTCACTTGCGCACAACAGTCTGCAATCGAGGCATGGAGGTTAGCCAACGTCTGGTTCAGGACTGCCTCGCAATCAATGGCCTCAAAGGACATCTCGCGCGTTCCTACCCGGGATAACTGGAGAAGACCGCCGATCAAGCTCTGCATGCGTTTGGCACCATCCACCGCGTAAGTGATAAACTCGTCGGCGTCATCGTCGAGTTTACCTTTGTAACGCCGTCCCAGTAGCTGCACGTAGCTTGAAATCATTCGGAGCGGCTCTTGCAAATCGTGTGAGGCCACGTACGCAAACTGCTGCAACTCGGAGTTGGAACGTTCCAACTCCGAAAGGGTCAATTTGAGAGCTTTTTCCGTCTCCTTGCGCAGTGTCACTTCTGAAGCCAAGTCTTCGTTCGCCTTCCTCAATTCGGATGTTCTGGCCTGGACTTCCTTTTCAAGTTCTTGATGCCAGTTCCCGATTCGCTCGATCATTGAGTTAAAGATATTGCAAAGACTGCCAATTTCATCCGGACCGGCGCTCGGCGCCCGAACAGAAAGGTTGCCCATTTTCACCTCTTGCGCAACCTTGCTCAGGCTCTCGATTGGTTTCGCTATGCGATCAGCGATCAACAGCGCCGCGGCCGCGACTGCCACGACGCCCATTAGAGCAATCACGAAGGAATAGGCTACCCTTTGCATAAGAGGTCGTAATATTTCTGACCGGTCCAGTTTGAATACAAGGCCCCAGCCCTGCCCGGGGGTAACGTTGACGTGCCGATAAACGGCCAGAATCGGCATGCCGCGGTAATCTGTGCTGATCACGGCGCCTTCATCCCCCCGCAAAGCCAATTCGACCGGTTGCGTTTTGATCACATGCTCCAACACCTTGGCCCTTGTCCCATCTGCAAGTGGATATTTAAGCGGCACTAGGATTCTGGTGGCCTGGTCAACCAGCACAACATCGCTGGTTTCTCCAAAGACCTTTGGATGCAACAATGGTTTGACGACAGCCTCGGTGTCCACATACAGCATCCCCACTGCAACCACGATCTCCTGGCCCTGTGTTTGCAAAGGCGGGGCCGAGATAGCGCGTGAGAAGACTAAACTAGCGCGGCCGCTCAAAGCGTCTTTCTCGGGGACGACTGACGTATCCGCGATTCTTTCCAAAGCACTCGCAAAGGATGGTTTCGCCGAGACACTTTGGCCCACGAGTCTTTCATCGGTAGAGAATAGGATTAGGCCTGTCTTTGCATCTGCCACTTGGATCTTCTGATACCCGTGGGAGGGGTTTTGGAGCAGCTTTACTTTGGCAGTGACAGCTTGGGATTTCACTTCCGTGAGAAGAGCATGCCTCAACTCATCACCAGTTGCTCCGCGCGCGGTTTCTGTTTTCACTACCCCCTGAAGGCGCTGAATCCCTAACTTTACGACTTCGCTCTCCGACAATTCCGCGGCATCTGCTTTACAGTCGTCCAGCCAATGGACAAAACTCTGCTTGGTCAGGTCTGCAATGACCCCGAGTTTGTTGAGAACTTGAGCCCGCTCATAACCATATGAGCCTGAATAGGCAGTGAAAGGTATCCCGAAGTTCATAGCCATCACGACGACAATCATGACGCCTATGAAAAGAAAACCGAAGCCCAGGACCATTTTTGATCGTAGTCTAAAGAAAAGCTGCGCGAATGAATGGCTTGATAGCTCGGCAGGATTAGTGGTCAACGAGGACCTCCTATTTGAGACGAAGGCAGGAGTAGATCATACAAATTTCCAAAAGCAATGATTGTCTGTATCCTTAATCACGCGGCTCGACTATGTTTCACGCCATACAGAAAGTAAATGAACAATCCGCCGATTAGCCAAAACAAAAGACGCAACCAGGCTTCAAATGGGAGGCTTATTGCCAAGTAGAGACAGCAAGCCATCCCCAACAGAGGGACCACTGGTACCCAGGGCGTTCTAAACGGTCTTGGCAGGTCGGGCTCTCTGTAACGAAGCACCAAAACGGCCGCACACACAACTGTGAAAGCTGCAAGCGTTCCGATTGAAACAAGCTCGCCCAGAAGCCTGATATCAACCAGAGCACCTGTCACTGCAACCATGAAACCGCTGATCATCGTCGTGTTTGCGGGAGTTCCGAATCGAGGGTGTATCTTGGCAAAAAAGGGGGGCAACAGGCCGTCACGTGCCATGCTGAAGACAATTCGCGGCTGCCCCAACAACAAAACCAGAATTACCGAAGTTAGCCCAGCGATGGCGCCCAGTTTTACCAAAACTGCCAGCCAGTGAATCCCGATTGCGTCAATGGCAACTGCCACAGGGTCTGCTACGTTAAGGCTTGAATAATTGACAACACCTGTGACAACTAGAGCCACCAGAATGTAGAGCACTGTACATACTATTAACGAACCTAAAATGCCGATGGGCATATCCCGTTGGGGATTGCGGGACTCCTGGGCCGCGGTGGAGACTGCATCAAACCCTAGGTAAGCAAAGAAGACAACAGCCGCTCCCCGTACCACTCCGGACCACCCAAATTCCCCGAACCTGCCCGAATTAGGGGGAACGAAAGGAGTCCAGTTGGACGGATTTATAAACGCGATTCCGACTCCGATGACAGCCAGAATGACCGCGACCTTCACAACTACGATGATAGCGTTGAAGGTTGCCGATTCCCGAATTCCCTTGACCAAAAGTGCGGTCAGGAGAGCTACGATGACGAACGCGGGCAAGTTGAATAGTGCCGTTGCCTGGTCCAGATTTGCCGGCGAAATGCCTGCCCGTTGCAAAGCTTCACTGTACGAACTCAGTTGGTGCCATCCCGCGGGCGCTGAAATCTGCATTGTCCGGATCAATTCATCCGATAAGAATATGAGTTGGGTTCCAAAGGGAGCCGAGAACTGCGGCGGAAAATGAATTCCCATCTGATCCAGGAAACTGACTGCATAGCCGGACCAACCGACTGCCACGGCGGCGGCGCCGATGGAATACTCAACAAGCAAGTCCCAGCCGATGAACCAGGCAAAAAACTCACCCAAAGTGGCGTACGAGTAAGTGTATGCGCTCCCGGCAATGGGGATCATGGATGCGAATTCCGCATAACACAGCGCGGCCAGTGTGCAGGCTACGGCCGCGAGCACGAAGGAAAACACAATGGCGGGCCCGGCATAGTTAGCCGCGGCTTGTCCTGTAAGAACGAATATGCCCGCTCCGACTATGGCTCCTATACCGATGGCGGTCAGATCGATGGCACCCAACGCCCTCTTCAGACCCGAATCGGCCCGAGCCTCTGCTTGAAGGGCCTTGACACTCTTCTTTCGCCACAGTCTGTGCATTGCGCTCAATTTTCTGACATGAAAATTACTCACGAACATCAAGAGGATTGGGGAGTTTGAGTCACTACGTCCCGAATGATCTCGATGAGTTTGGTGATATCGACCGGCTTCTCAACAATTGCGTCCACACCGCTTTCGATCATTTTTTGCTCTTCGTCAAACTGCCCTGCCCAGCCTGTCAGCAGGATGAAGGGGGTCTTCGGCACGCCCTTCTCCTTACAAATGTGCCTGATGGCCTTCCCCACCTGCCAGCCGTTCAGCTCGGGCATGCCAAGGTCGCAAATCACCAGATCCACGGGCTTGTTCTTGAAGATTTCGAGCCCCTCTCGACCGGATAGCGCAGTGAAAACAATCTGCCCGTGTTCCGCGAGGCCTTCCTTGAGCATGCTGAGCAAGAGCTGCATGTCATCTATAGCCAAAATTCTCAATTCTAAGTCAAAAGCATTGGGCACAGGCGTAGAACGTTCAGAGAGTCCTTTGGCAACAGGCAATTTTACAGTGAAGGACGAGCCGTGTCCCTCTTTGCTTTCTGCTGAAATGGTTCCTCCGTGGCGAGTGACTATTCCGTAGCTGACGGCAAGGCCCATGCCCGTACCGTTTGGCCCCTTGGTGGTCCAGAACGGATCAAACACTTTCGTGAGACTTCCCTCAGGTATTCCAACACCGGTATCGTCCACACGAAAGGCCACGACACGGTCGCTTATAGAGGTCTTGACATTAATGTCACCCCCCTGCGGCAAAGCCTCCGCCGCATTCTTTATGAGGTTGACCACTACCTCAAACAACTCATTCTTTCTGCCTTGAACCCAACACCCGTGAATAAGGTCCAAATTCAGGTTGACGGTTATGCCCTCCCTTTCCGGCGTGGTTTTCCACCAGGGTTTAGTCATCTCGACAGCTTGCCGGGCCAAGTCGGACAGATCGAACATCTCGCTTCCTTCCGACACGGGATCGGAGTGCAGGTTGGCAAAACTCTGGAGCCGCTTGACAGTCTCGGCCCCGAACCTGGAACTTTCGAGTATCTGCTCAAGGTGCCTGTTTACCTTCGGGATATTTTCCAACTCCAGGTTCACCGACGCCAACTGAGCCCCACCCATGATGATCTGAAGCAGATTGTTGAAGTTGTGCGCAACACCGGAAGCCAGATCTGCCACTGCTTTGAGCCGTTCGGTCTGGATCTGGAAGTCCTTTGCTTTATTCAAGTCGGTATAATCTTCGACAATGCCGATGCCGCCAACTATTGAGCCGTCCCCGGTAACGATCGGACCAAAACAGGCTTTCAGCGGGGTGGTCTTGTCAGCAGTCACTGAACGGTACGGACCTTCGAAATGCCCTATTTTCCCTGATAAGGCTTTCTTTATAGCCGCCATAACCTCTTGGTCGTTCAGATCCGAGAGCAACTTCAGCCCGACGAGCTTTTCTTTGGAAGAGCCTATAATCCCGGCAAAATTGTCATTACAGGCTGTTATGACGCCGTTTCGATCAAAATGGAAAACTCCCAGGGGGGAGTTTTCAAAAATGATTCGATACTTTTCTTCAGATTGCGTCAGAGCATCCTGGGCCTTTTTGCGGTCTGTTATGTCTCTCGCGGTCACCTGGTAGCCGACGATCCTGTCCGCCTCCAGTACCAGCCTTACATTCTGCCCCAACCAAACCGTGTCCCCGTGCTTGGTGACAATGGGAACTTCATAATACGTGTCGAGAAGTCTCTCAACAAACTGCAATCCATAGAATTTCTCTATTTGCTTCTTATAATCCTCTGCAATCAAATCAAGATACGGCATACCGATAAGTTCATCTTCCGAGTATCCGGTTATCAACGAAGCCGCAGGGTTCACCAGTCCTATAATCCCCTTCTCGTCGGTCAGGTATATGATGTCGTTAGCTTTCTGCACAACTTCACGATATCGTGTTTCGCTTGCCCGCAACGCCTCTTCCATCTTCCGGCGCTCTGTAATGTCCCGGGCCGTGCCCTGAACGCCCACAGGCTTCCCATCCTGCTTGATTACTCGGCTATTGACTTCCACCCAGCGCGGCATCCCGTCCTTAGCGCGGATCAGAAGTTCGTACGGGCCGGTAGTCTCAACCCCGTGTTCTTTCTTTTTGCGGAACTGCTCTTCGGTAACGGACAAGTGCTCCGGATCGACAATATCCCTGAAATTAAGGCTAAGAAACGCTGAGGGGGTATAACCGACTATCTTAGTCACGGCTTTGTTTACCGAGGTATAATTGCCTTCGAGGTCATGCGTGTACATCATGTCCGAAGCGTTCTCGAAAAGGTCCCGATACTGTTTTTCGCTCTCGGACAGCGCCGCTTCCATCCTCTTGCGATCGGTAATGTCCAGGCAATATTCTATAATTTGAACAACTGACCCATCACGGTCGAAAATGGGATATGCGTGGACTTCCACGTGCCTGAGTGCACCGTTTTTGTCGTAATGGACGTGCTCGGCCACCACCGGCCCCCCCGACTTCTTGATCTCTTCTATGGGACAAAGATGGTCCGTCCCTTTGCACGGGTCCTCTCTTTGGTGAGTAATGGAATAGCAGGCTGAACCGCCGCAATATCCGGCGGATACGGCCGCAGAATTCGCGGTATGAATCGTGTAATCAGTAGCGTTGATGATATAGAAGGGGTGGGTAAGAGCCTCAAGGATGCTGTTCAGGAATTCGTTCTGGCGCTGAACTTTCTCTTCCGCCTGTTTGCGTTGAGAGACCTCTCGACTGAGTTGAGCGTTATGTCGTTGTCTGAGAAGAAGCTGCTTCCTTTGGCTGGTCAAATCCTCAACCAGCGCCAATATTAACCGGTCCTTTCCCATTCTGAGCGACCGAAGGCTCATGCGAGCCCAGATTTTGTCGGTTCCAATCTTCAGCGTCGCTTCAGTGACCTGAGATCTTCTGGTGGAGAAAACCTGTTCCAGAATTGCCGCACCTTCTTGGATACGGAAGGCGCAGGAAAGAGCGAAGAAAAAGGGGCTCCCTCGGTCCCCTCATACTCGGCGCTGATCTTCCCGCAGGCCTCGTTGGCAAAAGCCACGCAATACGAAAGGTCGATCAAGAAGGCAGGGATGGGTAGAGCTTCGATTAGCTTGCCGAATGTGGTCGCCGAGATTTTGCCGAGCTGGAAGCTGCCTGACGGGGTCAGATCCGTGGTAAGCAAGTTGTTAAGTTCAATCGTTTCTGTTTCACCTTGATCCAAGGTGCTCAAGGATAGAAGATCTTCGTCGTCCATTGCCCATCCTCACATGGGGTTGACAGGTGTCTGTGACACGGCGAACCGTCCCCGGCCATACTCAGGTTTTGACTCCAGGTAACCGTTCACCAGGAAAGCGGTTTACCCAGTCTGAAGCGTAGCCTGCAGGGACGTCAACCCTACCGTGAACCCGGTAGTACCGGCCTTCTTGCCGGTCGCCAACTGCCCGGTGAAGGGTTACGACTACAGTAACAATTCTAGACCTTTGTAAACATTACACCATTTTTTGCTTCTTTACAATTTTCCATGCTACCGAGGGGCTTTTCGGCTGTTGCGTACGACGACGGATCGGCATGAAAGGGGAGTGGAACCGCTATAATAATCGAGCCTTGTAAAACCTTTGTCGGAGTACTACCCTATTGGCAAATGATTTTCCAAAATAGGAGGTGCAATCATGAGGTTTCTACTCAAGGCATCCATTCCAGTGGAAACAGGTAACAAAGCGGCAAAAGAAGGTCGCTTGGCCAAAACCATCGAGACAATTCTGGAGGACTTGAAGCCTGAGGCAGCCTATTTTCTTGACGAAAACGGTCAGAGAACCGGATTCATCTTTTTCCACATTCAGGATAATTCCGAAATCCCGAAAGTGTCTGAGCCCTGGATGCTTGCCCTGAACGCGAGTATCGAGATTCATCCGGTGATGGTGCCTGACGATCTGAGGAGAGCCGCAACATACATCGATCAGGCCGTCAAGAAGTATTCGTGAGTTCGCTTGATCTTTGTGGTGTGGCCGACTTGTTGAAGGCGAACTGACCAAGGCATCGAGCAAGCATTCTAATTTTGTCGCCAAGAATTGTGTCCGGCTTATGGGGTTCAAGAGTCGAGTCCACGAGCTTCATTATCCCCAGCTCAGGAAGTTCAGGGTGAAGAGGATTAGAACAATGAGCCATGAGCCTTGAACACTGGTTTGCAACAACTGCGACCATCGCGGGCTCTCCCTGAGCCAAATCAAGGCTGTCACAGAAAACCAAAATATTACGAGAAAAGGCCACCCCTTGCAGTAACCCAACCATTGTCCGAACAAACCCACACAATGAAACAATAGCAATTCGCCAATCGCTTTCATTTTAATCCCCCTTGGTTAACCGGCGGCCATATAGCGAGGGTCGCCTTACAGGCTCAGATGCCCGGAAATGTTTCCTGCAGGGCAATCCACCTCATGAACGCGAGGCAAATTTCACTCAAATCTCATGGCTTCCGCGGCATCCAGTTGGCTGGCCTTTCCTGCGGGTAACAATCCCGATAATATCCCCAGCACCACTCCAAACAATATTCCTCCCATGAGGCTGGCAAACAATGCCTTGTAGGCCGGAACTATATGGAAAATCTTCTCGAGAACATTTACTGTGACCAATCCGACCAGACTGCCGATCGCAACACCCAAAAGACTGATACAGACGGATTCCAACAGAAACTGTGCCATGATCATTCGATCAGTGGCTCCGACGGCCTTTCTAAGTCCAATTTCAGTCGTTCTTTCCCTAACCGCCGCGAGCATTACGCTGGTAATCCCAAGACCGCCCAACAGGAGAGTCACGACCGCTGCCGCGTAGACGAACAACTTTACCAGCAGCACAGCATTCTTCACTGTCTTTAAAGCCTCCGGATAGTGGACGACCTGGATGGCATCCGCGTAGCCCGGTTGATTTCGCGTCAGCAGGTTATAAGCTTGGTCCCGAACCGTTGTCACCATGTCCCAGTTGGCTGCTCGAACGTAAATATCTCTTATCTTGTACATTGCGATGAATCTGGACCGGGCAACGGTAATGGGAATCAATATGGTATCGAGGTACAAAGTGTCTTCCACGCCTCCCATTATGCCGATCACCTGAAAGGATTGTCCACCCACAAATATCTCCTTCCCCATGGGACCTTCGTCTTCCTTAAACAGTCGTTTAATAATATTGGTCCCTATGATGCAGACGCTCTTCCTGTGCGTTATATCATCGTCAGTGAATTTTCTCCCGGCTGACAGAGGCATATAAACCGTCTCGAAAAAGTCGGTTTCGACCCCCATGATCCTGCCGCTGCCTATCTTGTTGTTATTGTGACTAAAAGGCATGTAATTCCACACTACCGGGGTTGCCCCGCTCACGCCCGGCAGTTTTCTGAGGGCTTCAACGTCCTTGGTGAAATATTGGCCATGATGCCATTTTGGGGCCCGGTCGAAGCTCCAGGCTGCTTTTATAATCGTCGCACTCCCCAATACTTCCAGGTTTTGACCGAGGTCGGTCTCGACGGAATCCCCCACGGTCAGAACAGTCACCAATCCTGCCAATCCCAATGAAATCCCCAGAAGGACGCCATTATACCTCCGTTTGTTCCGATAAACTTGTCGAAGCGCAACGCGTAACAGATCGGAGCTTAACATATTGATCGACCTTCAGACCCGGCACGTGTCCTTCAGAGACCCCTGTAGTTCGGGTCTGCTCAGATCCCGGCCGGTCGTTCGAATTGTCCGCTGCTAATGCCAGGGCGGTTCCAGTGCAATTTCCGTCAGGCCCAGCGCCAAATTTAAGTTTATAATCTATACCAGTCTACCGTTCGAGGCAAGATGCCCTCATTTTCGAGGCTCCCGAGGACCATAAATCCTGCCAGCGCTTACGCACCAGGGACCTACAAGCGAACGAGGCTGCCGTTCGGAAAATCCCAGGACGTCATTGGAAAGAGAATGAACCCTCCAAGCTGTCTATGGGTTGAAACAAAGTCGCTTTCTGTCCGGCAGGATTGCAGCCCAGTAAGGACAGACCCGTGGTCTGCCCCCTCTCCGGGCGCACACACGAGTGCGCGCCGTACCAAGGCCATGCCTACTTCCTTGGACGAGGAATGGATTGAAACATTCTTCAGGTTTCAAGGAGGTATGAATCGAGGACATCGGCCTTCAGCGCATCTTTATTACGCGAATACCGTCCGTCTCGTAAATCGGCGGGAAAGCCTTCCTGTCAAGGACTGCAAAATGGGATCGGGAACTATACAACTCCTTGATGTAAGCGTCAAACGGTTCAAAGTGGATTTGCGCTTTCTTCAAAAGGTTCGGTGAAAAGTCCTCATCTCTCACAACCAGGTAATCAATTCCGTTCTTGCGGCAGAATTCGCGAACCTCTGCGGGATCTTCGGCGTAGTAGGCTCGGAAAAAATCGAAGGTCCTTTTCTTGATGACCTCCCAATATCGGGTGTACCACGTGTGAGAGAGCTTATAAGTCACGAACGCCTTTCGGCGGCCAAAAGTAAGCACATTGTCCATCAGGTCGGGTGGGCCGGCCATAAGACTGGTCTTGGGAGTTGACTGCACGTACCCGTACAGGGCCGCGTCCCTGGAGTAGTCGTATATCCCCGTGCGATAGAGACTAATAGCGGCCAGACCCGCGAAAAGCGTGCTCGCCAAGGGAAATGCGATGCGCCTCGATACAATCGTTCCCAGCGCTGCTCTGATGCAAGCGCCTATTGCCACACAGTAAAATATGTTGAGCGAAAACTCCACATAGCGACGCGGCACGAACAACTTGAAGATGAGTACCCAAGATGCCACGTAGCACAGCAAGGAAGCTGCAAAGAGATACCCGAAAACGCTGAATCCAGACAGGTCTATATCCCATTTGCCCCGAATAAGGGCAAAAACGATGACTGTGATTCCCGCGATTGCCAAGATCCATGCCGGAAGAGGTCCCCAGGTCAAGAAAGGCAAATTGAAAATCCAGGGACGGATCAACTCATAGAACAGGGATGGGATGGGCATGAGCTCGTAACGTCCGGTCGCCGAATATTCGAGCTTGCCCACCATATCCCCCCATGTGGCGAGTGGCCCGAATTCGGGTGGACTGTAAAAGGCATATTTCAACAGGATCAGCACGCAACCTGCCATAACCAGGAGGCTGCTCAAGACAATGATCAGGGGAGGAATGGATGACGCTCGGAGTTGCCGTATGAGGCTTGAGAGAAGATTGGCCTCCTTGGTATTTTGCATGTCTCCCTGGGCCGGAGCGGTCGCCAATTGGGAAGCGGCAATAAGATAACCGCGACTTCGCAACCAAGGCACAATGATCTTCCCAAGATTGTAAGTCAGGAATATCCCATAAGTAACTAGACAGAGAAGGAAAATGTAAGGATTGAAAAGCGAGTCAAGAAATACGAGTGCCCCTGCTCCGATCAGATTTTTCCGGCCCAAGAAAAAAAGGAATGTCGCGAGCAATGGAAAAGCGAAGCTCTGGGACAAGCCTCCGGAAATCTTGCTCATAAAGTGGCCCATGAAGCAGAAAGTGCAGCCGATGAATATCGCGGTAAGGTCATCGTGAAATTGAAGGCCGATCCCAAAGAGAAAGCCTGCCGTAATTACAAAGAGAAGGCCGGTGAGGATCTTCGTGAACTGGACAGGATTCATGAAGGGGCTAGCGGCCTTGTAGATAGCCTGAACCCCCCAGGGAACATAGTTCCTGGCGTATTCGGTCAACAAATCGTTCTGATAGAGTTCCGGGTCTTGCCACTGTTGCATCCAGAAAATCTGCTGGCGGACATCGTCGTTAATGACGTAGGGATTTGTCAGCGCAGGCCAGTGAGCGAAAACATATACTGCTGAGGCTGCAACCAGTACATACAACAGGTGAATAGTGCGGC
>JBKQMK010000280.1:0-3811 GCA_052146735.1 Desulfomonilaceae bacterium | reverse complement strand
GATTAACGCTCAACCGCTGGAACCTCCACGGCGGGAGAGCACAAGGCCGATGTAATTCGGCACCCGGCGTTTGTTCGGGCGAAAACCAACAACTGGTGCCCACATGGGAGTAAAGGGCACCGAGGAGAGGAATTATGAGGAAAACACGCGAATTGTTGGAACCGTTTTTGAAGGAAGATCCCAAACGAGACCCGAAGGAACTCTTTTTTCGTTGCCCAGAGTGTGGATGCTCTGAGCTGAGCCAAATCATGACGGGGGTACGACTGATCAGGGATGTGGACCGTGTATACGAGGGTGGCACAGTGAAATTGGGAGAGTGGTTTGATGAAGAGGTTGATGACATTTTTTACGCATGTGCTGCATGCGAATTTCGCCTACATGACGATGCGGGATATTCGGTCGGAATGGACGATGATCTGGCGAAATGGCTCCAGGAAAACTGCAAGGAAGACCTTCCGTCAAGTGAGTAGAGATTGAAACCGTTGTGCTAGTCGGTCTCAGCGCAACGGTCCTTTTTTGGAAAGCAAGGACCCGTCCCTGGACTCCTCCCGCAAGGGGACAGGCCACAAGGCTGGTGCACTCCAGCAACAAAGCTGGGCATGACCCAGCAAGGAAAAAAACATGTTGGAGGAAAGGAAATGGTGGAAAACCGGTCGGCAAAAACCGACCCACAACCTGAGGCAGCGATGCCTCAGCTCATGGATGCTAAGGATGTTGCAAAGATATTGAAGCGTTCAGTCAAGACTGTACATAAGCGCGTGAGAGAAGGCAAATTGGGGTGTGTTCAGGCAACCCCGAAGGATCGAAGATTTACCCGCGACCAATTGCAGGCGTTCATTGATTCCCAGACGGTTGAGCCTCGAATTGACAGATCCAAGGAGAAGCCGGTAAAATCCCAGCCACCGAAAGGGGGTGAGAAATCATTTGGGTTTTCCAGAACGAGTCTTCGAGAGGAGATGCGTTCATGGCGGTAATAAAGAGAGGCAAGGTTTACACCCTTGCGACCAGACCCTTTGGAGCCAAGGCTGTCTGGGTTAAGACGACAGCAAGATCTAAAGCGGAAGCAAGACAAGTCGAGGTTGAGTTGTTGAAGGCTTGTAGGACAGGCGATTACCAGAATCTGGACCGTAATACACGTGAAGTCTGCGTAAGAATGTTTCAGAATCAAGGCTGGGAGACTCCATCGGGTCTATTGGCAGAGGAGCAGATCAGGGATGAGCTAACCCTGTGGAAGGGCGTCGAGCTGTTTCTCAAAGCTCCCCAGGTGAAGAATAGCCCTAACGTGGAACGCTACCAGCAGTCCTTTGTTCACGTGGTCGAGAAGCTGGGTAAGGATCATCCTGTAAAGTTGATCTGGATACCTGAAATAAGGCGGTATCAGATGGAGAGGCTAAGCGAAGGGGCGAAAGCCTCGACTGTCAATAAGGAAAAATCCGCCTTGTCCAGGATGTTCCAAGTTCTCATCGAAGCTCGACTCATAGATGAGAATCCGGCCCGATTAGTTAAGAACCTGTCTGAGAAATCCAGCGAGCGGGAAGTGTATGTCAGCTTCCAGGATTTTGAGAGTGTTGTAGAGGCTCTGCCCGCGTGGGTGCGTCACATTGCTCAGACCGCGTACTATACCGGAATGAGACGCGCAGAGATCCTTGGTCTTACTGCTCGAAGGGTGGATTTGGCCCATAGGATGATACTCCTAGGGCCTGATGATGTAAAAGAGGGGAAATGGAAACGAGTGCCTATCCACCGAGATCTTGTTCCCATCCTTGAGGGCGTGATGAAGGTGCGTTCCATTGAGACGAACAAGATTTTCTTGGTCGAAGGGCGTCCACCCTGCCGTACCTCTATCAGAAAGCCTTGGGTTGCGGCTGTGACAGCAGTTGGTCTTGATCCTGGTCCGAGATTTCATGATCTGCGGCACACGTGGAAGGCAAATGCGAGACGCGTTGGAATGGATCCGGAGATCAGGGAGAGGATTCTCGGTCACTGGTCTCGTACCAAAACGGTGGCGGAAAGATATGGGGGAATCAGTAATGAGGAACTCATTCGAGCCATTGACTCGATGACCTTTGACAACGGCGATACTCTCATCGTGGTGCCTGGTCAAGAAAAGAAAAACCCGGTGCAGGCAGTAGCCCTGACCGGGAAAAATGTTAGCAAGGCGTTAGCAAAACGTAGTGACGATTAAAACCAGGGGGAAGAGCTCAGACCTCAACCTCCTGGCAATACTGTCATTTAGTGGCGGGAGCGACGAGACTCGAACTCGCGACCTCCGGCGTGACAGGCCGTCGTCCCACCAAATAATATCAACCACATGCCTCGATACTTCAGTCATTTCGATCCCTGTCAGTCCTTTTCGATCCCTCTCGGTCCTCCAAAACCACGAACAAAATACGAACAAGAGTGTACGGACCTGCCAGCGGCTCAACTCGTTTCTTTTAGCCTTTAACCTGCCCTACCCTGTAGCTGACGCAACCTCCAGGTTTTGGCCCTCCGGAGTATTTTGCCGCTGCCGCTTGAAGGCCGATAATTTCCTTTACAAACGACCGTGACAGCAATACATACCGACAACCTTGGGGGCGGAACCGAAGGCCCTGGGAGGCACGGTCCCGCCGCCATAGTCAATAGGTGATGGTGCTGACCCTTAAACCCCTAAAAAAGGAGAGGCCCGGAATGACTGACCTCCACACCCATCGTTGTCAATGTAGGCAGTGCAAAGTGCATCGGGAGATTGAACGATTAGATGCCTTGGAATACTCGGCCTTGCCCCGCATTGAGGACATGGACTCGTTGCCAGATGATTTGGGCGGATGTCTGTACGATCCCGAGGATATGCTGGAACTATGAAAGTGCAGAGAAAACCGTAATTAAGAGATTACCGCGATTCTGTCGGGGTATTGGGAATTCTTGGGTTGAGTTTTGGCTGAAGGCCAGAACATGCTTATCCTATGCTCCGAGAGTGCCCGACCTTGCTGGAAAGAAGCTATTGCGATGGGGTAGTTTTGACCAGATGGAGAAAGGCACTCTTCACGTTTCTGCTGCCGTTATTCGTAGAGTTCTCGCTGCGAGAACCGGAGCATCAGTAAGTTTCAGTCCGACCATTGGAAAAAAGATTTCTCAAAGTGTGGCCGTCAACCTCTTCAGGCGCTTTTGCTCAATCAGGCTTTTCCTCTAAGTCCCTCCAAGCGATATAGGATGACCGGCTGCTCAATACCCTTGAGAGAACACTCCCTTGTCTCCTTCACCAAAAACTCTCCGCCGAGGTTATGAAAAACTGCGGGCGGCACGAGGACCTCACCGCCTTTGGCCTCTGACTGAATCCTAAAAGCCAAATTTATAGGACTTCCTACAGCCCCGTATTTCTTGCGTTTTTCTGAGCCTATGTTGCCGACAATTAGCTGACCACTGCTTATGCCGATCCCCATTTGAAGTTCAGGGAGGCTTAGCCGCAGATTGCCTCTGTTTAATCCCTCCATGGCTTTCTGCATCTCCAATGCGCAGGCCACGGCCCGCGTGCAGTGGTCCGGGACGAAGGTTGGCGCTCCAAAGAATACAAGGATCCCGTCTCCGGTGAATTCGTCGATCGTGCCCCCATGTTTCATTATGATATCCGTCATTTCCTCCAGGTAACGGTTGATTGATTCTAACACCTGTCCAGGTCCCAATAATTCGGTTGTGCGTGTAAAGTCACGAATATCCGACACGAGGATGGTTATTTCCCTCAACTCACCCTTTAGCTCTTCGCCCCCTGGGGATTTGAGGATCTCGTTTACGACCTCTGGGCTAAGGTAACGGCCAAAGGTGTCCCTGATAG
>JBKQMK010000279.1:0-3578 GCA_052146735.1 Desulfomonilaceae bacterium | reverse complement strand
GGGAAAATGCTGAAACAGGGGAGGTGGTAGAGTCCTGGTGGGCTCCGCGGTCTTCAAAACCGTAAGCAGGGCGCTAGTACCGTCCTGGGTGGGTTCGATTCCCATGCACCTCCGCCAACCCCTCCAGCTTTGGGCTGATTCTGGCCGCAGCTTGAAGCATCCAGGGTGTCCCTCCAAAATTTGCCGATGTTTTTTCCAGAGTTGATATGTCAACCATCGTTGATAAATCAGAATGGTAAGACGGGAATGGGCAATCAAGCGGCTTCATCGAAGCATTATTTTGTAATGCAACCGCGCTCGTTCTCTTTTGTCTATATTATTAATGCTTCTTTTTGGAGGCTAATAGCTGTAGAATAGAAAATGAAATGCCGCCCACGGTGGGGGAGGCCCGGTTTGCATCATCGTAAGTGACCGCAATGCCGAAACAATATACCATCAAAGTCTGAATTTGGTACAGAAAGATTGCAGGCCCGTCGCCGGACTAGTAACGAGGCCGCTCAAGCTCACAAGGGCTCTCGAGCGGCAGGGTGACCGGGCAATATGAAATGAGAATTTTTGACGCAAATTTTCTGCGGGCCGCGCAGGAGAAAAAGGATTACCCAACAGGTGGATTACGGGAAGTCGCTTTCGCAGGACGTTCCAACGTGGGCAAATCGTCCGCGATCAACACGCTTTTAGGGCGACATAACCTGGTCCGGACATCCAAAACTCCCGGCCACACGAGAAAACTCAACTTTTTCCTCATTAACGATAGCTTCGTTTTCGTGGATTTTCCGGGATACGGGTTTGCGCGCGTTCCGCTGACAGTGAAGAAACAGTGGGCCCCAATGGTGGAGCGTTATCTTGAAGACCGGAAAGAATTGGCTGGCGTTGTGGTCATTGTCGATTTCAGACGCCTTCCCACGGATGCTGACATTCAATTGATCACTTACTTGCAGTCGCGGCAGATACCGGTTGTGGTCGCGGCGACCAAGGCGGATAAGCTTGCCCGCGGCGCTATGCTGCTCCAGGACCGGGCCATCAAGGCCCAACTGGGCGACCAGGTTCCCGTGGTTGCCTTTTCGGCTCACACCGGTCTGGGGAAAAATGAATTGTGGAAAGAGATTAAAAGTCTTATAGAGTGAGGATGTTTCGTTCGAGGGGTTTGACCCTACAGAAATCAAGCTGTGAAAACGGTTTCGTGATGAAAATTTCAACAAAGAAAAGAAGAGCCACATGGTAAGAAAAATGCTCATAAATGCCAGCCACCTCGAGGAATGCAGGGTAGCGGTAGTCTGTGATGGGGTGCTGGAGGAACTTGATGTCCAGGTCAAAGCAAGAGAGGCGACGCTGGGCAATATCTACAAGGCGGTGGCAAGCAGGATAGAGCCTTCCCTTCAAGCGGTATTCGTTGATTACGGCGGTGCCAGAAATGGCTTTTTGTCAATTAATGATGTGCATCCCTCGTATTTTCCCGAATCCTTCGAGGGGACTCGGCGACGTCCACGAATTCAAGACGTGTTCAAGAAGGACGATCATGTGCTCGTCCAGGTGAACAAGGAAGAGCGTGATTCAAAGGGAGCCAGCCTCACGACCAACATATCTTTGGCCGGCCGATACCTGGTGCTCATGCCTGGAACCGACCTTTATGGTGTTTCCCGCAAAATTGAGGACGAAAAGGAGCGCCAAAAGCTTAAAGAGATAGTCAAACAGTTCAAGCTCCCTGAGAATATGGGATTTATCATTCGGACGGCAGGTATGGGACGAACGAAAGCGGAACTCTCCCGCGATCTCGAATACCTTTTGAAATTATGGCAATCCATCGAAAAAAATGTGTCCGAAGAACAGGCTCCGGCTCTTCTCTACAAAGAGCACGACATTGTCATCCGCGCCATACGAGAGCACTTTTCACCTGATATCAGTGAAATACTTGTGGATGACAAAGAAGTTCACAAAAAAGTCAGAGATTTTTTTCACCAGGTCATGCCTAGATACGAAAACCTGGTGAAGTTGTATCTGGAGAAAAGGCCCCTGTTTAACAAGTATCAGCTTGAAGAGCAGGTAGAGCAGGTTTATCGCAGGAAGATCAGACTCAAGTCCGGCGGACACATCCTTATAGACCCTACGGAAGCTATGGTGACCGTGGACGTCAATTCAGGGAGCGCCACCAAAGAAAAAGGAATCGAAGACACGGCCTTCCGGGTGAACATGGAGGCAGTGCCGGAGATTGCCAGGCAATTGCGCCTTCGGGACCTAGGGGGCATCATCGTCATCGACTTCATCGACATGTCCCACAAGCAGCATAAGCAAGAGGTTGAAAAGGAGATGAAGGCCGTACTCAGAGACGACAGAGCCAAGACCAAAATGCTTCGCATTTCCGCCCTTGGCTTGCTGGAGCTGACGCGGCAGAGGCTTAAATCAGTGCTCGGTACAGGCGAATATCTTGAATGCCCTCTTTGTGACGGCCAGGGAAAGATCCGCTCTCCTGAGACTTCCGCTCTCTCCGTGTACAGGAGAATCAAATCTTTGATGATCAGGAGCGAAGTGTCGGAGGTCAGAGCCACAGTTCCTGCAAAAGTGGCCGAGTACCTTCTCAACAACATGCGGGCCCAGCTCGTTGAGATGGAGAATCAGCACAGGTCCCGCGTCACAATCCTGGGGAAACAGAGTCTGCCTGATAAAGACATTTCAGTTGAGGCCGTCAAAGAAGAAGCCATTGAACAGCCGTCGCCGGAAGCGCTGCCCACGCCATCACCTGCTCTGGAAGTCGTTGAAGCTGTGGAGAAAGAGGCAGTTGGAGAAGTAGAGGCTCAGCAACCAAGAAAGCCCGGCCGACGCCGACGCCGTCCCAGGAAGAAGGCTCCCTCGGGCCCCGAAGAGCAGGCCCTCTCCCTCGAGGAAGAGCCATCTCCGGAGGCAGCCCCCACCGAGGCCACCGCAGCGATAGCTACCATCCCGGCTGGGAGTTTGCCGGAGGTGGTGGAGGAAGCAAGGCCCGCAGAGGAGCCGCTAGCCCCCGTTGAGGCCGCTGAACTCCGGCCACAAGGAATTACGAGCGAACAGGCTGCGGCTGCGGAACCGGAAGCCACGCAGAAACAAGAGGTTGCAGCAGAAGAGTCCGCAACTGCGGAGGATGCCAAGAAAGAGGCCAAACCACGGAGAAAATCCTGGTTGCAGGACTTTCTCCCGTTTTCCTGACCCCGTGGCGGGTTACGCGGTCCCTTCGCGCAAAAGACAGCAGCAATAAACCGCTTTTTCTTTGCATTAACATGTAAATAGCGTCTCAGCCGCCCCTCCGAACCCGGCTTTGAAGGTTCAGATTTCTCTGCTTACGGTGCCCTCGTGTCCAGACGCTGGTTGAGTTGCGTGGGCAAGGAAAAACTGTTAGTCTAAATTATTAACCGCAATACATATTATTCCTGGAAAGGAGAAGAGAGGAATGGGTAAGGACAAAGGCGTAGTCCACGTGGTCGGGACAGGAACCATCGGAGAGCCCCTTATCGGATTACTCTGTTCTTTTAAAGACCAAGCGGGATTTTCCGAAGTGACCTTTCATAAACGCTCTCCCGTAACTAGGGACATGCCTAAGATAAGGGCTC
>JBKQMK010000278.1:0-9435 GCA_052146735.1 Desulfomonilaceae bacterium | reverse complement strand
CCGCTCCAAAGAGGCCCGGTCCCACTTTCCCAGGTTTGCCGCAGCGTCGTATGTGCTCTGCAGGAAGGCCAGCAGCATTTCTTCCGGTTTGTCGGCTCGGCGCACAACATCGTAAGGCAGAATGAATTCACTCATCTCAGAACTGTAAAATGCTTCTTTAGGACTGATTGGTGCTTCTTTGAAGCCAGCCGGCTCGGGGTAGGCATAGGCGTAGAAGGCAGGTTCCGGAATTGCCCCGCCACCCGGCCAGAACCCGCAACTGCTCACTTCATGCGAATAGGCTTCGCGCACCACGAAGTCAGCGAGAGCGGGCACGCCACCAGGGTGCTCGGGCGCAGGCCTCCCTGAAAAACGTGTGACGGCCATATCGAAGGCGCCCCAAAAGAAGTGCACAGGGCTGCACTTCCCGATGAAGCCCGATCGAAACTGTTTGAGAATGCGATCAGTCTGCACCATGATGCGCCAGCATCGCCTGGCATACTCGGCGTCATAGGAAGTATGTTGGTGGTCCTCTTCGAAGGGAATGCGTTCCACCACCTCCACCGGAGTTGTCCAAATCTTCACATCAACGCCCAGAGAATGCAGCGTCGCCATGAGTTCTAGGTAAAAGTCGGCTACTGATCGTGGGTGCAGAGGAAGTGCCCGCATCGCGCCGTCACTGGTACGCACAACCAAGCGGTGGTCGATGAAATCGAAATCGATCTCGAAAGTCCGCTGTTGGTAGGGGATGGCTGACGTGGTGAGCCCGCGAGCAGTCACGTACAGAGTCACTTGCCACCAGTGATTGATGAGCGGGCTCTGCATGAGTCGGATCTTTCCGACAATCTGCGTCCACATGTGGAGTGTGGTCAGGGTATCCTGCCATTCATTTAACAATAAGCTCGGCCAGACATCTGAGTGCAACACATCATTACTTTGTTCGCTATTAGTCATAGGGTCCCCCTTGTGCTGTGCCCTTAAAGGGCCATTCAATTAATCTGATATCCTGCTGACCTTCATGTATTACTACAGAAGTTTTGTGTCCCGCGCTATAGGAAAGCCTATCGAACGGGTGAAACCGCTCACACCAATCCGAGTAAGGCAGATCGACTCTTCCTTATCTTGGGTTGTCCGATAAGTTTCAAGCCTGCAGCCGAGGCTTTGACCAGAGTACTTTCAAAATCCTGCGTAGAGACATGCCATCCGGCAGGCTCCGCTAGTAGCAATCTACCTGTGGGCCTGAGAATTGCCCTGATCTGAGAAAAGAGGGCTCCGGCATCCGGGACCTCATGTACCACATTGAACGCAAGACAGAGGTCAATCGGGTCAGATACTCCAAGTTTGTCGGGCTCGCAAAGCCTGGCAACTATTCGGCCGGCTATACCTGCCTTCTCAGCCCGCTTAACCAGAGACTTAAGCATCTTTTCTTGAAGGTCAACGGCTATCACTCGGCCGGAATCCCCCACCATCCGTGCGGCGGGAATCGTGAAGAATCCCATTCCCGGGCCTATGTCGAGCACCGTCATCCCTTCACTTATATAGGGGGACAGGATCTTCTCAGGATCTTGCAACCAGCGACGTATCGGACTAACGAGTAGATATCCTACCCACCACGGACAAACGTGCTCTGCCATATCATAGTTCCTTATAGTGAGGCTTTGAACTGTGCCCTCGTAACCCGAAATTATGCGGGCCGCTTACTCTCTTGGCAGCCTTGGGACCAATGACCCGGCGCTCAATTGCTCCTCTGACCAAACATGGCCGCCGCAATGTCCCCCAAGAACCTCCACTAAGTTACAATCAACATCGTCTCACCCGACAAATGGCCTTTCTGCCGTTTCCGAGCATACCTCGTCGTATGCCGCCCGGTCAACCTTGAGCTTCATGTCTCGGCTCGATGCGGAAAAATAGCTGAAATGCTTGCCATAATAGCGGCAGTGCATATGTTACTTGGAGAGAAACGGCATAATGGACATTTAGGAAATTTAGCACCTTGTTGTAAACGGACGTGTCTATCTGAGAACAATGACTGGGAATTGCCAAAAAATAGATGGTTTGCAATGGCTGGCACAATTTTAGTTGTGGAAGACGACCAGAAGACAGCGGCTCTGGTGGTTCTGTATCTTGAGCGGGAAGGCTTTCAAACAATCGTGGCGCGCGACGGCCGGCAAGCCTTGGAATTGGCGCGACGTCATACGCCGAACTTGGTGATTCTGGATCTGATGCTGCCGGTGTTGGATGGTTGGGAAGTGTGCAGACAGCTCAGGCAATCATCCGATGTTCCTATCCTGATACTCAGCGCTCGCGAGGAAGAAATCGACAGAGTGTCAGGTTTGACACTCGGGGCGGATGATTATGTTGTGAAGCCGTTCAGCCCACGAGAATTGGTCGCGCGTGTGAAGGCCATTCTCCGGAGAGGGCGATTGGGGCAGTCCGCCCAAATGCGGATCCTGTCCCACGAGGGTCTCGTTTTAGATTTGGAAAAGCACAAGGTGACCTTAGACGGGCGCCACGTCCTTCTTACTCCTCATGAGTTCAACCTGCTCCAGACGCTCATGAGCACCCCCGGAAAAGTCTTCACCCGCGATGAGCTTTTGGCCGGTCTCTATCCCAGGAACGAAGCTATAGTGGTTGATCGCGTCATAGACGTCCACATTGGCAAGCTCAGGCAGAAGATTGAGAAGGACCCGTCTAATCCAGCATACATTCTGACGGTAAGAGGGGTGGGGTATCAATTCGCGGAACGGGGCGAGCGATGAAGACCAGGGTCTAAACATGGAGAAAAGCCTCCTCTGGAAACTTCTGGGAATTAACGTTCTTATCATCGGGTTCGTGATTGTCGTGGTATGGCTGGCAATTGACTACCTTGCCGCGGATTATTTCGTAACCTTGATGAAGCGATACAATATTTCGCCTGTTTCCAGCCATGAAATGTTCGTGCACTCGGTTCACCGGTACCTTATTTGGGCCACTCTTGCCGCGCTCTCACTGGCTATGGGGCTCAGTTTTCTGCTCACAAAAAGGGTGCTCGGTCCGCTCACCCTGATGACAAACCTTTCCCGGAAAATAGCATCAGGTGACTATTCGGGTAAGGTCCTTACACAGTCTCGAGATGAGGTGGGGCAGTTGGCGGAGGCATTCAATCGAATGGCTGACAGTCTTCGCACCACGGAGAACTTGCGGAAGACCATGATCATCGACGTAGCCCATGAACTCCGAACCCCGCTGACAAATATTCGGGGATATCTCGAAGCCATGCTTGACGGGGTCGTGGCCCCATCGAATGAAAACTTTGAACTCCTTCATGAAGAGACTCTGCGACTCGTTGATCTCGTGGAAAATATTCTCCGCCTCGCCAAAGCAGATGCGGCGAGGGCTGATTTGCACAAAATGGAGATCAGTATTGTCAGTCTTCTGGAACAGGGGTTGAGAGCTTTTGGACCTCAGTTCAACGCTAAGCAGATAAAGGTGGAGACTCAGTTCGGGGGTGCGGATGCTTGGCTGCGGGCTGACCCCAGCAAGCTGTCGCAAGTAATTGGCAATCTGCTACAAAACGCTCTGCAATATACACAGCCGGGCGGAACGTTCCGAATTTCCGTGGAACAATCGCAGGCACAAATCAAGGTTACTTTTGCTAATTCCGGCGGCGAATTATCCGAACAGGATCTTCCCTTTATATTCGAGCGCTTTTATCGCGGTGAAAAGTCACGCTCTCGCGAGCACGGCGGCGCAGGCATTGGTCTGGCCATCGTCAAAGAGTTGATAGTAGCCCACAATGGGAGCGTCGGGGCCAACATTTCTCATGGCGATACGCGCGTGTGGTTCTCCCTGCCCGTTTGAATTCCGGCAATCGTTCACCGCGGAGGTCGCAGAGACCGCAGAGAAATCTATTCTATCCTTTTTTCTCCCCGATGAGCGACAGGCTATCCGAGTCTAGGACATTGAAGATGATGATCGCGCCGGCACGTATGTTCGCGGCCTTATATGCCTACCTTTAAGCTATTTTTCCTCTCCGCGGTCTCGGCGTAATCTGTGGTGAATGCTCCTGGCCCGCGGAACGATTACGAATTTCGTATGACATCGATCTTGATCTTTACCCAATCTTTACGTTTCCTTTATCGCGGCTTTAACATCCGTGCACATCTTCTGTTCACAAGATGATTACCCGGACCGGAAGGGATGGTCAGATGAGATTCAAACCTCAAGACACGCATGCGAATATCCATCGGAGGAGTTTTTTGAAGCAATTGGGCTTTGCAGCCCTTGTCATAGGAATCCCGACATGGGCTGGGTCTTACTTCAAGAATGATCCAATAGTTTTGGCGGCGGACGCCGGCAAAGGAGAAACATCCGGAGAGTCGAACATGTCTGACAGGGTCGTAAAAAGCAAAGAAGAATGGCGACGAATCCTTACACCGGAGCAATTCCGCATTACCCGAGAAAAGGGAACGGAGAGAGCTTTTACAGGGCAATATCACAACTTCAAGGGCAAAGGCACTTACAGGTGCGTGTGCTGCGGGAAAGATTTGTTCAGTTCGGACACCAAATTTGATTCGGGAACCGGCTGGCCCAGTTTTTGGGCGCCTATTTCGAAGAATAGCATCAAAACAAAGAGCGATGACAGCTTCTTCACAAGAAGGACAGAGGTGCTGTGCGCAAGGTGCGACGCTCATCTCGGTCACGTCTTTGACGATGGCCCGGCCCCGACCGGACTCCGCTACTGCATGAATTCAGCGGCATTAGCATTTGTTCCAAAAGAAGAAACAGAGGGCAAATAACCGGTGATCGGCTCTTTGCCTTCTTTGGCCCGTGATCCTCTTACGGCCTGTAAGCCCGATCGATCGCCGAGTGACCACGATTGCCAGAACTAGCGAGGTCAGAAATGAATTCTAAAGAGACACAACCAACCATGGCCAACGATACGAGCAACTCGAAGGACACCTTCCGCAGCGGGCGCGCAATCCTTAAACTATTGATAGGCGCTTGTCTGGCAATTACTGCTTTGCTCTACGCTGTGGAGATTATGAGCGGTGCGCCCAACAACCTGGAAACCACCAAAGAGAGGGATAACATGTTTCTTGCAAAGACCCAGTCAGAGCCAAATCGCGCCATACCACCTTTGGACGTATACGTGCCCGCCCGAATCGAAACTGCCACGTTTGCTTTGGGCTGATTCTGGGGTCCGGACTCCCGGTTCGGGAGCTTAAAAGGCGTAGTTCGTACTCGTGTGGGATACTCAGGCGGGGAAAAGAAAAACCCCACTTATCACGATCTGGGCGATCACAGTGAGTCCATCCAGATTGATTACGACCCGACCCAGATTTCGTACGAAAAGCTGCTGGAAATCTTCTGGGCCAGCCACAGTCCTACACAGCGGTCATGGTCACGGCAATACAAGGCCGCGGTATTTTATCACAATGAAGAGCAGAAAAGACTGGCCATGGAGACGAGAGACCGCGAGGCGGTCAGAAGGAACAGTCCAATCGCAACGGAGATTCTCTCAGCAACGACATTCTACCGGGCCGAGGGATATCACCAGAAGTACCGGCTGAGGCAAGACAGAGAGCTGATGAAAGAGTTCAACGCCACATATCCTTCCGAAGCGGATTTTGTAAATTCCACGGCAGCGGCTCGAGTAAACGGGTACTTGGACGGTTACGGCACGCTGGAGTCCTTGGGGGAAGAATTGGAGGGTTTGGGCTTGTCCCCGGGTGCAAGCAAGCGACTGACGGAAACGGTCAAGAACCGGAAGAAGGTCTTTGGACTTTTCTAAGAACGTGCTGGGAAATCAGCGCTCATTCCAACTCCCATCGTGCAAAGCGTTACGACAAAGTAAGAAGATACCACGTCACAGTTGGTGCCACGGGCGAGTCCCGCTATGCGTCGGACGCACCCGTGGCACCAAACATGTCTTTAATTGCCCTCGCCAACCGCTTCTTAGTATCGGACATTATTCTTGGCAATTGATGTTTCCGGGTTGCTGGAAAATTGCTTGACAAAGTTTCCTGCAGGGCGTAGCTAGTTTCTTATCAGGAAACCCATATTGATTCTTTCCCACGTTTTGAATCCAGGGCGCAAGCGGCCTGCCAGCTAATCTTATTTGTAACGTGTTTACTGGCAGCAAACAGCATGCCCTAAATGCTAAGAACACATAGGACGCACATGTCCGGCGCTAATATGACGATCGCTCGCCCGCGTGTTGAAAGGTTCCCAGTTCGAAACTGGCGGTCGGCGAGGCACAGCTCAAGGATCTTATGATGCTGGACGAGGCAGAAATCGGGCGAAAGATAAAAGAGTTGAGACTGGAACGTGGTCTCAATCTACAGGATGTTGCCAACACAACAGGGTTCACAAAAGGCTATCTTTCAAAAGTTGAGAATTCAAAAAAGGCTCCCCCCGTCTCAACGCTTCTCATCCTGGCAAAAGCCCTCGGAGTAAATATCTCTGCGATCTTTTCCGAAGACGAAAACAAGACCACCATCACCCTCGTAAAAAAGTCCGAGCGTACTACCATGGCCAGGGACGGAACAGCGTTCGGTTACTCATACGAGCCTCTGGCGCACAAATTCCCGCAGCGGCACATGGACCCCTACATTTTGACCCTTCCGATAAAGCCAAGACGGACAGCCGTTTTTCAGCATAAAGGACAAGAGCTGCTTATGGCTTTGGAAGGAACCATGCGGTTCATGTACGGCGGCAAAGAATTCATAGTTGAAGAAGGGGACTGCATCTATTTCGACGCGGCCACACCCCATTTCGGCATCGCGGACGGATCGAAGCCGGTAAAATGTCTCATGGTCATTTTCAGTGAGAGTTAGAGTAGTGGAACCATTGAAAGTATCGGAACAGACAAAGGTAGGCATAGTGGGCGCAGGGCTTATGGGTCATGCGATTGCCCAACTCTTTGCAGCAAAGGGTTACCCCGTGCTCTTGTTCGACAGCAGCAGGCAAGTCCTGGAAGCAGCCCCGGACAGGATTCGAGCTAATTTCAGCGCCTTTCTGGAGTTGGGCTTGGCAACACCGGACGATGTGGAACTCGCTCTATCTCGGGTGCAACTCTGCCGGGGCCTCAAAGAAGCCACCTCGGATGCGGACGTGGTTATTGAGGCGGTCAGTGAAAATCTGCCCCTAAAGCAAAAGTTGTTCGCGGAATTGGAGGGCTATGTCAGACCGGAGGCGATACTTTGCTCCAATACGTCCGCAATCAGCATCAGCCTCATTGCCGAACCGCTGGGAAGAAAAGAACGACTCGTTGGAACACACTTCTGGAATCCGCCGCATATTGTTCCTTGCGTCGAGGTTATCAGATCACGCTTCACATCAGAGGTTGTGTTCGAGTCCGCCTACCAGTTGATGAAACTGATAGGCAAACGACAGGTAAAAGTCCTGCGGGATGTCCCCGGATTTTTGGGAAATCGGATGCAGCATGCTCTCTGGAGAGAAGCCATGTCTTTGGTGCAACAGGGAATAGCGACCCCGGAGGGGATTGACGAAGTAGTGAAATCCGGCTTCGGCCTTCGGATGCCGTTTATAGGCCCCTTGGAAACCGCAGACTTGGCCGGTCTTGATCTGTCTCTCGAGGTGCACGAGGATCTCTTTCCTCACCTTGAAAAAGCTGTCAAGCCTTTAGCCGTATTGACAGCGAAGGTTGACCGAGGCGATCTGGGGGCAAAAACCGGCCGAGGATTCCATGAGTGGCCGAAAGAGAAGTTGGAGCAAGTCATCAGGGAGCGTGATCGATTTCTGCTCAGAATCGCTCAACTTGTTTCAGGAGAATAACCTCGGCATTCAGTGCGTGGGCTGGAGAAATACGGGGAATCATGAAATCGACTCTGATTTTCTTCTTGCACGGGCTGACTTATGCAGGCCTCTTATTCCTGGTTTCGTCGGGCCTCACCCTCGTTTTCGGCATGATGAACGTCCTGAATTTTGCCCACGCCACCTTTTACATGCTGGGCGCCTATTTTTCCTGGACGCTGCTTCGGACCACCAACAATTTTTGGCTGTCATTGGTCGCGGCCCCGGCATTGCTCTTCTTAATCGGTGCGTTTGTTGAACGCTTCCTGCTCCGGCGGGTTCATGTTCTAGGGCATGTGCATGAACTCCTCCTCACGTTCGGATTGGCCTACGTTCTGTCGGAAATGGTCAAGTGGATCTGGGGCACGCGTCCGCTGGCGGTACCCATTACCGGATTCTTAGCTCAATCAGTGGATCTCTTCGGAATAACCTATCCGGTTTATCGTCTCTTTGTTTTCTCGGCGGCCATACTAGTCGGAGTTTCGATGGCCCTGGTGCTTTTCAAGACTCGGGTCGGCATAATAATCCGCGGGGCTGTGGACGATAGCGACATAGTTGGGGCACTTGGTATCAACGTGCCGGTCCTCTTTATGGCCATATTTGGATTTGGAGCGGCGTTATCCGGTTTTGCCGGCGTCATTGCCGGCCCGTTGCTTACAACATTTCCCGGCATGGGCGATGCCATCTTGGTCGATGCTTTCGTGGTGATTGTAGTCGGAGGTCTCGGGAGTCTTGGCGGTGCGGTTATGGCCTCGCTCATCATAGGTGAGCTTCAATCCTTCGGAGTGCTGCTTATCCCGAAGTTCTCGCTGGCCCTCATTTACCTGTTGATGGCAGTGGTCCTCGTGGTGAGACCTTCCGGTCTTTTCGGGAGGCAGTCGCCATGAATTCGCTGGTTAGTCGGGGCCTCTTTCTGTTCCTGCTGGTCCTCGTACCCTTTACACTTGGGAAGTTCCACGTCAACCTTCTCACCGAGGTCCTCATTTTCGCTCTGTTCGGCGTCTCTTACAATCTTCTGCTTGGGTACGGGAATCTCCTGTCCTTTGGCCATGCCATGTTTTTTGGATTTGGAGCTTACACCGCGGCCGTGGCACTTGACCACATTTCCGGCCTAGGTTTTTTCTCTGCCGTATTCCTGGGCACAGCCGGGGCTACTCTGGTGGGTTTCTTGCTGGGCTGTCTGCTCCTGAGGCAGAAAGGCGCCTCTTATGCTCTGCTCACCCTGGCATTCAATGCGCTTTTTTATGCGATGGCGATTAAGTTCACCTTCATCACCCGAGGCGACGATGGTCTGGGCGTGACACGGCCCGGCATCGACCTCGGTCTCTTCACGCTCAACACTTCGGATGTTGTGGTTTTCTATTTTGTAACCTTGGCGGTCGTGGGCGCAGCGATCCTCCTCAGTTGGTTCTTTACCCAGACGGCTATGGGAAAGACCGTCGTCCTCATGCGGGAAAACGAAGATCGCATGAAATTCTTGGGCTTTTCGACCAGGGTTACACGGCTCATCCTTTTCACCGTAACCGGCGGTCTGGCCGGGCTAGCTGGTTCATTTTATGCGCTTTTTTTTAGCTTCGTCGCTGTGGATGCCATTTCCATTGCTATGACCACAACCGTGTTATTGATCACCTTTGTAGGGGGTAGCGGATCGTTTGCCGG
>JBKQMK010000277.1:0-4566 GCA_052146735.1 Desulfomonilaceae bacterium | reverse complement strand
CATGAGGTCTGTTAAGGAGTGCAGAAAATTCCGTCCTTTGACTTTCAGCACCCGCACGAGACGTGTGTCCACGAGCCAGCTCAGGGCAACCAGAAGACCCACGAATAATGCCAATTGAAACCCTAGTGAATAGTTGATCACAGTTCACTTCCTCCTTATTTGAACCTTTCCGACCTTAAGGTCATGAACAACAGATTTACGACGAGAATGACTCCGGTCATATTGAGTTTGCCTCCACCAAAACACAGTCGGCTCGTTTGAGAGAAAAAGTGAGGATGCTTCCTTCAGCTTCCCGGCTTTCGGCGGTGATTGTGCCCCCGTGTGCCTCTACAATCTCTTTGGCTATGGCAAGCCCCAAACCCGCGCCTGAGTCAGACTCCTGGCCGGGAATCCTGAAGAATTGCTCGAAAATTGTTTGAAGATAGCGCTCTGGTATGCCCTTGCCTGTATCCGAGACCGAAAAGCGAACATATGCCTCGTCAGCCGCCGCGGAGAGAGTTATGGCACCGCCCGGATTTGTGTATTTCAAAGCATTGGAAAACAAATTCGCAAAAACGTGGCTTACCCGCGTTGGATCGGCCCAAACTTCGGGCAAATCGTCGGGTAGTTTCACGACCATGCTTACGCCGCAATCCTGGCAAGCACTCCGGAAAGGCTCTACAGAGTCTAGAGCCAAGATATGAGGGGATACCGACTGGAAATCCAAGCGAGCCTTGCCCGACTCTATGCGGCCTATGTCCAGTAAGTTTTCAAGGATTCTATTCAGCCGGTCAGAATCTTCCTCTGCTGCGATCAGAACCTCGGACTGTTTTTCATTTAATGTTCCCAGATCTTCTTCAAGGAGCAGATGAATTGCCATGCGGACAGATGTGAGCGGCGTCTTGAGTTCGTGGGAAACAGTAGAGATTACGCCTCTTTTCAGATCATCCTGTTGGCGCTGCTGAGTCATATCCGAAAGAATGAACATCACGGCTGTTGGTTGTTTCTCTCTGTCCCTGATCGGGACTGCTTTTGGACAGAAGTATCGTTCATCACCGTTGATAAAGCATTGAATCGAAGGCTGTGCCCTATTTGATAGAGTTGGATAGCTGTTCTTGAGAGCCTCATGAAAAAGAGGCATAAGCCAGTCAAGAGGCAGGCTCTGAATCTGAGTATTCGGCCTGAATCCAAAAGCACTTGCAGCCGCCTCGGTGGCCACCTCCACTCGCCCGTCAAGGTCAACGACAGCGATCGAATCGGGAAGGCTGTTGAACGCTTGCTGTACGGTGTCCTGAATTTGAGCCAGCTGCGCATCCCGCGTGCGCCGAGCCTTCCGAAGACTTTCCGTCATAGAGTTGAAAGCCTCGGACAACTGGCCGATTTCGTCTTGGGAATCTATTTTTACTACGAGATCCAGATTTCCCGCTCTAATGTCCTCAGCCGACCTAATCAGGCGAGCGATAGGCAGAAGAATCCAGCGTCTGGTGAAGAACATGAATCCGCCAGCCATCACAGCCCCGACGATCAGCAGAAAATACATCTGGTGTCTGGCTGAGGCTGCCCGACGGCGTGCCTCGTCGTTTGCATCGTTCATGTTTTTCTGGTTCATCTGAAGGATATTGTCTGCCGTGGTCTTGATCTGCTCAAAAAGCGGGAGCAATTTCTCGAAATAATCACTGCGCCTTCCATCACCGGGAAGACCCGATTCAGTGAGCGCTTTCACCGCTGCGCTGTATTGTGCGAACAGATCTTGGAGCAGTTTTGCTTTTTCGCCTTCCTCTGGAAGAGTGACATTGTCCAATTCAACATGAAGAGCCTTCTCGAAGTCTGACTCGTTGACGCGGATCTGATTCATCCCCTTGGTCTCGTATCCGAGCAATAGGAACAATATCCCACTATCTATACGCTCCAGCGCTTCTTTCATTTCCTGGCTCGCAACCACACTCCGATAATTCTCTCGGACAATCACATCTATGGAGTCACCTAGTTGTGAGAGAAGCACGATGCTCTGCGCCCCGATGGCGAGGATAATCGCCAGAAGACCGACGAACCCCAACGACAGTTTTTGCCGAAGACTAAGCATCTTCCGTTCCTCGCTGCTGGAGATAATAGGCAATTCCCATGCCAAACTAATAACGCCTTAACATCAATGGCGATTACGATAAACGACTTCAAGCTGGTGGGGGTAAACAGCTTGCTTTCCGCAAGTCTACGGGACCCCAATTTTTGCGTTTTGCAAGGTCCAATGGAAGGTGGCCACAGGTAGAGATAGTCTCAATTCTTCCGGGGTCACATCTCATACTGCTTACGCTTCCGCCAAAGTGTCGCCTGGTCTATAGCAAGAACGTCGGCAGCCCCCTGCAATGACTTTGTTCTGACTAGAACCCGCCTGATATGGTCTTCCTCGATCTTCGCAAGGCTTACCAGATCTCCCAGCCTAAACGTGGCCTCTCGGCCAGCTATTTTGTCGGGTAAGTGCTCGATCCCAACTCGGTCAGCTCTGCACAATATAGCGACCCGCTCTATGACATTACTGAGTTCCCTGACATTTCCCGGCCAATCGTATTTCGTGAGGGCTTGTAGGGCATCTTCAGTGAATCCTTGGAAAGAACGACGGTTCTTCTTTCCGAAGAACACCAGTAGGTGCAATGCTAGGGTAACCACGTCCTCCTGTCGTTCACGCAATGGAGGAATCTCAATTTGAATAACATTCAGGCGGTATAGGAGGTCTTCTCGAAAACGACCATCCCGCACTGCGGTCTCCAAGTCCACATGAGTGGCCGTTATAATCCGAACATTGGCTTTGCGCGTGGTCTGGTCCCCCACACGCTCATATTCTCTTTCTTGAACAAATCTTAATAATTTTGGTTGAACAAGGAGGGGCAAATCACCGATCTCGTCCAAAAGCAGAGTCCCTCCCTCACATTTGGCTATGCGGCCAGCATAATTCCGAATTGCTCCTGTAAATGCACCCTTCACGTGCCCGAAGAGTTCGCTTTCCAGCAATTCCAAGGAGAGTGCGGGACAGGAGACGACTCCAAAAGGTTTTCCGGCGCGATTGCTCCAATGATGGATTGCTCTCGCCAGGGCACTTTTACCAGTACCGTTCTCACCTCGAAGCAGAACATTGGCGTCGGAGGCGGCAACTTCTCGGGCCAGGCTCACTGCTCGTTGCATTGCTGGGCTGGTGCTGGAGAAATCTGTCTCAGGTATCGACCTTTCCAATTCTTCCTGCAGGTCAGCAACCTTGTGTTCCAAAGAACAAACTTCCGCTATCTTGAGCACCACAGCGTTCACCTGAGCCGGGGTAAATGGTTTCGGAATATAATCCGTGGCTCCGCGGTGCATGGCCTCCACCGCAGAAGCAATGGACGAGTAAGCACTTATCACCACAATTTTAAGCCACGGAGTTGAGGCCAGGAGCAACGGAATCAGATCGAGCCCATCAGCGGTGCCTAATCTAAGATCTACAAAAGCCAGATCAAAAGAGCTTCGTGCCGCTTCCGCAACAGCATCTTGAAAATTGCTGACTGCGGTAACTGTGTGCCCTTTGACTTCCAAGCTAACCGACAAGAGCTTGCGAATGTTGGCCTCGTCGTCCACAACGAGGATATTCAGCGATCCTGTTGGGGTATTGTGTTCGGGCATGGCATAATCCCTCCCGTACTCCGGTACAATGGGTGCTGTGTTAACGACCATCTTCCATAGTCCTTGACCACAAAATTCGGTAGTCATGAGGGGAGTCGTTGATCGGGAGCCCTTCCGCTTTCGCCAAAGAGCGTTCGTCGCCCCTTACCTGCCATGAGCATTTTCTGTGCCAACACTGCAACTATGCTATATCGTGAAGGATTAGAACAACCGAGCAGTACTACTCACAAGATTTCGTTGAGATATGCAAGGAGTGGAGACGAGAAATATTGCGTCTTGCAAGGAGAACAGGTGCTGCACTTTCCACGTGCTTACCAATTCAGGTACGTCAAGACTCTGTGCTCGATGTGGTGCCATGAATCACGCTAAAGGTTTGGTGTCCAAATGGAGTCCATCGGAAGCGAAAGCTGCGGCGAGGTAGAAGGAAGGGCTTGGAAAAGAGGTCGAGAGAATTGGTGAGTTGTGAGGGCAGAGGGAGGTCGCCGGGCGACGTCTGAAATCATCCCGTGACTTTCTCGTGACTTTTGACGAACCAATGGGAATTCATACGTCCTTATGGTGTTCGATGGTGCTTGATTTTTCAGGGGAATTGCTAAAAGACCGCTTCAATAGTTGTTGGTTCACAGCCTTCACACGGCAGGGGTCGGAGGTTCAAATCCTCTCCCGCCTACCACTAAAGGATAAAGAAAGTCAGGGTGTTAGCTTGATCAGGGCAGCGTCCTGATTTTCTTTTCAGCGCTCTCTTCGCACATTTTCCGTATTTTTTCCGTACCTTTTTCATCATCGGCATCAACCTCCCCCCTCCTCGACCATATCCAACTCCGTCCAGCCGTTATTAAAAGACATCGAATCAACCGCTTTCAAGAGTTCTTCATCAGAGACTTTGATATAGCGGTCTTCCACTGGACGTTGAGAGGAATGGCCTACAATGGCATTTCT
>JBKQMK010000276.1:0-6449 GCA_052146735.1 Desulfomonilaceae bacterium | reverse complement strand
ATCACATCCATAGCCAGGTTGAACCGGTCGATTTGATTTGCCATGGCCAGTTCCATCGGAGTGTCGATGTTCCCGCGCTCCTTGTAGCCGCGCACGTGCAGATTCTTGTGGCCGTTGCGCCTGTATGCGAGCTTATGAATTAGCCACGGATAGCCGTGAAAGTTGAAGATAATGGGTTTGTCCGTTGTGAACAAGCTGTCGAAATCACTATCTGAAAGACCATGTTTGTGCTCGCTCGGGGGCTGTAATCTGAACAGATCGACAACGTTGATAAAACGTATCTTGAGATTGGGAAAGCGGTCACGGAGGATGGCGGTCGCGGCCAAAGCTTCCATGGTGGGGACGTCCCCGGCAGCAGCAATTACGACGTCGGGTTCGCTCCCCTCGTCGTTATTGGCCCAGTCCCAGATGCCGATCCCTTTTGTGCAATGTTGTATCGCCTCATCCATGGAGAGGTATTGCAAATGACGCTGTTTGTCCGAAACAATGACATTGACGTAGTTGGTGCTGCGGAGGCAGTGATTAGCCACGGACAAAAGGCAATTGATATCAGGTGGCAGATAAATACGTGTGATGTCAGGACTCTTGTTGGTGATCAAATCTAGAAATCCGGGATCCTGATGACTGAAACCGTTGTGATCCTGGCGCCACACCGTGGAAGTGATCAGCAAGTTCAGGGATGCCACTGGAGCCCGCCAGGGGACCTCGCGACATTTCTCCAGCCATTTGGCATGCTGGTTGAACATCGAATCGATCACGTGCACAAAGGCTTCGTAAGAAGCAAAGAAACCATGGCGCCCGGTGAGGAGATATCCTTCGAGCCACCCCTCCAGCGTGTGCTCGCTCAGCATCTCCATTACTCGGCCCACGCGGGACAGGTGGCTGCCGTCCGCATCTTCAGGCAGAATTTTCGCCATCCATACCTTTGCGCTCGCCTCATAAACTGCATCGAGACGGTTGGAAGCGGTTTCATCAGGACAAAAGAAACGGAAATTCGTTCGGTTTTCGGAAATGATATCCCTCAAGAAGTTGCCCAGGGGGCGAGTGTTCTCAGCCCGCATTCCGCCGGGTTTTGTCACTTTCACGCCGTAGCTGCGAAAGTCGGGCAATAGCAAATTCTTGCGCACCAGGCCCCCATTGGTAATACGGTTGGCACTCATGCGGCTGTTGCCGATAGGAGCCAGTACTTTGAGTTCGGGAATGAGTTTGCCCTTCTCATCAAAGAGTTCATCGGGCCTGTAGCTCTTCATCCATTCTTCCAGCAGCGCCAGATGGGCCGGGTTATCGCGCACGTCAAAGGGCACCTGGTGGGCTCGCCAGAAGTTTTCCACCTTGTGGCCTTCTACCTCCTTGGGCCCAGTCCAGCCTTTGGGACTGCGGAGAATTATCATCGGCCATTCAGGCAGCTCAGTGATCCCTTCCGTGCGTGCTTGGTTCTGGATGGCTGTTATATCGTTCAGAGCTGCCTCGACAGTTTGTGCCATCGTCTGGTGCATGGCAGCAGGGTCCGAGCCCTCCACAAAATAGGGCTTGTATCCGTAACCCACAAAAAGGCTCTCCAACTGCTTGTGGCTGATCCTACCCAAGATCGTGGGGTTGGCGATCTTGTAGCCATTCAGGTGCAGGATCGGCAGCACGGCCCCGTCGTGAACCGGATCAAGAAACTTGTTGGAGTGCCATGCCGTTGCCAGAGGCCCTGTCTCGGCTTCGCCGTCACCCACCATGACCGCCACGATGAGATTCGGATTGTCAAAAGCCGCCCCATAGGCGTGGGAAAGACTGTACCCCAGCTCTCCTCCCTCATGAAACGAACCGGGAGTCTCAGGCGTGCAATGGCTGCCAATGCCGCCGGGAAAAGAGAATTGTTGGAAGAACCGGCGCAGCCCTTCTTCATCTTCGCTCTTATCCGGGTAAACTTCAGAATAAGTGCCCTCTAGATAAGCGTTGGAAAGAACAGCGGGCGCCCCATGCCCCGGTCCTGCTACAAACACCATGTTCAGATTGTGCTGCTTGATCAACCGGTTGAGATGCACCCAGGTGAAAGCGAGACCCGGATCGGACCCCCAGTGCCCCAAGAGGCGATTCTTGACTTGCTCAATCTTCAGGGGCTCTTTCAACAGAGGATTGTCCCGCAAATAAATCATGCCCACACACAGATAAAGCGCAGCACGCCAGTATGCGTCCGTTTTCCGCAATTCTTCTGTGCTCAACGGTCCTTCAGGAATGTGGGAAGCGGTTTCCATAATGAGGCCCCCTTTCTTTATCAATATTTGAATGATGCCGGTATTACAAATTACTTCAGAAGCCCACAACTAAGTCGATTAAACACACTTGTTCGCTTCATAAGATCAAACTGGTTCAGGGTACCCTCAAAACTGGGGAAGGTCAAGACGACTACCCACTAACAAGCGATTCCAAGGCATGAAGCGCCCGTAAGTGAGCAACCCGAATCGTTGCCGCCGCATCCGCATCTAACTGTCCAGAAAAGGAACGTGGGCTCGAACATTCTATGAACACGCCACAGGAGGCAATTTACTATGACTAGCCGATCAGTTCATTTTCCAGTCACAAATGTTTTATTTGCCGTCGCTTGGCTCGCATTAATGTCCTTCACCGCAACAAACGCCGCCAGAGCAGATGATTTTGCCGAGATCGAGAAGACCTTGGGAGTGAAGGGTCAGGTGGAGGAAGGGACTCTGGTTGTCCGTTTGCCGCGAAGTGACCTGAGGGTTACTATCGACGGGGAAACCATACCCACCGGGCTGGGCCTGGGGTCATGGATTGCCTGGAGGAATATGGGCGACGATACAATGCTGATGGGCGATCTGGTATTACTGGAACAGGAAGTAAATCCCGTCATCTCTGCCCTGCAGGAGGCGAATATCAGCATAACCGCTCTGCACAACCATTTTATCGGCGATGTACCTCGCATAATGTTCATGCACATCGAGGCAATGGGCAAGGGGACGCAGTTTGCGCGTGGCCTCAAGAACGCCTTGAGCAAAACCGGGACACCGCAGCAAACCGGAGCGGGTTCATCGCAGCCTGCGTTGATGCTCGACACTCGGCTCATGGAGAAAATAGTAGGGCATTCGGGCAGCAACGCGGGCGGTTCGTTCAAAATCACAGTGGGTCGATCCGGCGTGAAGAGTCATCAGATGGAGTTGACTTCCAGTATTGGAATGAATTCCTGGGCTGGATTTGTCGGTTCCAACGAACACGCTCACGTGGCCGGTGATATAGTCATGACCGCATCGGAAGTCAACCGAGTCATCCGGACATTGAGAAATGGCGGAATCGAAGTGGTCGCAATACATAATCACATGCTCGACGAAGAACCTCGCATGTTCTTTTTGCACTATTGGGGAAGCGGACCTGCCGAAAAATTGGCTCAAACCGTGCGCGAGGCTTTTGACGAAGTGGAAGGACCTGTGCGGTAGTATATGTCCCATGAATGACACGCATCATGCCTCTGTTGAGCTTTGCCGACAAAAACCGCTGCACTTCAGAAAAATGTTGCTTGACCAGCGCTTGGAAGAGATGGTAAGAAAATCTATATCGTTTGTGAATTAAAGTTGACATGAAATGAGTTGTCGGCCTGGTAATTAGGGCTTTTCATTGCCGGGACGCATTGGTTTGTTTGGGGTATGGTATGACTAAAAGCTGCTTCCTTTTAGCGGGGCTTGTATTTCTTCTGGTTTTTCCTCTTGTGGTTTTGGCTCAAGATGTGGTCCCGGAGCCGTTTCCCTCTGGTGCGTCCTCCCTGTGAGGAGCTGGAGCTTCGGGGTGGATTTCGGGCATAACTTCCCTGCTGGGACTAGACTGGATTCAAACGGGTAACATAAGGATCCGGCCCACCCTCAACGTCGGATACAAAAAGATCGCTCTTAACTTCAATCTAAATATCCCGCCGACACAGGTGCTTGACTCGTTCGCTGTCTTTCCTCAGTATGGAAGCCTTCTCGACACCTATCCGCTGGACGCGAAGATCCAATCCGCCGATCTGGCGGTGGGAGCATTCCGCCTTGATGCACAGCTTACACCGGTCTGCGGCCTGTTCGGCAGTGTTTCGGCCAATATTCCTCGCACGGTGGGCATTGAAGCGAGTGAGGGCCCAGGCATCGGAGTGATTCCACCACAACCGTGGAGTTGGACAGGATCACGGTTCCAGTGGTCGGAATTTGAATTCGGTGGGTGGTACAACGTCAACCAGGCTGTTGGTTTGGTAGGAGGCATCAGATTCGATCGTATATCGGTCCGTTTTTCGGATCCCGAGCCTGTGCCAGGTTATAGCTATTTCACCATTGTTCCTCCTGCCATCAGGCCTGTCACCTTCCCGGACTATTCAGGTGACCTCAATACCTTTTTCACAATCCCGTATATCGGGTGCCAAATTTTTGGCCCATATTTCAAGGGAGAGCTGCTCATAGGAAGCGCCAGCGCCAGAGTAAGGCTGCCCCTCGAACTTAGTCACGCCGGCAACTACATAACGGGTCCCATTTTCGGTTTTTTTGGTCGACGAGACATTTCCGAACAAGCCGAATATACCTTCAATAACGCGGGACTTTTCCTGGAGGGCGGGTTAGAATCAACGTTCCCTATCGGATTTTTCAATTGCACCCTGTGGGCCAAGGGGAGCTGGCTGAGAATCCGAGGCGATGGGGATGTGAACCTGGCTGGTCAAAGCAGCTCATTTGCACTCTTTGGTTTCCTCAGGTTCCCCGAGCCTTTCTCGTCATCGAGCTCAGGCACGTCAACGCTGAGCCAGTATACCTTCGACCTGGGATTGTCGGGCGCCATTAGCTTCTAGAGGAGCCTTCATTCCGGCTCCCTCCTTGAACAGTCTTTCCGGTATTTCCTCGGAGAGACCCATAGCCTTCTACAAGAGGATTTTGCAACCTCACAACCTCTGCTTATGAATCTTTGAATCCTTTTTCGCTCTCAGGAATCTTAAAGAGCACAATTGGTAAGAGGGAGTGGGGGCATGGGATCGTCAGCGAAGAATTTCGTAAGTGGATCATTGTTGTTGACCCTGCTGCTGTTGGGATGGAGTGTTGTCTACCCTCCTGCAGCGGCTTCCCGGGATTCTGCAGAAGAAGCTATCTTCGACCAGGCGTTGAAGGAAGCGGCACAAGAGTTGGAACAATTGAAAAAAGAACAGGCGCGGGTCCAGAAGGAACTTCAGTGCAAACAACGCTCAACCCGGGAATTTGAAGCCCTACTGGCCAAGGCCAGGCAACAGCACGTCAGAATAAAGCAGTGGCAGAAAGGGCGCTCGATTGAATTGAAAATATATTCAACAAATGCCCATAAGAAGCGACGCTTGCTGGTTGCCAGGACACTATCTCGGCGATCGTGACCACCTAATAAATCATGGTGTTGAAATGATGCCGGGAGAAATCACAGCACGATTTCCCCCGGGTTTGTTTAGGAGGTTGGTGGGTCCGTTAGATGAGCTTAAAGAAAGTACGCCTGATAAAGTATCCGATGTTCCTGCCGTGTCTCCCACCAGCTTGGTGCTGAAACACTGCGGAGCAGGGACAATCTCTTCTTTGCAGCTTCCGCCGCCCAAAGGATTCCCCATGCGATCGTCAGCATGAGGGGCACAAAGAGGAAGAAAGAGCAAACAATGACGAGAGAGTTGTTGTGAAATACCATAGCGTAGGCTATTGCCAGCAACAAGGCAAAACCTACAATGCCTATTCCCAAGGTCCAGGCAAGCATCATGGCTGTCCCAAGAAACATGGAAGCCCTGTCCAAGTTACTGGTGGTACTGGTTGCAACGTTCATCGTGTGGTCCTCCGAGTTTTGTAGTCTCAGCCTAGCCTGTAATCGCTATGACGTCTTATAGCAGAATGCGTGCCAACTCGTTTGAAGGTGGAAGTGGCTGAAATAGCGTGCCTATCTCTGGCTCTGCGTCCAAGGGAAGGTTGTCAATTTAGGAGATATCTTAGGTAAAAATTCCCTATCTAGCTGCGCATAATGATTCTAAGCACTTGCAGTTCAATTGCAGGGAAGTTTTCCCTAGCGTTAGGTAAAAATTCCCTGATGCTAGGGAAATTATACTGTTAATCGGGATGGGAAGGGTAGGACCGAGTAGAGATCAAAGGAACCAGGGCAGACATGGTCCGTCACAGTTGGTTTTCCTGAAAATGAGACCATAAACGACGTGACGATGAATGTGAAACGTCTCCTCGTGGTGGAAGCTCTTCGCAGAGCCGAGGGTAGTCGAAAACGGGCGGCGGAACTCCTGGGAATTAGCCCTGATTCTCTGAAACACTATATGCAAATCTTTGATCTCTACTCGGTCCTACCCTTCCCATCCCGATTAACAGTATGACGTCCCTGACGTTAGGCAAAAATTCCCTAGCGCCAGGGAAAAATTCCCTGCAATTATTCTGTAACTATTTGGAATTATTGTGTGCGACGGAATAGGGAATTTTTACCTG
>JBKQMK010000275.1:0-10624 GCA_052146735.1 Desulfomonilaceae bacterium | reverse complement strand
TGACCGCGAAACGATTAAGGCTGTTCGCGACCTGAAAGCCGTCCTGGTCGTAGAGAGTGATCGACCAGAAGGCGCTCACGGGCGGAATAGCACTTTTGTCGAAGTGGATCGTGTACTTGTTTGCGCCGTCAAGGGGCTTGCCTGACTCGTCGCCGAGATTCAGAGGATAGATCGCATCTTCGGGCAGGTTGGCGCCGAGGCCCTGCTGGGAGACGATGGCGCGCTTGAGGTAGTAGTCGCCATACACGCCCATCGTATCCGTATTCATTGACCAGCCGTTCACGATCTTCGCAAGCGTGGGGATCTTCCACTCCATCAGCTTCTGAGCGTCTTCCGGCACGCTTTCGAGACCCTTCTTGACAGCGGGGTCCACCTTTTCTATGTCGAAATTCTTGCCAGGTTCGATACCGATCTTCTTCATTATAGCGATGATTGGCTGATCCGTGATGTGCGGCGGATGCAGCTTCAGGAGTTCGGCTGCGTAGGCGAAATACTTGCCGGCCGGCATCGTGTCCACCTGCATCTTTGGCGGAGTCTTCATGTCTACCGCGGGATCGATCTTGACTTGAACCGGCCCGGGCGCCTTTCCGAACTGTGAGAGCGGCGTGACTTTGAAGCCTGCCTGGATCTTGTGAACAGCATCGTAGTCCTTAGGACACAGTCTTGGTGCGGCCGATGACCCAGACGTATGGTGTTGGAGCATCAACGCGTTGGGTCTCTTTCGGGAGTTTGAACTCCTCGATCAACCGATCTTTCAAGTCCGGCCGCCAGCCGGGTGGAACGATGATGAAATTGCCCGCCTTCGTGCCGGTCGTGCGCCATCCCGGCGACGCGAACACGTCCGTCCACATGTCGAGCATCGGGATCAGGTAGTACCTATCGCCTGTGTCGGGGACCGTCACTATCACGGGCTCTTTGGTGAGATCGAGCCACGCCGACGAATAGAGAGTATCGAAGTTGGGCCGCACGACCACCCTCATGTCCGCGGTCGGAAACGCCGAGATGTTGTTGAACATGTTCATCGGGCCACCGATGGACCCCTTGCCTGGCTCGACGTTGGTGAGCTGCTTTCGAGTCACATCCATCGTGATGAGCGAATAAAAATAGACGTAAGCATGCACTCCGATGGCGTGCGCTTCCTGTTCACTGATTTCAGCTTGGCTCGTTGCCGGAATGATCGTCAACACCATAGCCAGCAGCCCAGCGAGAGCTAATGGTAGATAAAACCAATTTCGTAGCATTCTCCTTGGTAGAATCATTTGCTTTCTCCTTTCGTAATTCGTCTTCGAAGCTAGATATCTGCCGGCCAGCACGCTTGAATCCAAAAAGTCTCTCTTAATTTAGGAATGAGCCCCACGACGAACAACCAGATATTGAGCCGCTATGCAAAGGCCCAAGAAATGAAAAGAGAATAGACCTTACTATCCGACTGCTAAGCATCCCCTTGCGTTTGATTTTTCTCGGGAGACATAATTTGAATTCTTCTCACCTGAATTCTCATTTGAAGGGACAAACAGTTAATTCCCACCGCAAAGTTATCCGCAGGAAAGCCCAACAATCAAATGATCGTAATTAAATCTCAGCCCGGAACGGAGACTCGATCATGCAGAAATGAATCGAGCAAATACCCCTGAATCCAAAGTGGAAATGTCGGTTATCTCAAATCCGGCGAGTTCAGTCTTGCCGGACGTCATGCCTTTTTTCACCCAGCGGCATCTGGCCTCGAACACGATGGTAGAACCCGCGCCCAAAGTGCCGAGCCGGATGATGAAATTCTTTACCTCGCCTAATTGCGCTTCAATACCTTTTACGCAGACTCCTTTTTCCGATATGTCTTTTACTACGCCGCCTTTGAAGGGGTCGCCGCCATCAAATATTTTGATCGGGAATTTCGTAGGGTAACGGGGAAACTGTCGCAATCCTTTAACTGAGATATCGTGCAATGACTGAAGGTTGTTCAATTCGTCTTTGCTAATAGCCCTGCCTTGCACTAGCTGCTGGAAGGCGGTCCGCAGGCCTTTTATGGTTAACCGGTACTTGGCCATAAGATCGGAAATGTTCATTCCAGCGCGCATGTCATTGGCGATGTCGCTGGCCCTGATTCTCCTCTTTGGATTCATCATTGGACCCCCTTCAATCTGGCAGTTAATGAGTCAAATTAAAGCATGTTCCGAATCCCTAAGCAACAACTCGTGAACCTTTTTCAGGTCTCGGAAGTTGCCACCGTGATTCTAAAGAGACAAGGATTGGGATTGCCCCCTGTCCGTCGACTGACTTGCACTACCCGGACCGGCTGCACCCCCACTCACACTATCTCTAAATGTCCTTCCAAGTCCGGCTCAAAGACTTCGCCTATTTCAGCGGCAGGCTCGACCCCTTCCGCGATCAAAGCAGCGAGCAGATCGCTTGCGCGGTCGGCCGGGATCCCCAATATCAGCCCCCCTGATGTCTGAGGATCGAACATCAAGTCCGCGGTTTCAGGGGAAATACCTGAATCCACAGTTGTCCACGAGCTGAAGAATTTCCGGTTGGAATGCCCGCCACCGGGAATGAGTCCCATGGAGGCTCCTTCCATTGCTCCTTCGAGGATTGGGACCTTCTGCGATTGAACCCTCAGCCTGCACTTGCCCGCTCGGGCCATTTCCACCAGATGTCCGGCAAGGCCAAACCCCGTTACATCCGTGCAGGCCTTGACGTCGAATCGGGAAGCAACCTCCGCGGCCTTCTTGTTGATCGTGCAAAGCGAACGAATCATTTCATCCATTGAAGAGGCTGATGCAAGTTGGGCCTTAATGGCGGTGGCAATGATGCCGGTACCGATAGCCTTGGTGAGAATTAAACGATCACCTGGGCGCAGGGCCGAGTTGGTCATTATGCGGTCCGGATGGACCAGACCTGCCACTGACAGCCCGTACTTGGGTTCGTCGTCTTCGACGCTGTGGCCGCCTACCAGTGCGACCCCAGCCTCTCTGAGGATGTCCATCCCTCCCTGGAGGATAGCTTTCAACATCGCAATCCCAAGCTTCTTGATGGGAAAACAGACGACGTTCATAGCCGTAATGGGGCGTCCGCCCATAGCGTACACGTCACTCAGGGAATTCGCGGCCGCGGCACGGCCGAAGATCCTCGGGTCATCGACAATAGGGGTAAAGAAGTCGACGGTCTGGACAAGCGCCAGGGAATCGCTGAGACGATATACACCCGCGTCCTCCGATCCGGCAACGCCTGCCAGCACGTTAGGATCGTAAGGAATGTTAATGCCGCACAGCGCCTGCTCCAGGTCCCCTGGAGCCATCTTGGCCGCTCAGCCGGACGATTTGGACAGCGTGGTTAGTCTAATTTCGTCGGAAGCCATGGGTCATCCTTCTCTCGACAGATTAATGCACCCTCCCCTATTCTAAATATATTAATGCTGATTGTTACGCCAGAGGATTATGTTAGTAAACCCGCGATGAACACTTCCGCGTTGCACACGGGCTCACAGCCACCAAGTTCGTTAATTGATCATGTCCAAAATCAATGAGTTGAAAACGCTCCAAGATCTCTCGTGGTCATGAGAACCGCCGGCACGACGTGAGCTTCAGCAGTTGCGCCGGCAGTAAAGCACCAATCATCGGTCTGCGGCGCCTCTCTTAGATAAGCATCTGTCACCGGCGTTCCATAGTGGCTGCCGGGCCGAGGACCAGGATTGGTCCCCAAGCGCATGAGGTCTATTCCGGTAGGACGCCCGTCGTCGGACACAAAGATTACAGCAGTGGCAACTGCCGTGGGACATGTACCATTAAAGGTTGCACCCGCGGCCAAGAGCAAATCCACCACCTCCCCGCAACCTTTAATAGAGGCATGGGTGAGAGCTGTGTTTCCATTTCGATCCCTAGCATTGATGGCCGCGCCTTTTTCCAGCAGAACTTGCGCTACGTCCGAATGTCCTTTCGCTGCGGCTGCCATCAGCGCGGTCACCCCGCTATTAGGCTCGCCGATGTCCGCCTTTGCTCCGCGATCGAGCATGCACTCCACAACTTCTCTATGCCCCATGATAGAAGCCCACATCAGCGCGGTGTCTCCATTATGATTCTTGGCTTCGAGATCGCCGCCTCGGTCCAGCAACAGACTGACTACTTCTTCGTGGCCTTGGATTGCAGCCCAGATCAAAGGGGTGAGGCCGTTCTTATCCCTGCAGTTAACGTCCGCGCCTTCATCCAAATACCTGTCAACCGCGAGATAGTCCCCTATCCTGGCCACCTCCATGAGGTTGCCCTCCAGTTGGCACTTGCCACGATAGATATGATGCCAACATAGTACAAGTAGCGGGAGGACCAACATCATTGTGACTTTGCTTAAACATTTCATTTTGCCATCCTCCTCTCGTTCCAGTAACCCCACTTTGCGGCGGTTTAACAATTCCGGTAAATCAACAATTCTTTAAGATGATCCGAACAATTACTCGGCTCACAACCTTACCGAGTTGATGGGTGTGTCTCACGTCCTATTAGCGTAACAATGGCTGCACATCCATACGTAACGGTAAGTTTGGAGAGCAGGCAACCGGCTCTCTCCTGTTGAACCGGCCCTCTGCGTAAAAAATTCACGGTTTGGTTTGAAACTATTTCCCCGACTCTACCGCCCTCTTGGCGAGGGCGTAACCCCGTTTTTTGTGTTGCTCCGTTTTGAAGCGGCTTGCCCGTGCCTATTGTCATAAGCATTTTCCGTGCCAACCCCACAAAAAATGGCAAGTTGTTGCTTATGTGTTGTCTAATCAGGGTATTACTGAATTCGGTCGGCAGGGTAGTCCAGTCAAAAAAGGGTCCCCTTTTACGCACGAGTGTGGCGAAATCGCAACAGGTAGGTACAAATCACGCAAAATCAGGAAGATATCTTTTGAAGACATGGGCTATTTTGCCCCATGAGTCAATCAGTGGTTAATTTATACCCACCATACTTACTCCCTTACGCGGATATCAGTGCCTCTGATCTCAACTCCCATAGCTAGAAAGCTACAACGAACGATGAAAATGCCTGAAATATTGGTGCCACAGCAAACTACTGTGATTGGAATTACGAGGGCACGGGGCGACCTGCCGGTCGCCCGTACGACGTTTGCTGGTTGGGAAGAATATATTTAAAAGAGTAAAAATCTGGGATTTGCGCGCCCGGGCGGTCACTCTGAGGCCAGTGAACGCCCCTCATGGAAAGCCTTCAAGTTGATGTCCACCAGTTTCGGCTTCAGCGATTCCTTCAGTACCTCCTCATACGTTTGGGCAGGTATATCCAGGTACTTGGAGAGCACGCCGAGGAAAATCACGTTGAGCACTCTGGGGTTCCCTATCTGCTGGGCGACCTCAACACCGTCGACGACCACCGCATCGGGCACCTTCTCCTTGATTCTGGTTAGGACGTCAGGCGGATACTCTTGCTTCCCGGTAAATACCGCAGGGGGAAGGATCTTCTGATCGTTCACAATCACCTTCCCTTTTTCGGAGAGGTAATGAAAGTACCGCAGTGTCTCTATCTGTTCGAAGGAAAGCAGCACATCCGCTTCACCGGTCTTGATTATAGGAGAGCTGACGAATTTGCCGAAACGGATGTGGCTGGAAACGGAGCCTCCGCGTTGCGCCATGCCGTGGATCTCATTCTTTTTCACGTCATATCCGTGACGAGCCGCCACTCGTCCAAGCACATCGCTTGCCAGAATGATCCCCTGGCCGCCGACCCCGACGATGAGGACATTGTAAACGCGGTTTTCGCTCATGATGCCTCCTCGATGCAATTGAACTTGCAGACTTCCTGGCACGTGCGGCAGCCCACGCAAAGGGCCTCATTTATCCTGGAGAAGCCTTTGCGTTTCTCCCCTTCCGCTGGCTCATCTATCTTGACGAATTCCAGAGCCGGGCAGCCGGTATTGATGCAGCTTTTGCATCCCTTGCAAATCTCCGAATCAATCTTCAAAGGCTTGTCCGGCAGGATTCGGTCGGTCTTCAACAGAGCGCAGGGGGCACGGGCTATTATCACTGAGGGTTCGTTGGCTTCCAGCTCCTCGCCGATTACCTTGTCAGTTTCCTTTACTTCATAAGGGTTCACTACCCGTATTCTCTTAAAACCAAATGCCTCGGCCAACTTGGTCATGTCCGCTCTTATCGTAGGATCCTCGCGGAGTGTGAACCCGGTTCCGGGATTTGGCTGAGCACCGGTCATGGCCGTAGTCCGGTTGTCCATGATGATGACCGTTGTGGAGCCGCCGTTGTAAGCCAGTTCCAGCAGGGGGGTCATCCCCGAATGGAAGAATGTGGAATCGCCGATAACGGCAACTGCCTTGCCCTTGGCCAATTCTCCGAGGGATCTGTCCAATCCGGCCGCGATGCCGATTCCGGCCCCCATGCAGAGGCAGTGGTCTAGCATTCCAACAGGTGGGAGCGCACCAAGTGTGTAGCAGCCGATGTCTCCCGCCACGTAGACCTTTCTCTTTTTCAACGCACTGAAGGTGGCTCTGTGCGGACAGCCCGGGCACATGTTCGGCGGCCTCAGCGGCAATTCCATTTCTATCGGCCCTATACCCTTGGCAGTGCTCTTTCCAGTGAGGGCAATCTCCACCTGCTCCGGAGATAGCTCCCCGCACAGGCCGGTAAGCTCCTTGCCTTCCACTTTTATGCCCATCAAGCGTACAGCTTCTTCGATGAACGGGTCCAGTTCTTCTATGATTACGAGCCGCTTCACGCGGGAGGCAAAGTCGCGAATCATCTTCTCAGGGAGGGGCCAGACCATACCGAGCTTCAGGAAAGAAGCCGATGGCATAGCTTCCCTAGCATACTGGAACGCGACCCCGGCAGCGATAATTCCGAGCGAATCATCCCCCATGATCACTTGATTGAACGGAAAGGTCTCCGCAAACGCGGCCAAATCCTTGAGCCTCTGTTCGACAACTGGGTGGCGGCGCCTTGCCATGGCAGGGAGCATGACGAATTTCGCCGGGTCCTTTTTCAGTCCGAGTTCCTTGGGCCCTTCTACCCGCTCCTTCACCTCAACCAGCGACATGGAATGGGAAACGCGTGTGCTGCTCCTGAGAATAACCGGCGTATCGAATTCCTCGCTTATAGACAGGGCGGCTCCCATGAGGTCCTTGGCCTCCTGGCTGTCGGAAGGCTCAAGGCAAGGCACTTTGCCGAATTTCGCAAAATTGCGGGTATCCTGCTCGTTCTGTGATGAGTGCATCGCGGGGTCGTCGCACACTACCAGCACGAGTGCGCCGTTGACGCCGGTGTAAGAGAGCGTCATGAACGGATCTGCCGCGACATTTAGGCCAACGTGCTTCATTACAGCTATGGACCTTGAGCCTCCGTATGCGGCCCCTGCAGCGACCTCCACAGCAACTTTTTCATTGGGGGCCCAACCGGCCTTAATTTGACGGTATTTTTGCCCGATCAATTCCAAAATTTCCGTGCTGGGAGTTCCCGGATACGCGGAGGCCAATCGCACACCATACTCATAGGCCCCGCGTGCTATGCCTTCGTTTCCTGACATTAGCTCTTTCACGGCTCATTCACCTTTCGTTGATTTCCGGCGCTGCCGGCTCATGATTGACCCACGAGGGAGTTGAACGATTTAGGCCCAGTTTGAGGTTATATTTCAATGGGTTCCGTGCTTTTGCGTGAGGGATTCCGTTTACGGAGTTGGTCCGTTGTCATTTATCCTAGACCTGGACGAGAACTGTGTCAAGAAGTTCAGTAAAAGACGAATCGAGTTTCAGGCATGACCACGCGTATAATTCTTTGTGGCAAGAGTAGGAGCCATTTCATGGACGCTAAGCCCTTAAAGTTCTGATGTCTAAGTGTTCATCATGGGGAAATCTGGTAATAAACTGGACCGGGAAAAGATCGGGTCGCAGGGTGCAACCGAAACAACCTTGTAGCGACTGTGTCTCTATAGACAAAGTGCGTCCTATTACAATGTGGGAATCGTGTCTTTCTGGAGATGCTGTTTTTCGGTACGAGACAAAGATCGCTGAGAGGCTTTTTCGGACGTCCGTTAGGGTGATGGGGCCTTGCTAATTGATGTGTCCGTTACATTATTTTGGAAGGGTGAAAAAAATTGATTATAGGGGGTAGTGGTTTTTATCATTGATTTTTCTGACATAACATGCTAGATATACGGTTCATTTTATTATAATGCGCCTGTAGAGCGTTGAGAGATTGTCATGTCTCGTGTGTTGTTCCTTGGGATGGGTATAGGTTTGGTTGTGTTCTCTCTCCTCGTGCTGCCTCTCGAGGCCGCAGAACCGGCCATGGTCAACCATGCAACAGACCAAGCATATGATGGGGTCTCCCCTGCTGGAGGCCAAGGTCTCCTGGCTCAGGCATCCTCTGTCTCGACAAGAGGAGTAACTCCCGTGCGCGCATCAGCTGGACCGACGCGAACGGCAAGGAACCCGTCTTTGGTGGACCGACACAGGATGGAAACTCTGCTGAGGCCCTCGGAGTCCCACACGTCGGTCGGGAATTTCCCTACAGGCCCCGAGGGCGGCGACGTAGGCTACATCGAAATAGAGGTGAGCCATTCAGCGCACGTCTTCAAGTTGTACGCCAGCTCCCTGTTCGGCAAGAAGGAAGTGCTCTACGAATGTAGAGTCGGCCTGGGAAATCCGCATGAATTCCCTACCCCTGTCGGGGTATATTTCGTAACTCACATCTACGATGATGATCCCTGGTGGATACCGCCAACAAACCGAGACTGGGCTGCAGGGCAATCTCCGAGTAAAAAGGTGTACGGCGGGACCATGGCGCCGCTCCTCAAAAAGAGGCCTGTGAAGATGAAGGCGAAGAAGCAAGCGCTTGACCCCGAGGACAAGATAGCTGAGCAAGTCCAACTGAATGACGATGGTTACAGGTTCCACGGAACGAACGCGCCGAGAAGCATCGGCCAAAATCAATCCCACGGTTGCGTGAGAATGTTGCCTGACGACGCGCGTAAGGTAGCGAACTTGATCAAAGATCATGTAGGAATAGCAGAGGAACGGACTTCCGAAAACGGGAAGTACGTGATCCTCAAGTCCCCCGTCAGGTTGAATCTGGTAAAATAGCAGCGCGCCGGATGAAGCTGGTTCGCCTTAAGGCACTTCACCGCACCGCCTCGCACTCGTGTAGGGGCACGTCATCCCGTGCCCCTGCATATTCAATTCCCCACACATGACCCTTTGGTAAGAGCTGTCAGCCTACCTTTTAATTCATTCCCTTGCCGAGTCTATCGTGCCGGAACCGATCCCAAATTGTCGCGGCAATGCCCATCTATAATTTCCAGCCATTTTTCCAGGTCCACGCCACAATCGTAATGGTCACGGCTGAGTCCCTGAGAGAAGCATTCTTCGAATATGGTGTCGGAATTCACCAGGCATACCGGCCACCCGGGAACGTGATGCCTGGCGCTGCTGCTGCTGTTGACCCGATAGACCATGAACGCCTTGTCATCGCAGGAGACCCGGTACCAAGCCCCCTCGTATTCCAGGGACAAATTCGAGCCTAAGATCCCCAGTTCTCGAAATACATTCCGGATCCAGGCGAAGACCACGTGAGGCGATCTTTCGGAACTTTTTGGTGGCGGCGGATTTCCTGAATGGTTCGGCATGGGCTACCTCCAGCCTCGTCAGCTCATACGGCCGAAGTTTGCTTCGTAGCGGCTCCAGAATTCTTCCAGAGAAAAGCGATGGCATTGCGTCCCCTGGCATTCCACTGCGTAGCCGGCACACACCGCTCCCATTTGGCTGGCTACCACGAGACTCTTTCCCATTACCAGACCCTTGATCAAACCGGCCCTCAACGCGTCACCCGCGCCTGTGGGGTCTAACACTTGTGCCGCCGGAACGGCGGGGATTTGGACATCTCTCTCCGGGGTAGAGATCAGGGACCCTCTTTCACCAAGAGTCGTAATTATGGCCCCAGTCTTCTTAAGCAGATCACTTTTCTGCATACCGGTAGACCGCATAACCATCTCAAGTTCATAGTCGTTAGAGATAAACAACATCGAGCCGGTGAGCGCGTCGATCAGCGCATCAGTAGAAAGCGCTGGGATGGATTGCCCCGGGTCGAAGATGTACGGTATGTTCCGATCCCTGTAACTCTTTGAATACGTGAGCATATCGTCAAGGTTCCCCGGCGCTACAATGGCCAGAGTTTCCTGTGGTTCCGCGCCATCAACCTCATAGAGGCAGGGATACTTCATCGCGCCCGGATTAAATCCGGTGATCTGATTGTCAGCCTTATCTGTGGTAATATATGCTCCGGCAGTGAATTCCTCCGAAATGATGCGGATCGCGTCCAAACTGAGTCCGTGCTCAGAGAGCCAGTTCTTATAGCTATGGAAGTCTTTGCCCGCAGTAGCCAGGATGAACGGCTGTTCCCCGAGTAGGGCAAGGCTGTAGGCAATATTTCCTGCGGTCCCCCCGAATTGTTCCTTCAGGCCGTTTACCATGAAGCAGACATTGAGTATATGGATTTTGTCCGGCAGAATATGGTCTGAGAATTTTTCAGGGAAATCCATGATCCTATCATAGGCCAAAGATCCGGAGACAAAGATTTGCATCCCACACTCCTCATTATCAGTCGAGAATTCCAGAATTCATCAGCCAAAAAGATAGGAG
>JBKQMK010000274.1:0-3622 GCA_052146735.1 Desulfomonilaceae bacterium | reverse complement strand
ATGAGCGCGTTAAAAAAGGGACCGGAGCATGCGCGAATGAAACGTTTCGGCTGTTCTGGGACAATCTCCCTATTTGGCCGGAACTCCGGCGCCTGTCCCAATATCTGGATCAGCGCGGAGCTGTACTAGTTACCTCTCTCTATACATGGGCTTGGGCTAGGCTGGCCGTAGGAGAAGAAGACCCTGTCGGAGATTGGACCGAGCAGTACCTTTACACAGCCAACCTGCACTTGGAGCGTAGGATAAACGATTACGTGGAGATGGCCGAGAAATTCAATCTCGACGGCTTCTTATATCACTCCAATAGGAGCTGTAAGTTCGTTTCGCAGGACATACCCGAAGTACGGGGTTCCGTGACTGAGCGAACCGGAATACCCGGTGTAATCTTGGAGGCTGACCATAATGATCCTCGCCTCTATTCCATCGAATCGCTCGAAAGACAGATCGATAGCTTCCTGGATCTCCTGGCCTCCCGTAAGAAAGCGGGGTAAGAGGCAACTAAAAACTTCGGGCTGGGAACCGGCCTCAGGGTTCCTGGATCCGCGTTGCTTCCGAACCACAGCAAGAGTGAACCTGATCTGGCTCCTCACAGAGTTGACTTTCCGAGTTTCCCACTCATCCAGAGCGGGTTTGTGTACCTCAAGTGCCGCAGGCTTGCTCCTCAGGCGGTGCTTTTGCCCCAGACGCCTCTTCTTCCCGGGCCTTCCTCACTCCGGCTGAAGCCAAACAGGTCTGCTGCAAAATCTGGATCTTGGTTGCTCCTACCGTCATAGCGATAGCCATTGTTTCTTGTAATTCCTCATCCGTGGCGTCCAGTTGCCTTGCAACTGCAAGGCAGTAGCGGGTTCAAGGATCACATCCGGCGGATAACGAAGCGCCCAAGGCAATGAGGTGCTTTGTCTTGCGGTCCAGTGCTCCCTCTGCATAAGCTTCTTCAAAGAATTCCTGATATTTCTCGAGTGCTGCCGTTGAGTCTGCCCTCTGCTCAGAGATTGACACAGCAGGCTTCAAAGCCCGAAACAAAACACCTCTGGTAACGGGAGAGCTATTAAGCCCCGTCTCAGAGACCATCTCGGCTCCAACAAAACCCACCTGTTTCATGATCGCCAGGAAATCCTTTCCCGGTATAGCCCCGCCCATTCACCCGGCCCAGTTGGCCACCCGACCTCGACATCCTCCGACAAATGGCCCGTGAGAACCTGGTCAGCCATCATAAGCCGTCCACCAGGCTTCATAACCCGGAAGACTTCTCTCAGAGTCTTTCGTTTGTCGGGAATGAGGTTGAAGACCCCGCTGGAGATAACGACATCGAAATCCTTGTCAGGGAAGGGCAAATCTTCAGCAGGGGACTCCTGGAAGATCACGTTCCTGAGGTTGGTCAGGCTAAGATTCTGCCTAGCCTTTTCCAGCATCTCGGAACTCATGTCTATACCCACTAGCCTGCCCGTGGGTCCTGTCATCGCGGCGGCAATCATAGTATCTACCCCGCCGCCGCATCCGATGTCCAGGACGCTCTCTCCTCCGCGAATTTCTCCTAAGGAAAAGGGGTTCCCCACTCCACAGAACGATTCCAAGGCAGATTCAGGCAAGGATCGTAGAGTGTCCTGGTCGTAATTCAGCGCCTCGAGACCGGCCCGCCCTGTCTGGTAACTGAAGAGTCCTTCAGCATTGACGGCAACCTTGGCGTATTTTCCTCGGATGCCCTCTTCGATCCTCTTTCTGTCTTCAGCAGTAAAGTCGCTCTTCATGGTCAGAATTTCCTTTACGATAGAATATCTTTCTTCATCTGCTCAAATTCTTCTCTGGTAATCTCGCCTTTCGCGTATCGTTCCTTCAGGATGTGCAGCGCTCTCTCTGAACTCTGCCGATCTTCATAGTAATGCCCCCGGTCGTGCCAAGGCGGCCTGAAGCCCCCTCGGCCGAAGATGAGGAAGATGACTACCAGCACAGTACGACCAGCATCAGAATCGGCATCACAACCGGTAAAAACCACATTCCGTGCATCCAATATTCTGGTCCCATTTGTTAATCTCCTTCTCACTTGCCCTTATGTGATTTCGGAACCTTGCAACATCCTGCTCGCTTACTTGTCTGTCCCTTCCCTTACAACTTATCCTTCTTTTTAAGCCTAGCGATAAGGAAAATGCCTCCGGATTCGGACAATCCCAGTTCATCAGCCAGGCTGACTGGACTCATTGAGCCGGTTCTCTTCACTACTTCGCAAGCCTCTTCTTCCAGTTTCTCAAGCCAATCTTGAAAGAGGACGAGGACTCCGGGATCGGCTTCAGACCTCAGTTGTTCGGACTCCGCCATCTTGTCCATCAACATCCGGCACATCCGCGTCGGGTCGATACCTTCGACCACACAGGTGGCCATTCAGAGATGAACCAGGCTGGACTCTTTGTTTTGAGAACTGTCTCCCATCAAGCCCACCAGGAAATTTATTCTGGCATCCTCCCTCAGATGTGAGAACAGCCTTCTGATCTCGGCGGCCATCTGCTCCAAAGCTTCGATTGGAGACATGGAATCGACCAGCGTGTGAAGTACTTCGTTGCTCATCAGTTCATCTCCGAAATCTAAAAGTTTTTTCGATCCGCCAACAAATCGTCTGCCAGTTCAGCGAGAATTTCGATCACACCCATAACCCTCTTGTCGGCTATCTCGTAAAAGACGAAGAGTCCTTTCCGCTCCACATTGACCACAAGAGAGCGCCTCAACTCCTTCAGGTGATGCGAAACCAGGGATTGAGAGAGATTCACCTCGTCAACTATTTTTGAGACGGTCTTTTTCCCGTTACTCAGAGACAGGAGGATGCGGAGTCGGTTCTCGTCAGACAGGCTCTTAACGACAAATGCCACAGCGCCAAGCCGCTCGCTGAGATTTACGGATCTCTCTTGTTTTGGTTCGGGCAACGAAGTCTCCGCCACTATATGAATAATCGTTCATATATCGATATATTGTCGACAGAATTTTGTCAATGGAGGTTTGTCGTCCGCCGAAAACACTGCCACTGCAACGCGCTCTGATACCAGTTCACGTTTGCAAGTAATCTGAACATACGGGTTGGAGAGCGCACTGGCATGAGACTCCAAGGAGGAACTGGGAAAATCTCGCGGAAGGAGAGAGTTTTCAGCTTACTCAGTACCGTAAATTTCAAATATTTCCACGTCTGCGTCTTGTGATACCAGTCTTATGTTAGCCTCAATCCCTTCCAGATGCTGCCGCACTGCTTGCTCACCTATGCCGGGAACAGCGTAAACCGTAAACAAGACTCTTTTGGTAGCCGGGGTAATCATCGTACGCCTGTCGGGGCCGTAGATCACGCTGGAAATGACCGCGACGGAGTCGGCTATCATCATGTCGCCGGCCTTTAACACCTGTTCCTGACCGTTCATCCGGATGTATTTTTCATTCCCTTTGGCAGTGTCAAGTTTTAACGGCGTCCGGACCGCGTCCAGGTCGTGCCCTGCTGTGAGCAGCATGTTCCTGAGTTCCTCCATAAACATAGCCTCAACTAGGGCTGCTACTTGTGGGATGGACTTACCTTTGAATATCACGGATTCCAGTTGCTGAAAGACATGGTATGTTTTTTTGAAACGCTTGAAATAGGTCTGGTAAGCCT
>JBKQMK010000273.1:0-8174 GCA_052146735.1 Desulfomonilaceae bacterium | reverse complement strand
GTCTCAACTCTCCTACTAAATGTGAGTATCCTATTAACCAGATCGCGTCCCCGCGTTGCTGCATCGTGTATTAACCGAGCCCGTTGGTAGTCCTTCTCCTGCTTTTCCTTGCCTATTACAATCAAATCCGCGTATCCGAGCACAATCTGGAGGAGGTTGTTAAAGTCGTGCGCAAGGCCACCCGCCAGGGTACCTATTGCCTCCATCTTTGCAGCCTGTCGGAGCCGTTCTTCCAGACGTTTGCGCTCCGTAACATCCCTGGCGCTACCATGAACACCAACAGGTTTTCCGCCCTTAGTGATCACCCGGCTGGTGACGTCCAGCCATAAAGGTGTGCCCTCCTTGGGGTGGACCAAGACTTCATAAGGCCCGGTAGTCTCCGCTCCGTTTTGAATTTTCTTGCGGAAATTCTCTTCCACGACCGGCAAGTAGTCAGGATCAACGAGGTCTTTGAAGTTGACTCTTAGCAATTCCTCGCGACTGTACCTCAGCATCCTGGTCGCAGCCTCGTTCCCAGATGTAAAGTTGCCCTGGGGATCCACCGTATATATGCCGTCACTGGCATGATCGAAGAGATCCTTGTATCGCGTCTCGCTTTCCAGGAGCGCCTCTTCAGCTCTCTTTCGATCCGTTATGTCCCTGGCAATTGCCTGAAATCCCACAACTTCTTCGTCTTCTGTCAAAAGTTGAACATTCTGACCCAGCCAAACCGTTTTCCCTTGTTTGGTAACCAGTGGAAATTCGTAATAGGTGATGGGCAGTCCCTTCACAAATTGTATTCCATAGAACCTTTCAACGGTTTTCCTATGATCGGGAGGAATCAGATCCAAATAACTCGTGCCAATGAGTTCTTCCGCAGCATAACCGGTTATTTTCAATCCAACCTGATTCACCAGCGTGAATAAGCCTCGGCGGTCGGTTTGGTATATAACATCACCCGCTGTTTCGACCACCCCCCGATACTTCTTTTCGCTCTCAGCCAGTCTACTTTCGGCCCGTTCCCGTTGGGCAATTTCCCGCTTTAATTCTTCGTTGAGTTTGTGCTTCAGGACTAGTTGCTGCTTTTGGGGGGTAAGATCCTCAACGAGCACTAGAACCAATCTGTTTTCCATTATCCTGATGGATCGCAGGGTGATTCGACCCCATATCTTACCTTTCCCGATCTTTATTATTCCCTCCCCTATCCTTGGTTTCCTGTTTGCGAAAACCTCTTCTGCGAGCGCTTGAACTTTTCGGGCTGTGGACGGATCGGGGAAAAGTCCTGAAAAAGGTGCATCCAATATCGTTTCGTACTCGCGGCTTATGCGTCCGCAAGCCTGATTGGCAACAACTATGTTACAGCTCTGGTCGATTAAGAGAGCAGGGAGCGGGAGGGATTGTGTTAATTTGCCAAACGTGGTTGCCCAAATATCACCCCTGATATCAAAGCTCCCTGAGAAGGTCAGGTCCCTGGTAAGCAGGCTACTGAGGTCGAGCGTTTCCGTTCCGTTGCTTTCATCTGCCAGTAGGCGCGGCGACTCGTCTTCTTCGGACGTATTAGAATTTGGAAAATCATTGTCGCCCATCATGCTGTTCCTCGTACAATTCTGTTTGTGAAAGGTCGTTTAATCCAGCTCTGTAATAGCTTTGCCCACTTCAACAAATGCCTCTCTCACTTGACTCTTGGTTATGCTAAGCCTTTTGGACAGTTCCAGAGGCGTGGCCAGGCCGGCATTTATGATTTGCCTGAATGCGCTTTGAAGCTGCCGGGGCAGAAGGCCATATCTGATCATAAGGGCTTCATCGTCCATCCCGGATCGGATATCGCTGAGAAATTCCTTGGCACTTATTTGGATCCTGCGCTTGGGTTTCTGCGTATCCTCCTTGGAAATAATGTCCAGTGCGGAGGCCTTGTATAAGTAGAACTTCCTGCTGGAAAAGCCGTATTTCCTTTGCAAGGTCTCATCATTAATTTTAGCCCTCACATCGGCTACGAATTGCTGAGCTTTCATATTTGATTGACTGGTTTTCATTTTTCATAAATGCTCGAGCATCTTACGTGTTGATCTCCTGGGTACCACTGAGAAAACCAAACTGCCGTCCCCAATTGGGTCAGATATCAGTTATTATATCAGAGAGTTGCAAATTAATACAAGGAAAAGAAGGAGGGATGGCTTTCAAGCTTGCGTGCCATCACTTGTTCAAAGCTTGGACGATACGAGTAACCAGAGCCTTAATTCTTTCTTGTCGAGCTTTCACATTCTGAAAAAGAACTGTTGAAAAAAGTGGAAAAATTTTAGACAAAATTGAGGTTCATGAATAAGAACGGGCTGGGGGCCGCGCCAGATAATACTTAACCCTCAAGAAAGGGATCCTTGCTGGACGCATTCTAGTGCATCTGATAAACGGAATTAATAAGCTCCATGGGTCTACTAATACAGACCATCTGTAAAAAGCTTTGAGGCCGTACGTGAAAGCATGAAGGCTAAAGACTGACACCTCCCCATCATTTGTGTGTGACGTTGGGTGGCCGATTCTGCGCGCTTGAATTAGGCGGAGTCGCAAACAAGGAAAGGTTGCAGAAATGGTCATATCAGAAGAGACTCTTAAGAAACTTTACGAACGCTCCCCAGTGGTAGACAAGTTCTCGGACCAAGCATCAAATCGGACCTCCTCTTCATCCGTTGGTGCCTTAAGTTACTATGGAATTTTCTCCTCATTCGACAATATCTTATGATATCATGCCAGCCTGATTCCTACACGGGGGCTTTCTGTGGCGAAAAGAACCGTCAACCTAATAGAAATCTTAGCAGATGCCAGGGCGGGAATTGATGATTTCGGAGAAATTCTTAATGCCTTGAATAGATTCATCTCGGTGGATCACGTTACAGATCGAGCTTGCCGAGCGCAGGTCATGAGCCAAGACGATTTGGATGCCCAACTTCAAATGTCCGTTGTGCGGCGAGATCCGGCTCTCCAAGAGTGAGAAATGACCTCATACCGGAAGCTTCATGAAAAACTTGACCGAGAAAAATACCCCCTTTGATTGCTAGGGAGAAACAGCTCCCGGTGGATGGCAGAAGGCACTTAGAAAGGCAGGGTCCTCGGTGAGGCGGAAAAGAAAAATAAGCGCCACACAAGTAGTCAGAGACATCAGATCGGGGATTACTCAGGAGGAGCTGCAAGACAAGTACAAAATCGCTCTACATCGGGTCGAGAAGCTATTCAAGAGAATAGTTGCAGCAAATGCCGTCACTGAATCCGAACTTGCTGAGAGATATCCTTCCTACAAGGAAGCAATTGCTGGTATTAACCCATCCAGAAATCGAAGAGTTCTTTTACCTTTTGAGTTCATCGTTTACGACATCACCACCTCTTCTATCGGTCTGGTAAGGGACATTTCAGAAACAGGTTTAAGGGTGGCTGGGATAAATTGCAACGTGGGTGGCGAAAGAACATTTCAACTTCCCGTGGACATTTTCATTAAGGCTGATCCTGTGCTTATGGTGGCCAAATGCCAGTGGGTGAAGGTCAGAGGTAAGACCATGATATACGCCACCGCTGGATTCGAGATAACTGATATTTCGGATGACGATAGGATGGTTCTAAAGACCTTCGTTGAATCGCTGTCAATTGTCAAATCAGGTTACTTGAATGATGATGACATTAAAAAAACGAGAGTCGTTGCAGCAATTGCCCCGTCCCAAGATGGCGCTGTAAGTGACAGAGAAGCATCACTTTCAACCTCGGCAACCGAGGCTGCCCCCGGTCTGCCGTCCTGGTTTGATGAGGAGGCGATGAAGGCCCTTCAGGATATCTATCGCTCAGGATCGTTGCAGGAGATTCTTGCGTGGTGGGAGGCTCGCAACAGGCGCTAGGGGCCATCCGTTGAATTTCTGACAAGTTTCAGCGTGTAGGGTGGCCGGAAAGTGCGAAGGTGGGCGGTCGAAAAGTGCCGCTCCAGTTGCATGTTTTTTGCCGTGCCTTCATACGCATCTTTGTGCTCCTCGATGTTCCACGAATAGAGCTAGTGGAGGCCAGGGGGAAGAATTCGTAAATCGGCTACAGCGAACCTCACTTGTCAGCTATTCCCATGTTCTGAAGCCACTTTTCTGCATTTCTATTCTTCGTTTTCCCATTTCATTCACCGGTCCCACCGAATGTCCTCCTGATCTCACCTCGACGGAACTGAGAAGAATAAAATCCGCCTCTCACAAACGCTAAGGATACGACTTGCCGCTGTAACTATCTTATTTTACTCAATGGCTACCGTGGCGACCGCTGAGTCGAAAGGCGTCTGTTGCTTCGCTGGGCTTAGCAAAACACAGCAAAGAAGTTGCACCGACAAATCAGCTCACGCTAGGAGGTGGCCTTTCCATGCCGCTTGGGGCAACAGGGAGCCCGAAATGTGTCCAAGCTCAACCCTAAGCGGTAGCCATAGGGCAAAAAAAGTAAATCAGATCCGAACGAGGGATCTCTTGCGTGGATTGGATGTCATAGTATACAAGCGCGGGAGCGGAAGTCCATGACATGTCTTTGTTGGCTTGGCCGAGAAGACGGATGAAAGTTCGGATTTAAAGTCAGATTAGCACAGATGAGCCAAGGCCACACTCTCCCGCGCCTCAATATATACCCGGTTTATCTTTTATAGAATGGAACCCATTTTCCTTAGTCAAGGCCCGATTTTCTCACCGAACTGATCCAGGAATCATTCCGATTGGCGCACGTTCCGGCCCGATCCTCCATCACGCCTCGCCTACTATGACTTCCAGATTCCACACAATGCCCCTTCAAGCTTCATGTACGCGATTCTGACAGCTTTTTGTGTTTTATCCAAGGAAGCCACGGTGCGGGTAATTCAACACGATTGTCTGCGTGCGTACCCGCTCCCGCCCGCATCTTCCCTCCTTCTCTATATTTGAGGGTAAGTGGGTTTCTATTGAGGGATATTCCTGATCAAAAGAAACGCGCCATTCACATGGGCTTTGACATCAACGGCGCATATCAAGAGTCAGGAGTAGCCACGGATTGATCCTTCTATCCGCTTTCTTCTTTATCCATTTCTTCTTTCCCCTTCTTATATTTGAGGGGTTCGAGGGGCAATCATGAAGGGATAGAAAACGTGTGTGCGGAAAGGAGGAGCCGAAAATGAACCGAGCAGTTGTTAAAGTCTTGTCTGCCGTGCTGGTGGCCGCGGCAGAGATATTTATAGCAACAATGAAGCAATCAAAAAAGGCGTGCAAGTGAACAACCCGGCGGCCCCGAAAGGGGTCGTGGGCTGAACACTACCACCACTACGAAAGGAGGCTTGCCATGGATAGTCAGCATGAACAGCAGGGCATGTGGATTGGCTGGATCATCCTTTTGGTGATCCTAGACAACATCTTGTATCCCGTTCTAGGCCCCGTCAACGATCTGGCCGCCATAGTCATTGGAGGCTACCACGTCTTGAAGGGAAGATGATGTCTGTGCGCCCGCCAGCCAGCGTTAAATCTAAAGAGAAACAGAATACATCAAGAAAGGCGCACCAATATCGGCTTTGAATTTCTTGCCCTCCTTAGCCCAGATCATCGTTGTACGTGCATTTTGGGAGCGTTAGTTCTTCACGAAGTTACGGAATTTTTTGATCTCCCCTTTAGATGGTCCCAATGTGGTGATGGTCCATAGCGTCTTCTAGGAGTCTGGAATTGATTTGGCCTAATCGGGAATATCCGGTGCAACTCTCCAGCCCGAATCCTACCTCACTCCGTTGCCTTATATAGTTTTCTCCACGATTCATCACCCTGCCACTTGAACAAAATACCGTTGCCCCTTCCTTCCTTCGGCAATGCAACCGATGCCCCAGGCTTTCTGCTGGCGTCCAGCAGGTAGATGAAGTCCTTGTCCCCTCCGTTCTCACTAAAATAATGAATAGTGTCAGAACCAGCCTTTCGCTCTTCCCATTCTTTCCCACCCACGTTAACGAAGTAGCCGCCGTTGTAGGTGTATATGAATCGTCCGCGGCCCTTGAACGTGTCTGGGCGCCCGGGATGGATGAAGGGCGAATGATTCAGCCTCTGCGTGTCCTCTGCCGTTAGATAGCACGCCGGGTAACGCTCGTACCCGCCGTGCCCGTTGCGCATCAACGCATTGTGGTGACTGTTGCCGGGAGGGTGCGGCATTCCGAATGCATGCCCCAGTTCGTGTCCGCAGCCTCCGATCCACCTCATGACCGGCATCTTGTTGGCAGCCCTCCCAATCAAACCCTCCAGGTCGTGTTTGGGCAGTACCGCTACTCCTGCGCCGCCAGCCCCTGAGCCGCCAGGGGCATCAATGTAAATGAGCCAGATGTAATTTGGGTTGTTGTAGAGCTTCACGCGCAAAAGGGCAGCGGCGTCATTACCGACGTTGGACCAGTACATCGACTTCGTCGGACGGCTCGCGGGACGATTGCTGTCATACCAGCCCGCCTTGTGCGGGGTACGCATGACCTCGACGATAGGGTGGTTGAGTCGGAAGGTCTTCCCCTTGAGATGCCCGAAGTACCAGATCTGTAAGTCGAGGACGCAGGCTTCGATGGCGGACTGATAGTCCTTGCGGGGTTCTCGGTCTTTTGGGACCAAATACAGGACACGCACAGATTTCTTGACTGGCCCTGCTTGGACTTCACGGGGAGCTTGCACGAGCAAGACGAACAGTGCGACGACGGTCGCTAACGTAACAAACCTCGCGCTGAGGGTCATGCAGATATCTCCTGGAGTAATCACTCGGCAACAGCCTAATTTCTGTTTAGCTGAGATTACGCAACGGTCTTGTCAATTCTGGCGTGTTAGCCCCGGAATTGGGTCGCGGCACTTTACCCCTCACAACGAAAGAACCCCCGAATCGCCCCTCACGAGGCCGGATGACGGTAGGACTTTCTTCATATTGATGAAAAACCCCGCTTTATGCTGGTCCTGACCGTACCTCACCCCAAACCACTCCGTCAACCGTTTTTCACATCCGTGATCGCTACCCGAACGCGGCTCGCTAGTGTTCGGCCATTGGAAAGGGCGACGCGACATGAACATGTCACCCCGCCCACATCTTCCCTTCTTCTCTATATTTGAGGGTTTGAGGGTAAATCCTTGAGGGGATTGACCAGATCAAAAGAAAGGAGGCGTACACGTATGAGAAAGGCTTTGACGATGAGTCTGGCGATCATCATAGAGGCAAGTCTGTTTGTGCTGCCGACCTTATCACAAAGAGGAGAAGGAGAGATGGGAATTCTGATGGACTGGATCGTGGTTACTCTGGCGGCCATGCTGTGGCTCTACGTTATCCTGGAGCTGCTAATTCGGTCCATGCTTGGCGTGGGCTGATACGCAAGCCCAAGCACGGGCGCTCTAAATCTTAGGATTAAACAGAAAACCAAGAAAGGAGGCTCACACAATGAGCACAAACGGAAATGGTCAGTTTTTGGAAAGCGAGCTGATCCATCGCAAAGTGAAAGTAGACAACGAGTGGCAGACAAGGACGTTTCCCGTGGTTGGCGGGAGGTTGCGTCTGGCGCATGAGGAAAATCAAACCCTCAACCTGCAAACTGAGATGGTGAATTGGGACGGGCAGTACGCCATCTTCAAGTGTTGCGCAGTGACGAGCAAGGGTCAGTTCGTTGGGTATGGTACGGCAAATTCTCAACGCGATGCCCGTCTTGCCGAGAGTCTGGTAGAGCTGGCTGAAACGAGATCTGTGGCACGGGCGCTCAGATTTGCTGGATATGGCCTCGAATTCTGCAGTGCGGAAGAAATCGCACACATACCGGAAGGAGATCCCGAACCGCAGCGAACAGCCGACAAACAGCGTGCACCCGCATTCCCTGAAGACAATGGCAACGGCAAAAGCGAAGCGAAAGCGCCAAGTGGCGCCGCGGCTGAGACTGGATCAAAACCGAAAAGCGCCGGCAACGGAGCAGCGACTCAGGCTCAGGTCAGAGCTCTGTTCGCGCTGAGCCGAAAAGCAAACTATCAGGAAGCAGACGTTGGAGAGATGCTTTCCCGCTTTGAGGTTTCCCGTTTTGAAGACCTTTCCCGTCAAGACGCATCGCAGCTGATCGGGAACTTGCAGACCCAAGTCGCTGCATAAGCCTACCAAAACAAAACAACCACAAACGATTAAGGGGCGGGACGGGATAGCTCTGTACTCGTCCTGCCAGGTGAAGGAGAAGACCAATGTTC
>JBKQMK010000272.1:0-9590 GCA_052146735.1 Desulfomonilaceae bacterium | reverse complement strand
AGAAGCGCCGTCCTTGAAAAAACCTGTCCTTGTGGTAAGGAACGTAACCGAAAGACCTGAAGCAATTGAATCGGGGGCTGCTATCCTTGTGGGAACAGACCGGCAGAGGATCTTCGCTGAAGCTTCGAGTCTGCTGGAGGACACTGCGCATTATTCCTCCATGATTATAACAGAAAGCCCTTTTGGTGACGGCCACGCGTCGGAACGCATTGCAGACGTGGTGGAAACTTTTCTGCGGCAGCGCGCGGATCAAGCGGGCGAATAACTGTCACTTTCGGATGACGGAGCGCCTCATGCGAGGCGTAACCTAACTGGTGGACCAAGAATGAAGCAAAAAAAAATCGTCAGCGTTGTCGGGGCTCGCCCCAACTTCATGAAAATCGCTCCGCTGGAGAAAGAGTTCAAAAAGCACGATTTCATTCGCCATATCACTGTTCACACAGGCCAACACTACGACAAAGAGATGAGCGACGTGTTCTTTCAGCAGCTCGGTCTGGCCCCGCCGGAATGGCACCTTGGAGTAGGATCCGGAGGCCACGGAGAAATGACCGGCAGAATTATGATTGAATTCGAGAAGGTCTGCCAAGAGGTCGAACCGGACATGGTGATTGTGGTGGGAGATGTGAATTCCACTATTGCCGCAGCGCTCGTGGCCCGAAAGATCTTCATTCCCGTGACTCATGTGGAAGCGGGCCTGAGATCCTTTGACGAAACCATGCCTGAAGAACATAACCGGCGCCTCACCGATTGCTTGTCTAATCTCCTGTTCGTATCCGAGCCATCCGGAGTGGAAAACCTGCGACGAGAATGCATCGACATGAGCCGGGTACACCTGGTGGGTGATATTATGCTCGAGACCCTTCAAATGTTTCTCCCCAGCATAGAGGAAAAGAAACTCTGGGAGACGTCCGGCCTGGATGTGGGTTCGTACGCCTTGGTCACCATACACCGGCCTTCCAACGTCGATGACCCCGACTCTCTGAGGGAAGTGATTGATATTCTCGAGCTTCTCCCCTACCCGATAATCTTTCCGATCCACCCGCGGACCCTGAAGCGCTTGGATGAGTTCGGCTTGAAGAAGAGAATGGAAGATATTCGAGACCTTAAAATGGTTCCGCCTCTGCCATATATCGATTTCTTGTCTCTTATGCAAGGCTCCGCTTTAGTCCTGTCCGATTCAGGTTCAGTTCAATCGGAAGCAAGTTTCTTCAGTGTCCCCTGCTTGGTGTGCCGCGACAATACTGAGCGGCCAATCTACCTGGAGCAGGGCACATCAGCCCTGGTCGGAAGAGACAAGCAGCGGGTGACAGCCTGCCTCGAGAGGATTGAAACAGGCAAACATTTCAAATCAAGTGCGCTCGTAAAGCAAATGGGGACAGGCGTGGCCCTTAAAACTGCCAACATCATCGTCGATTATTTTCAATAGGAATTGATACCGGCTCGATTGGTAATTCAAGCGTTTAGCTTAATCAATTAAACGTCTATTTTTGCGTCATGCGCGGCTTGTAAGATTTTTTCCACTAGATCTTTGAATTCGCAAGGTTTCGTTAAATAATCAAAAGCTCCGAATTGTGTGCCTTCCAGCGCGGCCTGCTCCGAACCGTGCCCTGTCAACATTATGACGGCCATCTGCGGAACCATTTTCTTGAATATTTTCAGGAGCTCGATGCCGTCCATGTCCTGCATCTTGAGGTCCACTACAGCCACATCAAATTCGTCTTTCCGAAGAGCCTGTATCGCCTGGGTTCCGCTGAGAGCCTTTGTTACCTCAAAGTTTCTCCTGGCGAGTCTCTTCGAAAGAACGTTGACATATGCTTCTTCATCATCGACCAGAAGAAGCCTCAAGCGAGCGGTCTTCTTTGATTCACTCACGCTCATGGCACTTCCGTTCAAATCTCCACTGACGGCCTCAATCCTTCATCCGCCCTTTAACAGGCCAGTTGGGGAATTCTCTTCTTGAGGCCACGTTGGCGTCAATTCTGGTCGGCCTTGGCCAATGGAATATGAATGTGAAAAGTGGTCCCTAGCCCCACGGCGCTGCTGACCGTCAAGTCTCCACCCATCTTTTTCATGATTCCGTAACATATGGACAATCCCAATCCCGTACCTTTGCCCACCGGTTTGGTGGTAAAAAACGGGTCAAATATGCGCTGCAAATTGGCCGTGGGGATTCCCGCGCCGGTATCAGCGACGTCAACCACTACGTGCTCTCCGGAAACCGTGCTCGTAATCTTGACCATCCCACCTTTGGGATCCATTGCGTCCAGGCTGTTGTTGATCATGTTCAGCAGCACCTGTTGCAACTCCGACGGAGAGGCTTCCACTTTCGGAAGATCCAGCGCCAGGTTGGTTTCTATCTGCACATTGCTGTACAGGGCCCTTTGTTGGGAGAGCCCTATCACTTCCTGAAGCAGATCATTGACCTGGACAAGCTTAACCGTTGGATCGGTCTTGCGGGCAAAGCTGAGGAGCTTGTGCGTGATCTCCTTGCAGCGTTGCCCCTGCGTTCGGATTTGATTCAAAGAGCGTTTGAATTCTTCCAAATTTGCGGATGGCTTCAAGTCTTCTTCCTCCAGAAGATCCTGGATCCAGCCGGCCTCTTCCACCATGACCGCTACGGGATTATTTATCTCGTGAGCAATCCCTGCAGCCAGTTCGCCTATTGACGCCAATTTCCCAGCTTCGATGACCTGCTCATTCATCATCTCTTTTTCCAACGCCATCTTAGCAATGTGGCCGACTAGTCTTTTTGCCAAGAGCACGGCCGCAATAATTATGCCTCCCACCCCGATGAAAAAGATTACGATAGTTAACTTTTGCGCCTGATTCAGAACTGCGTACGCATCGGACGCCTTTTGCTGATATGCCAGCAGCCAGTCTGCATTTTTCAGCCTGGACCACACGTGGATTATCTGCACTCCATCATCGTCGGCCTTTTCCAAAACCACCACTTCCTCGAGCGGTGTGCTGTCATATTTCAGGAAATCAAGATACGGCTCCTTTGCGGACTGCACCTCGAAACGCGGTTTTGTTTGAAACTCGCCTTTCTTGTTGAGGATGAACGCAAAGCCCGTCGAACCTATGCGAATATTTTCCACGAGCGAGTTGAACGCTTCAAAGTCCACCGTGGCTCTCAGGATCCACTTCTTGCCCTGATATTCCTGTCGCGCCGACACGATGAAATGGGGCAGACCCCGCAATCCATGAAAAACGTCACTGACGTACGCTTCAGTCTCTATGGCTTTCGTGAACCACTCTGCTTTCGAGTAGTCTGCGTTCTTGAGCCTGAAAGGTCCCGCGTATGCAATCTGAATTCCCTGATCGTTGACCACGCCCAAGTCCACAAAAGATCGTCCGTACTGTTCCTGAAGGAGGGTAAGGCGGTCCTTCAAAAAGGCATCATCGGTGAGCTGTTCGAACGTACAAGATTTGGCTATCAAACCTATGACCGCGAGCTTTTCGTGTAAAAAATTGTCTATGTTCTGACTATGCTTTTTGATCAGGATCTGGAGATGCTCCAGAGCTTTTGCATGATAGGAAACATCGAAGTAGTACCCGATTGTTCCCGATATGAGGAGCAGCGGAGTAACAGACACCACCAGGATGATCAAAACCATGTTTCTGGTCAGTGATCTGTAATACCCATTAGATGATTGATCTCTCCGGTCCAATTCCCTCTCTCAACTATTTGTTCGAAGGTTTGCAACGTGACTACCAATGGTAGTCTCCAAGCAGCCGATGTCTCTCGTCTGGGTCCTGCTCATCGAAGAGCAAGGCCGCGACTGTGTTGAATATATCCGAGAGTTTGACAATCCCTTGAAGCTTGCCATCGCTGATTACCGGCACAAGCGAGACATCATTGTCGAGCATGATGTCCAGGGCCTTGAGAATGTTGTCGCCCTCTTGCACCGATCCCTTGAACGGTATCACCAGCTCCTTTACCGGCTTCACGGCCTCGTCCAATTCGCACGGCTCGTCCGCCTTCCCGCAAAGATGTCTGACGCTCTTCAACAGGTCTGTCAGGCGTACAAAGCCCAAGAGAGTGTAATTGTCGTCCAGGACCAGGGGAGTTGAATGTCCGTGCTCCAGCTTATTCTCCTCGGTGACAATCCTCAGGATCTTGATTGCTGTGCGGATATCAGTGTCGGCCCTGAGTTGGGGCCATTCGTTGCGATTAATCATGAGTTTCGAGACCGAAACTGAATGCGGCATGTCTCACCTCTTCCTACATATTTCGCTTGAGGACGCTCAGCCGTCTGCTCCCCGAATCTTAGACCGAGTTCGTTGATGTGAAGTCATGTCGTCATGTCGTATGGCCGAGGGCCGATCTGAGGCCTATTTGCTCGCCGGCGCGTCCGTCTGGATTGCCTGAGCCTGAGCGATCTTTTCTTCCTGCTTGTTTTTCTTGCTCTTGGCCTCTTGAACCTTGACGATGAGAACCTCAATGTCACACGGCTTCATGAGGTAGTCCAGGGCTCCCCACCTCATCCCTTCTATTGCGGATTCGACGGTCGCGTGCCCCGTCAGCATGATCACTTCCACCAGTGGATGGACATTCCTGATCGCCTTAAGAGTCTCGATTCCGCCCATACCAGGCATTTTGACGTCCAAGACAACGACGTCGATGTCAGAGTCTTCATCAAGCTTCTGCAGAGCCTCCACGCCGCTGAACGCTGTCAAGATCGTCAGATCTCTCTTGGAGAGGCGTTTTGCCAGAGTCTCCACGAAAGGCGCTTCGTCATCGACTAAGAGTACTTTGGCGTGCATGCTGATTCTCCTCTTAAAGAGTTATCGTCATCTTCTTGCTTGTTGTTCCAATGGAGCATGCCATGGTCAAATTTTTGTCGCTTTCCGCTAATAGCGGACCAGCAGGAAGACTGAAGATATTATTAGGCTTATGATCGTGATCGGAGCAGCTTCTTTCAAAAAGCCACCGAAGGTAATCTTGTACCCGGCTTTCTCTGCTATGCCGGTGGTTACGACATTTGCCGAGGCCCCGATGATTGTGCCGTTGCCGCCGAAACATGCTCCGAGGGAAAGTGCCCACCACAGCACACCAATGTCAGCTCCTGGAATTGTCTTATTCAGAAAAGCAACAATGGGCAGCATTGTAGCCGTGTACGGGATGTTGTCCACAATAGCGGACGTAAATCCTGAAACCCAGAGGATAATCAGAACTGCCGCGGTCAAATTGCCCTGGCAGACCTTCAGTATCCCGTCAGCAATGGCTTGCAGGATTCCTGTCTGCTCTGCAGCGCCCACTACTATGAAAAGCATGATAAAAAACACGAGAGAAGGCCATTCAACCTCTTTCTCCAGCAGCTCCACGATGTCCGTCTTCGTCACGAGAATGATGAGACCGGCTCCGAAAAGGGCTGCTACGCTGACCTCCATGTGGAAGAACCCGTGTACCACGAACATTGCTATCACGGCTAAAAGCACGGCGCCCCCGATAGTCAAGATGCGGGCGTCGGTAATCTTGTACTTCTCTTTCAAGAATGTGACCATCTTTGGAACATCGTCCACCTTGGCTTTGTGGTATTCCTTCCCGTAGTAAAATTTGTTGTAGATGACTTGAGCTACCATAACTAGTATTACGACAGGGGTCAGGTTGATGACGAAATCATTGAAAGTCAGGCCCGCATAAGAGCCGATAATGATGTTGGGTGGGTCACCGATGAGTGTCGCAGTACCGCCGAAATTGGAAGCGAGTATCTCGGGGAGCAGGAATACAAATGGGGAGACTCCCAGGACCACGGCTATCTCCATTGTGACGGGGGTGAGTAGCAGCATTGTCGTTACGTTGTCCAGGAAAGCGCTTACTACAGCGGTAACAACGCAAAGGGCCGATGAAAGAAGGTATATATTGCCCTTTGCCATCTGAAAGGACTTGTAAGCAAGCCACTGAAAGACTCCCGACGCCTTCAATACGCCAACTATGATCATCATTCCCATCAACAGGAAGATCACGTTCCAATCCACTGCGTGAATGGCCTGTTCCCATGTTAGAATGTTGTAGGTTTCATCGAAAGTCCCGATTGTATGGGTTATGAGAAGCAGGACAGCGGCCCCGAGAAACGCGGCCAGGGTCCTGTGAACGACCTCGAACGCTATAAGGCCGTAGACCCCTACGAACACTATCAACGCTATCCAGAACGCAGTCCCCTGGTAACGTGCCAGAGACACCGAAGTGCTTGCCACCAACCGCTGAGGTCCCAGTTCATTTGGCCCCTCATTCAAAACCTTCAGAGAGATCATCTGAGATGGCTTGAAACTCGGCCTGGTGACCTTGAGAGACCAGTTCCCATCTTTGATCTTTTCTGTCGGGGCCGGTATCTCGATCATGAATAGACCGTTCCGCCCCGTAAAGTATTCCTTAGGCGGCCCAGCGCCGTGAGTGACGGGCATGAAAGGTTTTCCGTCTAGATAGGGCAGGATGTTCGCATCCGACAGCGGCATACCGGTGGAATCCAAAACCTTGCCCTGCAAAACCAGCATGCCTTTCGGGTTCGCGGGTTCTTCACTGAAGCAGGCTCCCGTCACAAGGAAAACCGTGACGATTGTAAAGACGGACATCAATGCGTGCTTCTTCATGATCGAATCCTCTACCGCATGGCTGGCAGCTTTTTCATGCCGAACCACGAAATCGTATCAACAGCTTTGGCAACTCATGTGGAAATCGTAACAGGCATTTCCAGTAGAAGCCAGATGAAATATTAGGCCCGCCCGGATACCAGCACTCGTATGGTACTGATCGAGAGGCTATAGAGCAAACATTCAATACTTGTCTGCAGAAGACGGTTACCTCTAGGGACAGCGCGCTGTCTTATGAAGCCGTTTCAGATTGAAGAGTTGCTAGAGGCTATCGACGAGTCGCTGCCCATTACCTCACCGGATAGGGCATGATCCTAGGAGGCCGCGGCGGCCCTGCCCTGCTGGGGAGCGGAGGAGGCTGGTAGTAAGGTGCGCAAACCGGAGGCGGAGGGGCGCAAGGCGCTGCCGGAGGGATTATGACCGGCACGACTATTGGAGGCGGTGGAGGAAAAAGTGGGGAAGGCTGACAGCATGGAGCCAGAGGGACTATGGGCGCATCACATACCGGCGTCGCGGGTGGAGCGCAAGACACTGTCGGTCCGCACTGGAACGCGAATGCCGAGGTCGCAATGAGGGCTGCCCCGCAAACAAAGAGAAGTAAACAAGCAAAAATCCTGGCTACCACGGCACGCTCCTGATAAACCTCTTGTTAAAACATAGCAATGTCACATTTACTTGATGTAGTATATCATCTGTAGCAAGAAGCGTCAACAATCACTTGAATATATTATCTTGACGGCCGTTGCAAAACCAGTGAGTTTTTGGCGACCCCTGTCAGGGGCAATCGTTCACCGCGGAGAGCGCAAAGTATTCTGTTTTCTCAGCATCTCTCTTAGTACAGGAATAGCGCATTCGGGCCTGTGACAGTGAAGACAATGTTGGCCTGACTGGGTACCCCCCTCGACTTATGCGGTGGTCTGCAAACCGGCTTTCCTCTCTGCGTTCTCCTAGCACTCCGCGGTGAATCCTGCTTGCCCGCTGAACACTTAACTTTCAGGGAACGCCTTCCCTCTACCCTAGAGTTAATACCTCACGCCACTGTGGCACGTGGACATCGAGGCCGAATCGTGCTCTGATTGCGCTCGCCAGCGCCTCGCTCGACGTCGCCTCTCCGTGAATCACGAAAACACGCGGCTTCGACTTTCCTGCAAAATGACCGATCCAGCCGAGGAGGTCCGCCTGATCCGCGTGCGAGGACAACCCACCGATGGTGAATACCTTTGCCCTGACCGCAATTTTCTCCCCGAAAATCGTGACCGATTTGGCGCCGTTGACGATCTGCCGGCCGGTTGTCCCCTCGGCCTGAAAGCCGACTATGACGATGCTTGCGCCTGGACGCCATAAGTTGTGCTTCAGATGATGCTTTATCCGGCCCGCGGTACACATGCCGTTTCCCGCGATAACAATCGCGGATCCGCGCAGTTGGTTTATCTTCATGGATTCGCTTGCAGTGGACGTGAGTTTGAGGTTCGGCATATCGAATGGATCGAAGCCCTGACCAACGATGGCTCGAGCCGCTTCGTCGTAATACTTTTTGTTCCTCCGAAAGATCTCGGTTGCCTTAATGGCAAGAGGGCTGTCCAGGTAAATCGGAATATTCGGAAGCTGGCCGGCTCGGGAAAACTCGCCTAGAAGATAGAGCACTTCCTGGGTCCTCTCGAGAGCGAACGCAGGGATAATCACCTTTTCCTTGTTGGAAACGGCATACTTGATAGCCTCCAGGAGTTCCGCCTTGCTCTCCTCGAACGTACGGTGCAGGCGATTACCGTAAGTTGATTCGATGAACAAGTAATCTGCATCAACAATTTCGAAAGGATTGCTCACGATGAGCTGGTTATGTTTTCCCAGATCGCCGGTAAAAACGATTTTTGTTTCCTTCCCTTGGTCCTCAACCCACAGTTCCGCAATGGCTGATCCGAGGACATGCCCCGCGTTCCGAAGGCGGACCTTGGCGCCCGGTCCGAGATCAACGGTCTGATCAAGCTCCACAGGCGCTAGATAACGTAAACTCTCCTCCGCATCCCTAGTCGTGTACAGGGGCTCTATTCCTCGCTTGGCTTGCCGCCGATTTTTCTTGGTCTGCCACTGAGCTTCCATCTCTTGTATGTGGGCCGAATCGAGAAGCATTATCTCGCATAGTTCCGCCGTAGGCGGCGATGTGATGATTTTCCCGCGAAAACCGTCCTTCACTATTTTAGGAATGCGTCCACTGTGGTCTATATGGGCATGGGTGAGGATGAGGTTCTTGACTTCTTTCGGCTCGTAACCCCACTCCTCCCAATTTCGGCGTTCCATTTCTTTGCCGCCCTGGAAAAGCCCGCAATCCACAATAAGGTTTTTCCCTCTGGAAGTTTCAACAAGAAAATTGGAACCGGTAACCGACCCCGCGGCTCCGCAACAGGTGACCTTAACCATTGTTTTTCCTTTCCGAATCTTCGCTATTGTCTGGTCAGCCTCACTGCTTGCGAACATACCTCACAGCGTGTTTCAGGATCAACTGTAAACTCGACACGCTGCCGCTAAATAATACTGAATGACACCGCTGTTAGACACCTACATGGACACCTGAACGAATAAGGAAGAACCCCCAATTAGGGTCTTTTCCCTGCCGTTCCACGTGACCGGGATTCTGGCTGCAAGCAAGAACTACCTGATAGAAAACTATGGTCTACTTGCCAGAATTAATCCGATATGCGATAGATGCCTGACTTGAGTTCAAACCTTATTGACCGGCGATGCAGCCGAAGCCGAGCTGTGGTCAATTAGCGGCTCACTTAAAACATTCGACGAGGAATTGATATGAAACGATTTATACCGCCCGACAGGACTGTCTTTATCTCCGACTTCTCAAAACACTTTCAGGCAACGATTTGTCGCCGCTACCGCGAGCACAATCGGCTCCTGAGAATGTCGGATACAGAAATCAGAGAATTTCTGGATACGGTGGACTTGGGGTCAGCCTTCGGACTTGATCTCGTGGATTGAGCGGTCTTGAC
>JBKQMK010000271.1:0-33101 GCA_052146735.1 Desulfomonilaceae bacterium | reverse complement strand
AGCATTCGGCTGAAATTCGCTCGTTCCAGTCGTGGTACGGGAATGCCGAATCTTGGATCTCAATTGCTTCCAGCCAGGGGCTTTCCCTGGGAGGCTGATAGAAGTGGCCGTGAATACAAATGAATCGATCCATGATCTAAGCTTTCTGTTTGTCCTCAAACTCTGCCGGGAAACTAAATACCAAACTGAATGTAGGCCGACGACAACTCTTGTGGAGAGGCGCTACCAATTCATCACAATCTGATCTGGTTGGAAGTCTTGCGACAAAAGGTTCTTCAGCCCACGTTTGCTCACCTTCCGAACAGCTTTCAGAAGTGGTCGCCAAACATTACGAGCGAAGCATACCCTATAATAGTATTGCCACGAGACTCAATCCCGTACTCTTATTTGCCAAGCAGACCCATTACGCCTATTACGATCAAATAAATCCCGATGATCCATGTCAGGAGTCGGGGCGCTATGAGTACCAAAATGCCGGCTATCAAGGCCACCACCGGCTGCATGTGCAGGTTGATGTTCATGTTCACCTCCACGGGACAATCACGTCGCATAAACTGCATTTATTCTGATTCATGAAATCAAGAACTGGTTCATGCTTGATAACTCCCCCTCTAATGGCGTCCAACAGTTTTTCGCCACCATGATTTCTCCGGAAAGAGCATAATCTTGACCAGTCTGAGCAGGGACAGGAGTACCACCGCCCCGAGCGTGGCACTAATCAAGGGTCCGATGACTCCGTAAAAAGACAATTTCAAGAAACCGAACAGAAAGCCCCCGATGAAGGCGCCTATGACTCCTATAACCAGATTGATGACCAGGCCGGCTCTCTTCCTCTTATAATTTGTTACGCCCCTCAATTCGCTACACAGGTTCGGGTTCCTTCACCCGCATGAGAATCACAAACGATTGGGGAGCCAACGTCAGCGATTCCTCCCCATCCGAGGTCACTGTTTCGGGAACAGCGCTACCTGGGCCGTCCCACGTTTCTTCCGCCGAGTCGATGCGCTTAGTCCAGCCGCCGGCAGGTAACGGGACAGGGATGGGAGCGGCTGTGTCACCGAAATGAAAGATCGCAGCAGCTTGGCCCTCAGAAGCCTGCCATAGAAGAAACACCGCCTTGTGCCGCTCGAAGCCAACAGCTTCCCTTCTCTCTCGGCTCATCCCAGCAGCTTCTCTCAAGGTTTTGCGGAGGCCCAGCAGTTCCCGGTAAAATTTGAGGAGCACGTGGTGCTTTCCTTCGTCGCGTAAATCGTGATTCAGCTTGGCACTCAGAAAGGTGGTCTCGTCCTGCGGGTCAGGCGGCTCACCCTCCCAGCGGAACGCAGCAAACTCCCGTTGACGCCCCTGCCTTGTAGCCTCAATGAGGTAAGGATCCGAATGACTGACAAAGTAAGGAAATGGGGCGGTTTCGCCGTACTCCTCGCCCATGAAAAGGAGCGGGATAAAGGGCGAAAGTGTCACCAGGCCCGCTGCCAACTTAAGGCCCTCGAAGGAAACCAGTACGCTGAGTCTATCCCCCAGCATGCGATTGCCCACCTGGTCGTGATTCTGAGAGAAGACCAACAGCCGATGGGCCGCGATAGCTCTTGAATCGTTTCCATGCTTGCGCTTACGGTACCGAGAATACTGTCCCGAATAAACAAAGCCGTCTCGAAATGCCGTGGCAAGATCCCGACAGAGGCCGAAGTCTTCATAGTAACCGGATCGTTCGCTGGTCAGCAGAGTATGGAGCGCGTGATGAAAATCATCGTTCCATTGTGCGTCCAACCCATAGCCCCCAAGTTCCCGCGGGCGAACTAAGCGCGAGTCGTTAAGATCGCTTTCAGCAATGAGGTAGATCCTACGGTTGAGGCGTTCCGTATGCTCCTGAACCGTGAGGGCCAGTTCTTCGAGAAAAGGCTGCGCTGAGGAATCGAAGATGCCGTGAACCGCATCGATCCTCAGAGCGTCTATGCGGAAATCAATCAGCCAGTGCAGAGCATTTTCAATGAAAAACCTTCGCACGTCATCGCTGTATGGCCCGTCAAAGTTGATGGCAGAGCCCCAGGGAGTTTTGTAATTGTCGGTGAAATAGGGCCCGAAGTCTGCCAGATAATTCCCTTCCGGCCCAAGATGATTATAGACAACATCCATAACCACAGCCAAACCGCGTTGGTGGCATTCGTCGACCAATCGCCTCAATCCATCCGGTCCGCCGTAAGAATTCTGGACTGCAAATGGATAAACTCCGTCATAACCCCAGTTGCGATTACCGGGGAATTGCGCCACAGGCATAAGTTCCACGGCAGTGATTCCAAGATCTTTCAACTCGTCCAGGTGCGGGATAATTGCACTGAAGGTCCCATCGGAAGTAAACACGCCGACGTGCATCTCGTACAGGACATAGTCTGTCAAAACCAGCCCAGGCCAGTGCGGTTCGCTCCAACTGAAATCCCGATCGACCACCTGGGATGGTCCGTGCACGCCATCGGGTTGGAACCTGGATGCAGGATCAGGACGTTCCTTGTCATTGTCCAGCCGAAAGCGGTATAGGGCCTCCGGTTCCAAATCACTTACGACCGCCTCATGATAGCCACGCGAATCTTTAGTCATAGGTACAATTCGCTCGCTTGGTGAGTGAATGTGTACTTCGACGTTACTCACAAGCGGCGCCCATACTCGGAATCGGCATTGCCGTTCGCCCAGATAGGTAGCGCCCAAGCTGAATTGGTTATTCAATGCTCTTCCCCGAACAATTGACAAGACCAACGGAAAAGAAAGCCCCCATTAGGGGATCACGGGCGAGACCACCCTCCCAGTTCAATTCTGTCCTTGTCTTTATCCATTACCGCTATCATAAGACTGAGGTACTCCCTGAGATTTCGAGTGAGGAGACAATTCTCCCTGACGAATTCTTGTGCATTCAAGCCCATTTCCATGCGCTTTTCCGGATTGCTCAGCAAATACCGAACACGCAGTGCGGCCCCCTCAGGAGTACTCACCAGAAAGCCGGTGCGATGATCGGCCACCTGTACCCGAATCCCACCCGCGTTGCCGCCGATGACCGGTTTCTGCTTCCACATCGCCTCGGTGACGGTCAGGCCGAATCCTTCTTTGATAGATTTTTGGACCACAACGTCCGCAGCCCTCTGAAGCGCGTTGATGATTTCATGCGCGTCCGGAGGTAATCGAAGGATGCGAATGTCCTTGGCTTCCGCTGCTTCCGCACGGACTTCAGCGAGCACGGACTCGCCTTCCGGGTCATCCGTGGCCTCACCCCCAGCAAGGACCAGCTGCAAAAAGGGAGCGAAAGTCTTCGCCGAGCGATAAGCCCGTATCACACCCACCGGGTCCTTGAATCGATCATAGCGAGATACCTGGAGCATCATCGGGCGTTCCGGATCGATTCCGAACTGTAGCTGAACCGCCAGCACCTGGTCCTCCGGCAGGTCCTTATTCTTGTCGCTCAGGGGATCGATGCTGGGTTGCATGAGATACTGGGTATGAGCCAGGGGTTGAGCGAAATCCGGTAGCGAGAATATGCTTGCATCATATTCCACCACGAACTGCCGGAGGTACCTCCAGAGCGGGCGATAAGGTCGGCTCAGGTCTATGTGGCACCGCCACAACCAGCGGCCTTTTCGCCTGGGACACCACCGCAGGAGTTGCAGGGGCTGAGGATCGTGGATAAAGACGACGTCAGCTTCCTCCAGCTTCGGCCTCAGTTCCTCTGCATTGGTCGCGTTGTTTTCTTCGTACGCTTTGAACATTGATTCCGAAAGAGGAATTTGCTGGCCCTGCAACGCATTATGAAAATTTTTTGTGCATTGAAAGAAGTCCTCTTGGCCCCGAATGACTTCCCAATGTACGTCGATTCCAAGATCTTCCATCAAAGGCACAAGCTTGGTGAGTATTTCAGCGACGCCTCCGCCCAGTCGGGTGGAGTTCACATGCACTACTTTCATTCCTTTGAGAGGCGCAGCAAGCTGCCGCAATTGAGAGATCACATCTTCGCCGACAATGGCAGAATAATCTTCAACAGAACTCATTGTGATCCCCTTTCGAAATAGGAAGCGAACAAGTCAGTCAATTGTTGTCGCAATCCTGTCAAACCTCCAAAATAGGGGTCTACCGAAGCTACCAATCCACAAAGCTCCATGTACATTTCTCCGAATCCCATTAACCAAAATCGCAGATCATCCAAACCATCCGGGACCCGGCGCCTGGCGTCGATAAAATGGTAAAAGATGCTCCCCGCCGACATCCCGGCCAGGGCTGAAGTCAATTCTTCCGGAGTTTCTATTCTGTTACGTGTGTCAAAAATCAGAATCTGAGATCGAGCAAAATGGAACTCATGGTCTGCGCGCGCCCAGTTCAGCCACTCCACTTCATCCAGCCTTTCTTCCACGAGATCTACTAATTCATGGCGGAGGAATTCCAGATCGGCATAGTTGGTGGGATCCAGGATTGCCAGACGTTCGGCCAGCGTGTCATCGTGGAGCTGATAATGCACCCAGCCCGCAAAATCGTTATAGTATTCCGGGGAAGCGGATTGGGGCCTGAGCAAGCCCCCCCAAAAATGATGGTAAATGCTGCCAGGATGAATTCTATACAGGTGGTCCCGCAACTCCCGCAGATTCTGGGCCTTGTGCCCCAGTGCTATGGCAACCAGTGCACAGTCTTTTACAGCAAAAGGGTCGGGTGCGGCATCGTGTTTAGGCATTTCCCCTCCGATGTTTACGGCCCGCAGAGCATCACCTCAGTGAACGGTTCATTTCCCGTTCGCGAGCCTATTGGTAATCAAAACCAATCTACAATTGATAACAGCTTGCATGAAAAAATCTTCAACATCAATTCATTTTTCACACCGTTCATAGGCGCCTGTTGGGATTAGCCTCTATAACGATCTTTGAGCCTATTCGCTGTTTGACTCCAAGATCGTGCGACACTTATAATTGTCACAATGAAACGGCTAACATCACGAAGAAGGGGATGACAATGGTCAAATTCAATGGAGTCAATCATCTGGCTATGGTTACCGGAGATATGGACACTACGATCCGTTTCTGGAGGGACCTACTTGGAATGAGACTGATTGCAGGTTTGGGTCATCCTGGATACCGACACTATTTTTTTGAAATCTCGGAACATGACACCATTGCATTTTTCGAATGGCCCGGGGTTGAATCCGTAAAGGAGAAAGATCATGGAGCGCCCGTAAAAGGACCGCTAGTGTTTGATCATGTTTCGTTCGGTGTGGAAACCGAAGAGGAGTTGTGGGAACTCAAGGACAAGCTGGACGCTGCGGGCTTTTGGGTTTCCGAAGTAGTAGACCACGGGTTCATTCATTCAATATATTCGTTCGACCCGAATAATATTCCGATTGAATTCAGCGTCAACGTGAGGGGAACGGAAATCCGGCAACAGCCCTTCATGGCGGACACCAACCCATCCCAAATTACTAGAGAAGGTTCGCAACCTCGATTCGAGAAGTGGCCTCCAGTGGACAACCCTACGCCGGTGGCGGAGCGAGCTATCTATCCGGGCGCGGGGAGCGAACTTTTCCACGGGTTAAAGAAAGACACGTAGGGACGGTCGCGGTCCCTGGCGGATTGAGACCAATCGGGAGTTTGCCGAAGGTGTTAGCGGGTTCCCCAAATGGAGGACTTCACGTCCGTTAACCGGCATCTTGCCGGTTCTTGTATGTTATTCAGTGAAGAGGAATTCCTTCTCCTCGCTCGTGACCGCATGATTCCGCTTCGGGGGGATGGCCTTTCCGAGACGGTCAATGTGTGTTAAATGGTAATATTTGCGTGGCTAGGACACCGCCTTGACCGCCGCCGAATGTGAGCCCCCAAGACGGCCCGCCGATCCCAATCGTTAGGAAATAAGTATGCCGGAAAAGGATAAACTGGATCTTTCAAATAGAAACTTTTTGGACGCAGTGGTTGATCAGCGCCGTCTACTGGTCGGCTTCGTAATCGTCATTACGGTCTACCTGTCAGTATTTATTCCGCACATGGAGACTGATCCAACGCTGAAGTCCGGCGTGGATACCACATCTGCCGCATATCTCCAATACGAGCAATTCGTTGAAGTCTTCGGAAATGAGGAATTTATCCTCGTAGCGATTCAGAGCGACCGCGATGCCCCTGATAACCGACTCCTGACCAGCCTGCAAGCCATAACTCTTGCCTTGGAGAATTCGGACAAAATTGCCGAGGTTATCAGCCTGTCGAACCTGAAGCTTTTCCAGACAAAGGGTGAACTGTTTGGAAACTACCCCGTCCTGACGGTAAATGATGGAAAACCGGGGTTCCCGGACATGACGCGATGGCAGACCATGAAAAGTGCCCTCCCCATAACCGAGCTTCTTTTGTCTCAGGATTTGAAAACCGTGGGGGTGCTCATACGGATCGCGGAAGAATGGAAATTTGATACCGGCGCCATCAAAGATCTACTCGCCGATATAGACAAGGTGGTGAAAAGCAACGTCCCTGCGGGTGCCGAATACCACATAATCGGAGCGCCTCTTATTCGGCAGGCCATAGTGCGGTACAACATCCAGACAGGAATTATCTTCGGCATACTGTGTATGCTCATCGGCACGGTGGTTTCCGTCTACGTTTTTAAGAGCGCCAAAGTAACGGCCATTACGAATGTAATCCTCGGTGTGTGCGTAGTCTGGGTGCTCGGTCTGATGTCGCTCTTCCGGATACCACTAAATTCCACCACCGCCCTATCTTTCGGATTCATCCCCATAGTCACCTTGGAGATCGTCATTCACATGGTGGTTCGGTACCATCAATTCCACCAGTCCGTCAAAGAGAAGATACCTGCCATCAAACTGGCGGTACGATGGCTGGCCAGGCCGTGTGCAATCTGTTCAGCCACCACCGCTGTAGGCTTCGGAACGCTGATGGTCAGTTCCATCCCTATGGTTCAGCAGTTAGGGTTCATTATGTCCATCGGGATAATGATCTCTTATTGCCTGGCAATGATCTTGACCCCAGCTTTCTTCAGTATCATGAAGTCCCTCGATGCTCCCGAACCTTCAGGCGTCTTGGGCGATTGGGCGGACGCTGTCCTGGAAAAGGTCGAAAATGCCATCTTTAACCATCATCGGTTCTTTGTGGGAGTGGGAATCGCCATCACTGTAATTCTCTTTGCGGGGGCACCCCTGATCCGTAGTGACCCGCAGATCCTGCGCATGCTGAGCGATTCCACCCCCGAAGTCCGGAACATAAACTTCGTAGAAAAGAAACTCGCGCCGGTCAATTCGCTGGAGGTAATGCTGGTAGCCGAAGATAGCGCTTTCAAAAAGCCCGCCACGTGGAAGAAAGTGAGAGAATTGGAGGAACGGCTCAAGGAGATTCCGGAAGTAGTGGACAGCGATTCCTTCTTGCCGTTGCTCGAATATCTGAAAAATGTCGTCCAAGGGTCGAAGAGTACGGAGAAGGATCTGTTTGCCGATCCTGCGCTCATACCTCAACTCCTTGTCGTTACTTCGCTCAGCTCTGATGGGGAGCGACTTGCCCGGAGGCATTTGGATTCCGACTACGATCGGCTCCATATTTCAGTCCGTATCAGGAATTCCCCGTCGGTGCCTATTGAGAAGACTATCGAAAGGATTCGCGCTACCACCGACTCGGTCATGAAGGGTGTTGCAAAGACCATGGTCACAGGCGACCTTGCTGTGGTGGCGCTGCAGGCATCTGAGCTTATTAACGATCAGATCAAGTCCATGTTTCTCGCGGCTGCGATCATCACGGTCTTGATGATGCTGCAGATGGGGTCCCCACTCCTCGGAGTTATATGCTTGCTGCCCAACATCCCGCCAGTGGCCGCAGTATTCGGGATCATGGGTTGGTTTGGGATCTCTCTGGACAGCGTGACGGTTTTCGCGGCCACTGTTGCCATCGGGCTGGCCGTAGACAACACGATTCACTATTTGACCCAGTTGAAGCGGGAGATAAGATTGAACCCCGACCAAGGGATGGAAGAGTGCGTCCGCAGGGCTTATCGGCTGACGGCCAAACAAATTGCTTCCTGGTCAATTGTTACAATGTTCGGGTTTCTGGCCCTGGCGGTTTCGCCATTTCGACCGGTGGTCTTTTTCGGTATTCTCGGATGCTCTTCCATTTTGTTGGGGTTGTACGGGGACCTGATTTTCATGCAGTCCCTGATTCTCTCATCCGCGACGATCAGAAACACAATCAGAAAACTGATTGACAAAGAGATCGCGGCTCAGAGCTGAGGTGGCTCTGTTTGTTGTATCGGAAGCCACACGGTGAAGACGGTACCTTCTTCGTCCGATTTCGCGGAGATGGATCCTCCGTGATCCTCCACGATCTTCTTGGAGATTGTCAAACCGATTCCCGCGCCGTAAGCCTTTGTTGTAAAGAACGGGCTGAATATCTTGTCGAGGCGTTCCGGGGGAATGGCCTGGCCGAGATTTCGGATCTTCATCTCGAAATAAGTTTCCGATTGCAGTCCGCCTGCCTCGTATGCCTTACCGCTGGGAATAGAAACGCCGGTTTCGATATTTATCACCTGACCGGGTAATGATGCCTCTATAGCGTTCGAGACCAGGTTCCGCACGACTTGCTCGAAACGGTTAGCATCTAGGAGAATCTCACCGACCTCGCGACCCAGGCTGGTCACCAGTTCGATTCCCTTGTCCTTTATCGTGCCCTGGTACGCTCGGAGTACACTTTCGATGATGTCGTTGGGATCGCCCTTCTTAAGGTTCAAGCTTCCCCTTCTGGTGAAATCAATCAAAGTATCCAAGATCTTTTCGAGCCTCTGGATTTCCGAGATCATGACTCGGCAGGCTTCCTTCTGCTCGGCCGCGGTTACCGCAACATCTGAATCCAGTTTCCGGGCCATCCGGCGGGCAAAACCGCCGATAATAGCCAGTGGCTGCCTCAGTTCGTGCGCCACTTCCGCTGTATGGTTGGCAATCGCCCTGGATTTATGGGACTGGATAATATGTTCGTAAAGGTCGTCGATGATTCTCATCTTATCCAGCAACTGTGCTCGTGAAGCTGCCAGGTCTTCTTCGAGTCTCCGCCTCCGTGTAATGTCTCTCATTATCCCTTCGTATCGTGGAGACCCGTCTTCATCGTAGTAGGACAATTTGCATCGTATCCGCGCGTATTGCGCGGCCCCTTCCGCGTCGAGCATGCCGACCTCTTCGTCCCAGATGGACTCAGGCTCCAGGCTGAAGAGCGCATCTATCTTATCCCTGTCGCCGGCCACGAGGTGATCCTTCAGTGGGGTCTCAAGAATGTCCTGCACAGGGTATTTGAGAAACTTCTCAGCTTGAGTATTCACGAACGTGAAATGTCCCGCATCATCCAACAGAAAGATGACGTCCGGAAGTTCCTCCACCAGGGTACGGTACCGACGCTCAGAGTCCCTGAGCCACCGCTCCACGCGCTTACGTTCGGTCAGCTCTGTTTGCAGGCCAGCGGTCTTTTCTTGAACCTTGCGCTCCAATTCATCCGCATGAATGACCATTTTGCCGGTCAGCGGACGAACAAGCAGGACCGTACCGACGGTTCCCAGGACTATTAGGACGAAAATGACTGTGCCAGTGGACACCAGATGCGGATAGACCGGCGCATACAGTTCATCTTTATCCATTGTTACAGCAATGCCCCAACGGCAGCCTTTGACAGGCCCGTATGCCACAACATCCTTTCCAGTATAATTCTCCCCCGGGATCATGATCCCCGCTTGTCCTGAGGCCGCCTTCTGGATGGCTAATCCAACCGGGGATGCCCTTGGAACTGTCTTCGAGAACGTGTCTTTGGGGTCTCTAAACGGAAAAAGCTGGGTCACCATATCGTCATGGATTACGCCTAGAATTGTCTCTCCACGTTTTTCCAGGCCAGTGGGATCCACTGATGCCTGCTCGAGGGTGAACAACCGAAACAGGTCAAGATCTGTTCCAACCCTGGTTCCAGTGGTGTCCAGAATTGGCGCCACCACCACCAGATAAGGGTGCCTTCCGAGAGTTACGGGGCCGAAAAAACTCGGCTCTGCCCGGCTCAGGTCCACGGCGTTCCTTTCAGAAGCCGGCAAACCCAGGCCGACCTGAACCACGATATTTCCCGTTCGATCCAGGCGACTGATACCCCACACGTCTTGTGAGTAATGCATGGCGTCGGTAAGGACGTACCTCGTAAATTCCATTAACTCATCAAGACTGGCCCTTCCGTTCTGGTAGTCTTCAAGCTTTTCAGGCGTCCCCGTTCGACTGGCAATTTGCGAGGCTATGTTTCTGGCTCTGGAGAGGTACTCTTCTATCGCTGCGCTCTTGGTCGTGAGGGCGAAAAAAAGGTGGCCCTCTTGAACTCTCATCAAATGATCGTGGAGCGGCAATATGCTGGCGGTTGCAACGATCAGTCCAACCACGAGAATGCCAAGCGCCGAGCATATGACGATGGTCCTTTGAAAGCCTTTTGCTCGACTTCGGACTGCCATCGTCACTTTTCACCCCTCACCGAATGTTTCAAAGCGAACTCTAAGGTTGAGAGCTCTATTTCTCATGGCCGAGCACTCCAATGACGCGCTGCAACACTGGATCAGCAACTGCCATCGAGGATTCCCAGGTCGTACAGGGGTGAAACCGGATGCTACGAATAAACTACCATTGTTCGCACTAGATTAACACATTCCAAATCCAAATTACCCTGATCCGCGAGACCTCGAAGTCTTTGGGGTGAAAAGAGGAAACAAAATCTGAGTTCGTGTTTGATTTGACGTTATTCATGTTACTCTGATATCAAGATGGCATCTTACCTTAGCGACCCGAGGGGGTTCACGTTAGAACCTTCGACATGAGGTCCGCACAATATCCTGGGAGCAATGAACTCATCGCGCGACATACCACTAATGGGAGTGCTCGTTCTAGTGCTGCTGAGTTTCCTCTGGGGAGGGAACATGGTCAGCATCAAGGTGAGTAACCAGGGCATCCCGCCCATTCTTGCAGGGACAATAAGGTCTGTGGCAGCAACGTTCTTACTTTGGCTTTATGCAAGGACGCAAACCGAGCGAGTTTTCTTGAATTGGGAATACTTGGGACACGGCATTGCAATTGGCTTTCTTTTCGGGCTCGAGTTCTTGTTGCTTTATTGCGGCACTGATTACACTGACGCGTCGAGGGCCATCATTTTCCTCTATACGCACCCATTGTGGGTGGCTATCGGGGCTCACTTCTTATTGTCCCATGAACGGCTAAACTGGGTCAAAAGCGTCGGCCTGTGCTTGGCTTTCGCCGGGCTCATCTCGGTATTCGCGTCTCGCTCAACTTCCCTGGGTCCAGTTCATACTTTCGGCGATTTGATGGAAGTTGGGGCTGGCATCCTGTGGGCGGCCACTACGCTTTACATCAAAAGATTTATATGGGGCAGACCCATTACTCATTTTCAAACTCTATTCGCGCAGCTCTTTTTTTCAATTCCGATCCTTGCTGCAGGCTCATTTCTCTTCGAAGGCGGAAAGACTGTGACTTTGGGACCTCTCGTGGTGTCAGCCATTATTTACCAAATTTTTGTGATTGCATTTTTCAGCTATCTCGTCTGGTTCTGGATGATACACCGCTATTCGGTGAGCAGACTTGCAGTATTTACGTTCCTGGCCCCGCTTTTCGGCGTGATTCTGAGCGGGATACTGCTGAAGGAAAATCTCACGTTTCAACTGTGGATTGGTTTCGTGTTAGTGTCTGTCGGGATATATCTGGTGAACCGGCCGGAACGTCAAATCTCGGACAAGTGAACGTGTCATTGCAGGAATAGTCTCTTTGAGGAGGAGTCTACTGATGAAAGACAATGACGTCCTCGAGAAACAATTATCGAAATCCAGGAGGCCTGCCCGCACAGCGGGGGCGGGAAAAGTTGAGAGAATGTGGGCCGAAACGAAGCTCGCAGAGGAACTGGAGAAATTCCAGGCGCTTTATGATCTGGCCGTGGCTATGACCGGGGAACGCAGTCTGGACGAAAATCTCTCGTTGCTCGTTGACAAGAGCAAAGTGTTGTTGGGGGCTGATACGGCATATATTGCGCTGCGCGATGAAGTAACAGGCGATGTGTACATGCATACTCTGTCAGGAATTAGAACAGCGGCATTTAAGAAAATGAGGCTACCCTTTGGCGCGGGCCTCGGGGGTAAGGTAGCACGGACAGGAAAAGGGTACATCGTTGAAGACTATTTCCAGGAAATTGAGCCTGTAGTTCACGACCTGGCTCGCGATGAAGGGGTGATTTCAGGGATCGCTGTGCCGGTTCAGATAGGCCCTACTAATCTGGGAGTGCTTTACGTCTTCAATAGAAAAAAGACATCGTTTTCAAAGTCCGACCTGGACACGCTCTCCCTTCTCGGCAATCTTGCTGCGGTAGAGATAACGCACAAGCGTGTGGAAGCGAAACTTCGCAAAGCTCAAGAGGAGCTTGAACAGAGGGTCCAGGAAAGAACCACTGAACTGTCGTCTGCCAATGAGCAGCTATTGATGGAGATTTCTCAGAGAAAGCGGGTAGAAGAGGCGCTCAGCCAGAGCGAAGAACGCTACCGCAGGTTGGTCGAAGACAGTTTCGACGGCATATTCGTTCACAGAGGCGGTAAAATTGAATTTGCCAATTCCCGTCTGTATGAAATGCTTGGTTACGAGCGGGAGGAACTGGAAGGCGCGGACCACCTGGTTATATATCATTATGACGACAGGCCCCTGATCCACGAGCGGTGTTGTGCCAGACTGAGCGGACATTCAGTGCCGTTTCAGTATGAAGTCAGATTGCGGCGCAAAGATGGGACCTCATTTGATGCGGAGCTCAATGCAAGGATTGTCCGGTTTGCAGATGAATCCGCGGCACAAGTATGTTTGCGAGACATTACCATGCGGAAACGTGCCGAGGAGGCCCTCAGAGAATCTGAAGAAAAATACAGGCTGGTCGTTGAAAATGCCGGCGATGCCATTATCGTCGTACAAAATGGAATCGTGAAATTCGTAAATCCGAGGGCAATGGAGATCACCGGATATGAGGATGAGGACCTGAAATCTGGGCCCTTCCTGTACTTCATTCATCCGGATGACAAGCAGATGCTTGCTCAGCGCTACGAAGAGAGGCTCAAGGGTGGCCCGCTCCCGACGGCCTACCCCTTCAGAGTCATGGCGAAAGACGAGGGCGTAATCTGGGTCGAGGTAAGAACCGTACTCATAAACTGGGACGGCATGCCAGCCACCCTGAACTTTCTCAGCGATATCACAGCGAGACGTAGAATCGAGGAAGAGCTGTTGAAGATCGAGAAACTGGGATCCATCGGCATCCTGGCCGGTGGCATAGCCCACAACTTCAACAATATTCTTACGGCTATCCTGGGCAACATCTCTGTGGCCAAAATGTATCTTACGGAAAACACCAAGATTTTCGAGCGCTTGTCCGATGCGGAAAGGGCGTGCCTCCGTGCTCAGGGTCTCACCCAACAATTACTGACGTTTTCCAAGGGAGGGGCACCGATCAAGAAACTCTGTGCTCTTTCGGAATTATTGCAGGAGGCGTGTCAATTCGCCATTGGCGGGTCCAACGTTCGTTGCGAGTTTTCTCTGTCTCCTGATCTCTGGGCAACCGAAGTTGACGAAGGCCAAATCAATCAGGTCCTCAGCAACCTGGTCATCAATGCGGAGCACGCAATGCCTCACGGGGGCATCGTAAGAGTTTTCGCTGAAAACACCGTTATGAAAGCAGAGGACGGTTTCCCCCTCCATGACGGAAAATATGTCAAGGTATCTATCAAGGATGGGGGTATCGGGATTCCCGAACAGCATCTTTCGAAAATATTTGATCCTTACTTTACCACCAAGCATAGAGGAAGCGGGCTGGGGCTAGCGACTAGCTACTCAATCATAAAGAATCACGGGGGCCTGATAACAGTCGAGTCTGAGCTGGGCGTCGGGACGACTTTTCATGTCTTCCTGCCGGCCTGCCCAAAGGCCATCTCGCCTAATAGACGTGAGCCGGACAGCCACGTAGGTGGTGAAGGGAAGATCCTGCTTATGGACGACGAGGAGCCTATACGGAATCTGGCAGCGGAGATGTTGTCCCTTCTAGGCTATGAAGTTGTCCTGGCAAAAGACGGTGAAGAGGCATTAGATCTGTACATCGCTGCGAAGGAGTCCGCAAAGCCCTTCAACGTGGTGATCTTGGATTTGACTGTGCCGGGGGGGATGGGAGGCAGGGAGACCATTCGGCGTCTCCAAGAGCTTGACCCTGGAGTGAAGGCTATTGTGTCCAGTGGCTATTCGAATGACCCCGTTATGGCCGAGTATGAAAAACACGGTTTCAGGGGGGTTGTTGTCAAACCATTCGGAGTCAAGGAAGTCAGCGAGGCTCTGAAATTGGTCAATTAAGAGCGGACGGGGCTCGGTGGTCATGCAATGAACGAAACGACGCTGACAACCAGGGACCCGAGTAAGGCCGACCAGAAAGACTTCACCTCAAATCCGCTCACAAGAGCCCCGGCCAACAAGAACAGCAGGGCGTTAATGACCAGCAAGAACAGACCTAGTGTAACTATTTGTCAGGGGAAACGTGAGCACCACCAGAATGGGCTTCAAAAGCGCATTGAGAATTCCCAGTACAGCCGCAGCGATTATGGCTGCCCCCGCGCTCGCTATTCTGATTCCGGGAATGAGATAAGCGGCCAAGAGTATGGCTATGGTAGTGATAAGCCAAGCTATGAGAAGACGTAACATCCTGCTTGCCTTTCCGGCCACGGGAAGTCGGGGCCGCCGGTGTCTCCTTGTCTGCAAAGAGAGCCCCGTTAGGCAGACTGTAGGGCGGCCTGTGGCCGCCGATTGTGTCGGGCACGGCCCGACCTACGCGCACTAGCAATGGCCAAAATCGTTGTCCGAACGCGGGAGTGATGCCGTCATCGCGGACCTTGGTCCGCGGCAGGCTCTGGTCCGGGAGTATCGCCAGCGTCCCGAGAATATCCCATAACCCATGATACATCTGAGATCATAGCACAAACACCTTCACCCTGTGTCCCTCTCCAGGAGGCAGACACAGTAAAACCGCTTCAGACTTGCTCCCTCTCTCGGACGGGGAAGGTTGGGGAGAGGTAATAAAAAGGCATCGCAGCAGCAACAGCGGCACGATTTGTACCTCATCCGGGATTTTGAGACAGTTTCAGATACCTGTCTCACCAACATTACTCGTTCCTACCCTGCCCGGTGCCTCTACCAGGAATGGCAGATAGCGCGGGCCTTGCACGCTGCCATACATGGAAGTTCAGGTCTGGCCTTCGGCGGCTTACACGCACCGCATTCGTACTTCAGCTTCTTCATCTTATCCTGTCTGACGATAGCAAGAGGCTCCTCGTTCATGGGATCGTTAGGGTCCTCTTCCACTACCTCGAAAACCTGTGTGGGACATGCGGTCAGGCAATCTCCGCAGCCATTGCACTTGTCCGTATCGATGGTGATGAAATAGTTCCCGGAGCCGTCACTATAACCGTAGTTAGCCAGCATGATCTTCTTCCTGTCAGTTTGGTGAAGAGCTGTGGAGCGTCGGCATATCCCCCTCTCCCTTCCCTCTCTCGCCAGGGGAGCGAGTTTTCGGAACCTCCTCCCACGACGGGAAGGGTCAGGGGAGGGTGATTTGAGGCCAACCTCAATGCGACCGACCGAACTTGCCCGATTGCGTTTGCAAACCTTCTACTTGCCGCGTCCTTTACCCTTCTTGCAAAGAGCATAACCAAAGAGGGCCGCACCCGCCGCACCCGCCAACTGGGTATCCCACTTGGTCTTCATCGGCTCCAGGCCCAACTTCTTCTTCAGTCTGTCTATGACTCCGCGATTCTTGGCCATTCCGCCGGTAATGGCGAATTCCGGCTCCACTCCCACGCGCTTCAGAAGCGAATAGATCCTGTTAGCCATAGCCGAACAGTACGCGGCGAGCACCTCATTGGTTCCGAGGCCCTTCCGCAACAGACCCGTGGCTTCGGACTTGGCATATACCACGCAGGTGCTCGAAACGGGCGGCGGTTCTTGGGCGATCTGAAACGACCGGTCACCCACATCGCCGATCGGCACGGACAGCAGATCTGAAATAACCTCCATCCCGCGGCCCGTTCCTGCCGCGCACTTGTCATTCATCAAGAAGTTCGTCACCTTCCCCTTGTCATCACATCGAATGGCCTTGATATCTTGTCCGCCGACATCCAGCACGGTCCGTACCCGGGGTCCGTAGATGAAGTTGGCGCCCCTTGCGTGGCAGGCGATTTCGGTGACAGTGCGGTCAGCCATTGGGACATTGACACGGCCATAGCCGGTCCCAATGAAATAATGGACTCTGTCCTCGGTGAGGCTGGTTTTCTCCTGAGCAAACTTGAGAGCGTTTCGGGCGCTGTTCGGGCTGTCCGAGCCCGTCCTCATGTTGCCATAAGCGTAGAATTCACCGTCGGCCATTATTACGGCCTGAGAACTGACCGATCCCACATCAATTCCTACGGTGATAAACTCGGCGTCCTCCCATTTTACGTCAGGATTGACCCAGTTGGTTTCTTCCCATCTCCAGAATTCGCGTTTCTGCTCCTCAGCCATGTGTATATATACTCCGATTTCCTTTTCAGTACGTGCTATTGGCCGTCTTTCGCTACGACCGCCGCTGCTCCCACTGCCGCTCCGAATTCAGGGGCTTCCGGGATATCGATCTTTTTCACGGCCAACTCCCTTTGGAGAGCAGTCACGAATCCGGGATTATATGCTACGCCGCCGAGCATCACGATGTCCGGGTTCACTCCTATACGACGGATCATCGACACAATTCGACTCGCCAGCGCGTCGAGGATAGCCTTGCAGATGTCCTTTTTCTCGGTCTTGGCATGAATAAGACCAACCACTTCGGATTCGGCAAAAATCGTGCACTGGGCATTCAAAGGGATCGGATTGCTTGAAAACAAGGCCAGGGTCCCCATCTCAGTGAGAGGAGTCTCCAACGTCCGTCCCATTGCTTCAATGAACGCACCAGCGCCCGCCGCACACTTCTCGTTGACGGCAAAGTCTACCACGTTCCCTTTTTTGTCACACTTAGCGGCTCGTGCTTCTTCTGCACCGACATCCACGACGGTTCGAGCACTGGGGAAGAAGAAATTCGCGGCCATTGCCATTGCCTTGATGTCGTTAACCTTTATGTCAGCTTCCTGTATAGATTTGGCTCCGGAGCCTGTCCCGCCGATGTGCTCGATTTGATCCCTCGTGATCCCGGCCTCTTTCAGCGCGAGCTCGAGGGATTCCTTAACGGCTTGATCCTGCTCAAAGCCGGTCGGTACCGAACCTCTCCCTATTATTTTCCCGTCTTTCACAATGACTGTTTTGGTGTTCTTCGCGCCACAGTCTATCCCTGCAGTGATCATGTCGAAAACCTCCTCCCGCTAAGGGCCTGGCACGGTGTCAACCCCTTTGCCGGTTATTTTTCCGATATCATCTGGGTCTTTTCAGCCCCATGCTGTCCAGGAAGATGTCGATCCTGTTCTCGGTTGCTTTCTCATCGAATCCCCGTTCGTCACCCATGTTTCCTTCATAGGTCATGACCTTGAACCCACGGTCGAGGAGACCCGACCTGTTCTCCGCGTTACCCACGCTGAGGCCTTCACATCCGCGATTGTAATGGAGGATGATGCCGTCCACCTTCCAATTTTTGGCTATGGAGGCCATCATCGTGGTCTTGTATTTCAAGTGATCTCTTGCGATCCTAACACTCTCGCGGGCAAAATGTCGAAGGCGTAGAAGATCTCTTCCGGCTCATAGGTGCAGAAGAAAACAACCATCTTCTTGCCGGTCTGTTTGTTCCAGTCCCTTTGATAATCATGCCGATTCTCGTACCATTTCATGAACTTTTCGATAATGCCTGTCTCCTTCTGGTGTGATTCTCCAAAGTGGCGATGGACTCTATTAAAATCGAGGCGCTCCAGGCTTAATGATCAAGTAGCGCGGGTTGACTACTTCAACCCCAGTTCCAAGCTCAAGCGCTTTGATGGCACAAAACCTGAGCGGTGAAAAAAGAGCATGAGGTTCTTGTCATTCCATTCCACGAGCGTCTGAAGGGTGGTCACTCCCAGCTTGCTCATCTGAACAGAAAACTGCTCGAAGAGTTTGCCGGCAACGCCCTTCCCCGCGACCATGGGATGAACGCCTATTGTGTCCAGATTTGCGGTGGTCTCGGGTATTCCAAATTCGCCGGTATAGAGCTACCCCATTATGAAGCCGATCAATTCGCCATCGAACTCCGCGACGAGGGATGTGTCGATCCCAGCGCCCTTCGTGGCCTCAGCAAGGTTATCATTGTAATATTAGGACCTTGAAGTCCCACAATACATGCTGTCTATCGCAGTGATTGAATCCAGGTGATCTTGCTTCATTACCCGAATTTTTACCTTTTCCGGATCGATATCCTTCATGCCCATGGTCTCCTCCGTTGGTATCCTTAGTTTAGGCGTCAGCGCTCTCAGGCGGTGGAACGAAGTTGAGCGATCGGAGCCGTTGGAGGCGTGGCGCTGATTTGACAAGTATTTGGTTTGTCCACTAACCTGACTACCGCTTATGTCAGAATTCTGTCAAGAGCTTTTTGCGAGGGATAAGAAATCTCTTTGGCGGGGCTTGACCCACAACGATAATCGGGCCATTTCCCAGGTTAATAGCCGGCTCCCCCACTCCCGTTCTACCGGCCTGCCCATGGACACATCCAGTTCTTTCAGTCCGGCCGGCACATGATGTTTCCGCCGTTACCGCGAACGCGGGAATCCAGTCTCCATTTCTTTCTTCCCTAAGGCTGACGTCTGTTGCAAGCAGCTTTCTTCCTCATCAGACAGAATTCCAACAAGAACCTCTTGACAGAAACATTGTGTAAGTGATATTCGGTTTTGGTAAATGCCTAACTCGGGCACTCCCCAACCCTACGGAGCCTATCATGGCTGAAAGCCTGGAGCCAAACCGAAAAAGCGCCTCCCCCGGAAAGCGGGCCCCTTCCGCGAACCTCAAGCGCAGACTTATTACGGATGCCGCTGAGAAGCTTTTTGCATCTCGCGGTTTTCATCAGACGACTATCGCGGACATAGCTCAGGCATCCGGAGTGCATGAAGCTTCCATATTCCAGTACTTCAAGACAAAGGAAAATCTCCTGGTTGCTGTGCCTGAGGCCCACCTGAAGAAAACTCTTGCCGGAATCACCGAACACTTGCAGGGGATGAAGGGCGCGGAACCCAAGCTGAGAAAGCTCATGTGGCACCAGCTCAGGGACTTGACCATTAATCAGGCTTATACGTCTATTCTTTTGCGGGACCTCAGAACCCAGCCTGCTTTTTATAAATCCCCTGCTTATGAAATGATACGGCGATACAGTGGATTTACTTCGGAGGCCATTCGAGAAGGGATTCAGGACGGTGAGATAGACCCCCACGTCGAACCGATCCTGGTCCTAGAAATTATTTTTGGAGCCATTGACAGCGTTGTTCTGCGATGGCTATTTTTCGACCAGGCTTACGCTCCCGCCAAAGTTGCTGACCAACTCTGTTCTATGATTAAGGCAGCCATCTGGCGCCGTGAAGAAAGGCCCAGGTATGAAAACGGAGACGAACCCACTCGAGGTCAAATGAGGCGGCACGCAATCATGCAGGCCGCAGCAGAGGTCTTCGGAGAAAAGGGTTATGGTGGAGCAACAATTTCGGAAATCGCTGGAAAAGCGGGAATTGCCGAGGCTTCAATCTACCAGTATTTCAAGAGCAAGGAAGACCTTCTTCTCTCGGTTCCGGGAAACTGGTTCGACGAACTTGCCGAAGAATTGGAACGCGTGTTTTCGGGCGGGCTCGATCCGTACGAACGTCTCTTGTACCTGCTCCGGCGCTGGGCCTTGGATTTTCAGACACGCGAGTGGGAAACTCGTGTCCTGATCCTGGAGTTGTATCGAAACCCCGCATTTTATGAGTCTCAGGCGTACAGGAACACCCACCGTTTCTGGGGATTAATCCGATCCATCGTGGAAGAAGGAAGAAAAAGCGGAGTCTTCAGGGCCGATTTCGAAGTTGATCTCTACATGCACATGATCCAGGGTACGTTCGAGCATGAAGCCCTGGGAAGAATGATGCTCGTGAAGCGCAAGCCCACCGCGGCCAACACCGAACAGATGATCAGCCTCCTTCTCCGTGCGATAAAGGCGTGAAGAGCGCTTAAAAAGACCTTCTATGCCCTCTCATGACACGCAGGGAGGCCCATGACCGCCCTACCTAGCTGGTCTACTCTTCTCGACACATTTCGATAAACCAATGCCGCTCAATCTGCCTCCAGGCAAACTCGAATGCCCAGAAATCCGGTGGCGATTTGTCCAGCGATTCAGCGACATGTGGGTAGCCTTTTTTTTAGCAAAATGCAAAAAGCCTTGACATGGTTTTTATATAAGTTATATTCGTATTAAGGATGTTACCAAGTCTCGGTCAACATGACCTTCGGAGCCCAGACGGCAGGTCTAACAGGTTCCATTATATTATTGAGTATTGAGGCTCCGAGGCCATTCAGCAAAGGCAGGCCACCGTGAACAAAAGGAATATTGATCCGGCGAATGTTCAGATCCGTCCTATGAAAGTAGAAGACGTCGGTGCCATTGCAGTAATCGACAGCATGTACTTCGGAGCGCCTCGACCGGAATATTATCGAGAAAAGCTTGGTTCGGCCACTAAGGGAGCAGGAATTATCACTTCTTTGGTTGCAGAAGCGCGGACCACCATATTGCAAGCCGAGTGTAAGGGGTAAAGAAATGAGGTACGCAGAAACAGGGTTTAATTTAGAGGTTGATCTAACCCGAGGAAACATCGAGAGGGTAGAAACCGACCCAAGAGACACCGAGCTTTATCTGGGGGGCCTGGGTACTAACGCCAAGATACTATGGGACAGGGTTACCCCCGAAGTCGAACCCTTTTCTCCCGATAATCTTTTAATATTCAGCGCCGGCCTTCTGTGTGGCACACCGGCTACCGGTTGCAATCGTACCATCGTTTCAACCGTTTCGCCTCAAACTTTGTTAATGGCATTTTCAATGATGGGGGGGTTTTGGGCACCAGAATTAAAGTATGCCGGTTATGACAGAGTGATCCTTCGCGGCAAGTCCCCCAATCTGGTCTATTTGTGGATAAACAATGACAAAGTAGAAATACGTGACGCCTCTCATTTGCGGGGCAAAGGCACTGTTGAAACGGCAGAGCTTATTCGACAGGAGCTGAAGGAGCCGAACGCCCAGGTGGCCGCTATCGGCCTGGCCGGTGAAAACAGGGTCTATTTTGCTTCCATCGAACAGGGTAGGTCCAGTGCAAGTCGAGCCGGGATAGGCGCCGTTATGGGAGACAAAGGGGTAAAGGCGATCGCTGTTCGTGGAACAAACGACATTAATCTTGCCCAACCGGCTGAGTTTATGGCGCTCTGCAACGAAGTGCTGAAATACATAAAATTCCGGAATGAAAATCCGATTCCCGGTGTCATGCCCATTTTAGCCGGGCTGGGGTCGCCCCAAGAGATGAAAGTCCATGATGAAAAGTGGCACACTGAAAATTTCATGTGGGGAAATTCACGCGTCCGTAGAAAAGATTTTTGGAATGAAGAAATCGCAAAGCAGTGGGCGGAGACTCTGGATAGTATGCGGACGCGGTTGATCAGTTGCTTCAACTGCCCGATGACATGCGGGGCAACCATTTCTCCCCCGGGACTTCCCACCTACATGATGAAATGCTTCTCGAAGCTTACTTATACCATGGCGGCCTTCTCGGACCTGGAATTTGGTTTGGGTATCGCCCAAAGTGCTACGGAGCACGGGGTGGACGCATTCTCAGCCCCGCAAGTCATGGCCTTTGCCCTTGAGCTTTACGAAAACGGCATATTGACTGACGATGACTTCCCGGGAATGCCGTCCGACAATGAGGGGAGATTCTACTGGTTACTTGACAGAATTGTTCGGCGGGAAGGGATTGGAGACGTTTTGGCCAATGGGACTTATTGGGCGGCCAAACAGATTGGTAAGGGCGCAGAAGCCTATGCTCATAATAATATTAAGAAACATGAGCAGCTTCCTCTCAAGCTATCAATGCTGAATCCCATTTATTTCCTTATGTATGCTACCGGCGAGAAGATGAACATTACCCAGATTGAAGGGCAGTTCCCCCAGGCACCCTTTCCTACGAGAGAGGAGAGAGAAGCGTTTGTAAAGGATTGGTTCCAGGTTCCGGATGAAAAGTTTAAGCAATATTTTTTGGACTGGGAACCACGCGGGGAAAAGTCGATGCCCTATTACCCGACCGTTGAAATGTGTTGTGATATTGTCGACTGGCAAGAGAGGATGCACTACATTGATGATGCCCTCGGGATGTGCTCCGGTTTATCATCATTTCCCCTGAAGCCTCCGTATCATATACATAATTACCCGAAATTTATCTCATCAGGTACCGGGATCGATATGGACGAAGCCAAACTAACACAAGCGGCCAAGAGATACCGGACTTTAGTTAGAGCCTTTAATATGAGAAGAGGCATGAGGAGGAAAGATGACAAGCCCCCGGAGAACCATTGGAAGAAAAGATTTCCCGAGCTCGAAAAGGAACTTTTGGATACATATTACAAATTCAAGGGGTGGAACAATCAGGGTATTCCCACCGAAGAGTCTTTGCGTGAATTGGGTTTGGATTACGTATTCGAAGACTTCGAAAAGAGAGGGATCTATTCAGACAATGAAGGTTCTCCTTCCAGTGAGACTCTGGCGGAAGAGAAGATATAGAGCGAAGGGATGGTAACCGTCATGGGTGAGAAAAAAAAGAAGATAATCAAATCCATAAAGATCGACGTCGACAAATGCAACGGTTGCCGGGCCTGTGAGGTAGCCTGCTCCGCGTTCCATGCTACGCCGAAGTACAGCTCCAATAATCCGGCAAGGTCTCGTATTCGGCTGATTCGTGATCCTCTGAGAGACATGTATCTTCCTGTGTATGCTGGTGAGTATGCTCCAGCCGAATGTATGGGCAGAGACAAATACGTGATTGATGGAAAAGAATACGACGAGTGCGGTTTCTGCAGGGCTTCCTGCCCATCAAGGGATGTTTTCAAGGAACCCGATTCCAAACTCCCTCTAAAATGCGATATGTGTGAAGACGATCCGTCACAAGAAAAGCCCCTTTGTGTTCAGTGGTGCTTGAACGATGCCCTGATTTACGAAGAAAGGGAAGAGGAAGTAGAAGAAGAAGTGAAGCAGGAGGACGTAGAGATAGGACTGGAATGCATGATCGACAAGTATGGCTTGGAGAAGGTCATGGATACCGTCGCCCGGATGGCAGCGTCAAAGAAGGGCTGAAACATTAGGCCGAAAGAAGAGGAAGGAAAACAGTGGAGACTGTAACCCCCTATAAAGAGATCATCGATGTCGTCAAGGCAAACGGTGGAGATGCCTTTAAAAGATGCTTTCAATGCGGATTATGCGATGCGGTTTGTCCGTGGAACAGGGTTCGAACCTTCAGCATACGCAAGATCGTCCGAGAGGCTACGTTCGGTTTGACGGAGATAGAAAGTGAAGATATCTGGCGTTGCACGACCTGCGGAAAATGCCCTCAGCAGTGCCCCAGGGATGTAAGACAGATAGACTCCTGTATCGCCTTGCGCAGGATTGCCACGGAATATGGGGTTTTTCCTGCTCCTGTCAAGCCTATCCGCACCATAAACGCAGGCCTCGTTGCTCAAGGAAACCCATTCGGGGAAGATCGAGAAAAGAGGGCGGCTTGGGCGGAAGGTCTTTCTGTAAAACCGTTCACCGAAGAGATGGAAATTCTCTATTTTCCCGGCTGCTATCTCAGCTATGACCCAAGATTGAAAAAAGTCGCCAGAGCCACAGCCAGTATCCTCAATAAGGCAGGAGTGGATTTCGGTATCCTGGGCTCCAAGGAGAATTGCTGTGGAGAAAGCATCCGCAAGACGGGCGATGAGGAATTATTCAAGCGTCTGGCCAAAGAAAACATTAAAACATTTATCGATAATGGGGTCAAGAAAATCCTTGTTTCTTCCCCTCATTGCTACCATACCTTCAAGAACGAGTATCCGGAATTCAGGGTGAACTTTGAGGTGGTTCATATATCCCAGTACCTGTTCGAGTTGGTGAACGAGGGACGGTTTCAGCTTAAGAAGGATTATCGGAAGAAAGTTACGTATCACGATCCTTGTTACCTGGGTCGACATAACGGCATTTATGATGAGCCGCGGGGGGTCTTAAAGAAGATACCGGGTTTAGAGCTGAATGAGATGGATGAGTCCCGCTCAGATAGTCTCTGCTGCGGAGGTGGAGGCGGCAGGGTTTGGATGGAAACCCAAAAGGGTGAGAGATTCTGTGATCTCAGGATTGAACAGGCTCTTGGGGTCGGGGCCGAGGTGCTGGCTACTTCCTGCCCCTATTGCATTACCATGCTTGAGGACAGCAGGATCACCATGGATGTTGCCGAAAAGATCGAGGTGAAAGACATCACGGAGATCATCCAGGAATTGATTGAGGGAACCGAAGTACCCTGATGAGGTGATAGAAAGTGGAAAAAGAACAAGTTACAGAACAGATGTTCGAAAGTTTCCGAGACAGTAATTTTGGAGACGTAATGGTTGTTGGTGGAGGAATCAGCGGCATTCAAGCCTCTCTTGATCTGGCCACGGCGGGGTTCAAAGTCTACCTGGTTGAAAAAGGGCCAAGCATTGGCGGCCATATGGCGCAGCTGGACAAGACCTTTCCCACCAATGACTGCTCCATGTGAATACTCGCACCAAAGCTGGTCGAGGTCGGCCGGCATCCCAATATAGAGGTCCTCACCTATACTGAAGTCAACAGTGTAGAGGGGGAAGTAGGAAGCTATAAGGTAACCCTGACTAAAAAGCCAAGGTATATTCTTGAGGATAAATGCACGGGTTGTACTACCTGCGTAGAATACTGCCCGGCCAAATACCCCGATCAATATAATCAGGAAATATCGGACAATAAAGCCGTCCACATATACTTTGCTCAGGCAATTCCCCTTATTGCATATATTGATGAAAGCTGTCTTTACCTCAAAGAGAACAAATGTCGTATTTGCGAAGGAGTGTGCAAGAATAAGGCAATAGATTTGAAGCAAACGGCGGAGAAAAAAGAAATAGAGGTAGGGGCGATCATTCTGTCTCTCGGCCTTGAGCCCTTCGATCCAAAGGTGAAGAAGGAGTATCACTACGGTGAGTTTGCGAACGTCGTAACCAGCATGGACTATGAGCGGCTGTTATCCTCCACGGGCCCGTACCAAGGGGAAATACTCCGTGGTTCCGATCAAAAGCACCCTCATAAAGTGGCCTGGATTCAATGCGTCGGTTCCAGACGGGTTACACCGGGCGAAAACAGTTATTGCTCAGGCGTGTGCTGCACTTATACCCAGAAACAGGTGATTCTGACGAAGGATCATGACGCCGAGGCCGAGTGTACGATATTTCATAATGATATTCGTTCCTATGGGAAGGATTTTGAACGATACTACCAAAGGACAGAGGAACTTCCAGGGGTTCGATTCATCAGAAGCTACACTTCGATAGTGAGAGAGGACCCCGAAACCAAAAATGTCACATTGCGATATTCTACATACGAACACGGTGTAAAGGAAGAAGAGTTCGACCTGGTGGTATTGTCCGTTGGATTGAATCCTCCTGCTAATGTGAAGTCCATTGCAAACAAATTCGGCATAGAACTCAATCATCATGATTTTTGCAGGATCGACCCTGTCAATCCCATGTCCACGAACAACCCTGGGATTTTTGTAAGCGGAGGCTTCCAGGGTCCTATCGATATCCCCGAGTCGGTCTTCAGCGCCAGCGGGGCGAGCTCTCAAATCGGTGAGCTCCTTGACTACAGGCGAGGAAATCTTGCCAAAGAAAGGATATATCCTCCTGAAAGGGATGTCTCCGAGGAAGAGCCAAGGATAGGAGTCTTTGTATGTCATTGTGGGGCCAATATCGGAAGGATAGTCAATGTTCCTGAAACAGTGGAGTACTGTAAAACGCTGCCGAATGTTGTCTATGCCCAGGAACAGCTATTTTCATGCGCTACGAACTCCGCCAAAGAAATAAGCGACATGACGAAGGAAAAGGGGCTCAATCGAGTGATTGTCGCTGCCTGCAGCCCCAGGACCCTTGAACCGCTCTTCCGGGACACCCTTCGGGAGGCGGGAATTAACCAATATTACTTCGAAATGGCTAATATCAGGGAGCACAACTCCTGGGTCCACTCTAAAGAAAAAGAGGAGGCCACACAGAAGGCAAAGGATATCATCCGGATGTCGGCAGCACGAGCTTGCCGGTTGGAGCCGTTACAGGAATTTGATCTGCCGGTCGACAAGGCCGCTCTGGTGGTCGGTGGAGGCATAGCCGGCATGAATTGTGCTCTCTCCATTGCCAACCAGGGGCATGAGGTGCACTTGGTGGAAAAGAATACGGAGCTTGGGGGTATGGCACGAAGGATTCATTCCACGCTCGATGGACTGGATGTTCAGGAGTACCTGCGCGATCTCATAGCAAAGGTGTATCAACACCGGTTAATACATGTCTATCATGATGCGACAATCACGGATGCTACAGGTTATGTTGGGAATTTCGTGACAGCGGTGAAGTCTGAAAGAGGATTCACGGAGATAAAACACGGTGCAGCGGTTCTTGCTATCGGTGCTGATCTATATACGCCTGCCGAATACCTTTATGGTGAAGATGACAGGGTAATGACCCACCTTGAGTTGGAGGAGCGGATCGCCAAGGGGGACGAAAAGATAATTGACGCGAAAAGTCTCGTGATGATCCAATGCGTAGGCTGCAGAAATGAAGAGAGAAATTACTGTAGCCGGTTATGTTGCAGTGAGTCTGTAAAGAACGCATTGAAACTGAAAGAGATAAATCCTGAGATGGACATTTACATCCTCTTTCGGGATATTAGAACCTATGGGTTCAACGAGGATTATTACCGGGAGGCTTCAAACAAAGACATAAAGTTCATCCGCTATGAGCCACAGGATAATCCTGAGGTGGAAGCCGGCGAGTCGGATGAGGGTCGGCCCGTTCTAAAGGTTGCCGTGACCGATTTTGTTTTAGGCAAGAAGCTTTTACTGGATGCCGATATTATTGCTTTGGCTGCCGCTGTCATTCCCTCGGCGGCTACCAAGGAAGTTGCCGGGTTATTCAAGGTAACTTTGAGCCCCGATGGCTTCTTCAAAGAAGCCCATGTCAAGTTAAGGCCAGTTGAGTTCGGTACAGAAGGCGTTTATCTCTGTGGACTGGCTCATTACCCCAAGTTTATACAGGAAACGATCAACCAGTCTTATGGAGCTGCAGGACGCGTTTTAACGCTTCTCTCACATGACATCGTCGTAGCGTCCGGCTCTGTGTGCCGGGTGAATGAGAGTAAGTGTATAGGATGTGGAGCATGTGTCTCCGCCTGTACTTATGGTGCCTTAGAACTTCGCGATACAAAAAAAGGGAAGAAGGCGTTGGTCACTCCTGTCCTCTGTAAAGGAGATGGTCTCTGCAACACAAAGTGTCCGACAGGGGCTATACAACTGAAGCACTATACCGATGAAGAGCTCTTGAGCGAAATTGATGCGGCGTTTCCGGAGGAAGAGGATACGGCCAATGGATGCTGCGATTTGAGATGGAAACATGCGGATGAATAAAGCCGGGATTGCCAAATACGAGGTGAGAACATGAGTGCAGGACTTAAATTCAAACCAAAGATCTTGGGGTTTGTGTGCCATTGGTGAGTATACGGCGCAGCCGACTTAGCTGGAGTTTCCAGACTACAATATACAACTGAAATGAGACTTGTTCGCGTCATGTGTTCCGGTCGAGTCGACCTGGGATTTGTACTCAGAGCCTTCTCAAACGGAATGGATGGAGTATTTATTGGTGGCTGCCGTTTCAACGAATGCAATTATGCTACTCATGGCAACTACCATGCACTCAATATGGTACTTTTGGCTGAGAGAATAATGGAGCACATAGGGCTGAACCCGGAGAGATTGAAGATCGAATTTATGTCCGGCGCTGAAGCCAACCTTTTTGTCGAAGCCGTTAATGGTTTTGTCAAGCAGGTGAAAGAGTTGGGGCCACTGGGTGAAAGCGAAGGAATGGACCAAAATGAAGTAAAGTCGAAACTTGCAGAAATTACAAAGTTAGTCCCGTACATTAAGATGGTGAACCAGGACAAGCTGGCGTCACGTTTTGACAACCCCGAAGACCATGAGGGACTTTTCACGAGTGACGAGATAGAGAAGTTATTTCGTGAAATGGTCTCCTACTATATCGACCCGGAAAAGTGCCAAGCGTGTTCGATTTGCCTTAAGAGATGCCCTGCAGAGGCGGTAGTAGGCGGCAAGCACCAGATCCATGTAATTGATCAGGAGAAATGCATAAAGTGCGCTACTTGTTTTGAAGCTTGCCCCTCTCGCTTTGGCGCGGTGAAAAAGATCTCCGGCGAGCCTGTTCCACCTCCTATTCCTGAAGAAGCGAGAACTATAACAAGAAAGAGTAAAAGCTGACGTTGAATAGCATTCCCGGTTTGTTCTTTTTGCTGTATTGTTCACTGAAGAATATCAAGGAAGTGCAGCTAATCTGGTGAACTTTAAATGGTACTTGTCCGGACAGTGGTATAATGTACCCCCAAAACTGGACAGAGGGGTAAGCAGGAAAACCCTGACAATCAACAAGGCAAATGCCTGATCATGCAACTGGTGCTGCACTTTTCCACCGCACGCCCAGACTGCATGTCATGCGTCTATTGCGGCCAAGTTTAAGCTATTTTTCTCTCCGCATCCTCCGCGTTCTCTGCGGCGAATCCGGTTTCCCTCAGTGCGGGAATTTAGGACATTTGGTTGTGTTGTATAGATAGAGATCCGTAGGTCCAAGTGACCCGCTGCCCGGGTCGGGTTGTTAACGAGATGTAACTTGTTGGAATTAAAAGAACCTGCTTTAATGAGTGGAGGTTGTCATACATACCGAAGGTCCTCAGTCAACAAGAAGATTGAGCCGCTGTTCCTCGTCCAAGTGCAGCCCGAAAGTGACCGCCAACACCGTTGACGAGCACTCCACTCTTGAAACCTTTCAAGGAATGGAGTTACAATAGTTTTAGAGTGGACGGAGGGATAGCCATGCCTCTAGATGACGAGATTCCAGTCAGCCCGGAAATTAGCGAAGAATTCGCGAGCTTCGAAGAGTTCTGCTCGGAGAATACAGGCCGCGAATTGCAGTACTTGGAAGTTGTGGGCACGAGTCCCCTTGCAATGGACTCGGTTACACTGGCCTTCAGCATGAGGCACCTTGTCCGGCTGTCGAGAGGCCTGATGGACATGTTGCTCGGATCGTTGAACGATGATTCTGCGCCGTCGCTCGAACAGGTCCTTGCGGTGAAAGGGCTACAACTGGACAAGTCACACGCTCCTATTTTGAGGGAGGTCATATTTTCCTTCCGAGACTCGCCTGACGAGGAAACAAGCTCGAATCTGGTAAGGGCCTTCCAGTTGATGACAATCAGCAGGGAGCGTCGAAGAGTTGTCCTGAATCTCGGAGAGTCGTACGCCCCCCCTGAAGAGGGCTGGACCTCGGAAGACTTCGGCGGTGACGATTCGATGTTCGAAACCGTCCGCTCGATTGAGGACCCACGCTGGACCAAAGCAGAGGAGACATAGCAGATATGCCGCAGGATACTTACCTTGCTCCAATTTCCGAGCGAGGGAGCCGCGTGCTGGATCTGATAAAGACAGATCCGCGCCAAGCCGCCCAACTCATGGAAGCACTCACCGGAGAGGAGAAAATCTCTCTGGTCAGCCACGAGGCTCTGCACGATCCCAAGGGAGCACAAGACCTGCTGTTCCTGCTGGATGACGAGAAAAGCCGCGAGATTGTCGAAGGGCTGGGCGACAGGACACTTTTTCGAATAATGAAATCCCAAAGCTCCACGCACATTGGGGTGCTTTCGCTCGTGAAGCCGGACCGAGTCCAGTCGGTGCTCGACCTCGATCAGGAGTTATTTTCCGCCAAAGGCATCACTGACCCGCAGACGGCTTATCACTGGATGGTGAGCTTCCTTGAAGAAGGAGACGCACGCTTTGGCGAGCTTTTAAGGAGTCTTGAGATTAAGGTGGTCGCCTCTGCATTTCAGGACAAAGTGCTGAGGCCGTGGACTGGATCCAAAGACAAGAACGAAGAGGAGGAGGAGGCTTCGTTTCCTGCCGATTTCCTTGTTAAAATGGACCGGGGCGAACTGAAGCCTGATGACCTCGAAGTAACAGACGAAGAGACCTTGGATATACTCACCAAGATACATCTTGCCGATGAGGCCTACTTCAACGAGCTGGTTTCTATCATGTTACGGGAAGAAGACCTTAAGACTCGTACAGCGGAGGAAGCCTTCGACAGGATCCATGAGCAAGTGGGAGACATGACCGCCATGACCGAAGAAGCTGAGGACATGTTCGTCCCCCTGGAAGATTAGGCTGTTGGCTTCTTTGTAAACGTAGTAGTTGAGACTTTATCTGACAGCGGTGCTTTAAATTTTCAGACCATCATGTCCTACGTCTCATACATGGTTTCAACCATTAGATGTTATGCCTGTGATTCTGCTGCCGCGGGGTTTCGCCTGTTTCGCCACCACGAAAGCACAAACATTCCTCCGGTAAACAGGGAGCCAATACAACCGAAAAGTTTGGTCAAGAGATCGAAGAATTGGTGACCGGTGTCTACTACCGGCACTCGTGCGGCCGGCGGGTTGGCCTTCACCACTTCCAGCATGGTGCGCACCAGAGCCATTTGATCTTGCAAGTTTTTGTTCTCCAGTTCCTTGACTGTCACTTGCCGCTTTAGCTCTTCAACTTCCTTCTCTAACTTTTCGCGAGCTTGGTCGTCACCGACTCCCATGGTAATCCTTGACTGAGCCACCATGGCCTTTCTCTCAAGGCCCGCCACTTCTTGCGTCGCACGATTTAGATTCTGCTCGAGTTCTGCGGGATCTAGAGCCATCTTGACAGCCTTCACCAAAGGAATGGTAAAAAAGGCCGCTAAGATGACGGTTATCACCAAAAGCATCAATTGCTTGACGAAGTACCCGCGAATGGCGCCTTTTTGTTGCTCCGAGCTCATGGAAATTCCCTCCCTCTCAAATCCTCATGCCGGGCGCTCTGGAAGACCTCAACTTGCGTTTCTTAATGTTCCAAGAGACCCCGAGGCTCAACAATCCTCTAAGCAATTGGGAGAAGTCTTTCGTGAAGAACAAGAAAAATCTGCTTACGACCTAGTCTGTGGTTCCGATGAGGAGACCCGCAAGAAACTATTGGCTGAGATGGGTATTGGTAAAGCAAGTCTTTTGGCATTCGCAACTACGCTTCTTACCCCAGTCGTAGGGTGGGCGGTTGTATTTATTGCGCCATTGGTGCTGATATTTATCGGTGCTGGATATAAAACCGGATGTAAACTGTGGGCAGATACATTAGAGCTAGAATTTAAGTAGTGGTGGACATTGGCATCTTCACGGCAGAAGATGCAAAAAGGCTTCCTCGGTCCCACCGACGCTTTTGGGATCGAGCGGGTATCTATCTCTGGGATCGAGCAGGTTCATATAGGCGATAAACTTGAATGAGCTTTTATCGTCTTCTACATGTTTTACATATATCCTGTAACAAAATCCGTTAGAAACAGCAACGACGTTGCATTGAGGAAATGATTGGGCATAGGCCATTACCTGTGCAGGCGCATAGTGCAACCCTTGGCTGAATCCTTTTGTCTCGATCAACAAGACGCAGTGATTGTTGGTCATCCCTGTTTGGACAACCGCGTGGTAGGGGCTGTCAAAGCCCGCGATGTCCACCTTACCTGCATGTGTATGATATTCCACCTTGATCTGCTGTTCGGTCCATCCTAACGCTAATAGGAGAGGAATGACGAGGAATGTGCGGGTCTCATGTTCTCTCACCACTTTCCCGTCACAGTTATTCTGGTAGTACTTGGCGAGCAATCGAATCCTGGTGAACGCGTCGTTGAGTTCTGCAGCTCTAGATACACTTAGACCACGAATGAGGAAGTCCCGTATTTCATTGTCATTCACTTCCGTCGTCGGGGAAGGCTCTGGGTCAAAATCCAGAGCGGGATATTGTTGGAGAATAGAGTCGGCCCATTGCTTCAAGTCTTGGCTATTCACTCCCTGCATGGTGGCTCGTGTAAGGTCCTTTTGGCCTATGGGCTGTGGAGGTTTGTGCCACTCTACGTAGCAGTACGCTGGAAGTGCCCATCCGTCAAAATCATTGAGCCACTCTTTCTCGTCTTTGCCATTGCATATGCTACCCCGCTTAACAGCATGTCCTACGGCGGCTACACTTTTTCCTGTCTTCAATATAAGCACGTCCCCTGGCTGAACATCATCCATAGGACAGTAGTCACCACCCCACCCAATGAATGCGATCCCGAATTTCAGGCAAACCTCCCAATAATTCCGGCCTTCTGATCCTGTTGCAACCTGCCAGTATCTCATTTGTTCCTCTTTAAGTAAGCGATACAGCCTCTGTCATTTGCATCGGCAGATGGGTCTGCCTTGCAAGCCTGCGCCCCATCACGAAATAGAAACTATGAGAAGTCCGAGTGAATAATTAGACAGAGATAGAGCAGATGTCAAGAAAACTAGTGATTACGGATTGAAGACATCTCTCAGTTCATGATTTGGTTTTTTCAACCCACAACATAGCTGGTGTCAATAGCTGGGACATTCCGTATCCTCAAGTTTTGTCTTGATCGCCAAAGACTTTTCATAGTACTCCACAGCCTTGGGGTATTGACCCCAGGCTGCAAAGACAAGAGCCAAGTTGTTCAGGGCATTCCCCTGGCCCGCCAGATTCCCGAGCTTTCCGGCAACCGCGAGGGACTTTTCATAGTACTCTACAGCCTTGGGATACTCACCCCAGGCGTTATAGATGTTACCCAGGTTACCCACGGTATCCCCTTCGCCCCCCAGGTCCCCGAGCTTTCTGAAAATTGCCAAGGACTTTTCGTAATATTCCACAGCCTTCAAATA
>JBKQMK010000270.1:0-23403 GCA_052146735.1 Desulfomonilaceae bacterium | reverse complement strand
CCCGATTGCAGGTCCACGGCATAAAACTCGCTGTCCATGCTCCCGAAACAGAGCTTGTTACCGCATATCGCGGGGGATGAATGTACAGGTCCTCTGGTTCTGAAATGCCATTTTATCCTGCCTGTGTGGACGTCCGCGGCATAAACATTTCCGTCCAAACTTCCGAAGAATACCAGGCCGTCATTTACTACAGGCGAAGAATAGATAGGCCCGCCTGTTTTGAACTTCCATCTCGCTTTACCCGACTTGACCTCAACCGCGTAAAAGCTCCCGTCCAAACTTCCGAAAAAGAGTCTACCCTCGATCAAGGCAGGAGATGAGTGGATAGGCCCCTTAGTATCGAGACGCCAATGCACTTTTCCGGTAGAAGTGAGTAGCGCATACATATTGCCATCGTAACTGCCCACGTATGCCACTCCTTCACTTACTGCCGGCGACGAGGCCACCCAGCCTTCCGCCTTGAACTTCCATTTCAAAGCAGTCAGCTTGTGGACCCCCCTACTGTTGTAGAACCCGGTTCGCTGGGGATCCGCTCTAAACATTGCCCCCTTTGAATGAAATACCTGACCCGAAAGAGTGGAACCCGCCGCCGGATGAGCACCGGAACCGTTTGATTTTGACGCAGCTGCTATTGAACATTTCTGCTGGTACTTGGATATAATGACCCCGCATTGAGGACATTCATCGAATGTGCCGAATTGAGGCATTCCGCAGGATGGGCACTTGACGATGTCGAGCTGAACAGAATCTTCTCCCCGCGGCATCCTGCTGGAAAGGTCGGACTTGCTTATGAGTCCGGCGTCGGCCAGTTTCTGGAAAAGACTCTGAAGTCCCTTGGTGGAGACCATATATTTCTCCATGAGAAGAAAGTCGCTCATGCCACCCCTAATATCCGTAGCGGCTTCTCGTGCGCTTATCTTTTTTGTTGGAGGAGTGACGCTACGAGCCGATGTTATTGGGACAACATTGCTTTGTTGCATGGCTGACCTCTTCTGGGGGATGAAAGTTGTTACCTGATCGGTTTCGCTGGCCCACGGGTATCCTTTCAGGCGTCCTTGGATCTGTCAGACGGCCGACGATGCTGATGACTCTTCGCGACACTTACCGACCGTAAGCCAAGAAAAGGTCGGCCACTGAGGTCGTTGAACCGGAATGAGCTGTCCTGGCACCCTTAGTTGGCAGATCCATTTTCACGGCCATTGTCTTGACCGCCTCGTGCCCGCCTATGAATCTGAGCTGCCGGGACTGCATCATCGGGACAAAGCCGAAAGACCCTGTTGTGCCGGCCACACCCAGGAAGACACTGCTTGCGAAAACAGAGACAGTCGCCTTGGAAGTCAGCTTTGCCTGAACCCCAGACGGTTCACCCACAGTCATAACCTTAATCGCCAGATCGGGCCCGTTCACCTGATTCCAATTCGTGTACTCTCCGGTGTAGATCTTTCGGATCTGACCCGGCGTCAGCTCATTCACCGGGTTTGAAGGATTAACGATGACAGCCAGGCCGCTCAGATCCATTTGCTCTTCTCGGGCAACTTCAGGCGCCTGAAAATCCGGGGCGCTCTTCTCTTGCTCTGGGCCGGCCGGAGGTACCGTTGCGATCATAACGCTCGTGTCGCCACGTGGCGGCTGGTTTGTCTCGGGGTCCCTCGCAGTCGCTGTTACTGATTTCGGTCGCACTTTTGCAAATTCGACTAATATTCGTTTAGCTATTTCGGACATAGTGTTCGGGTCTAGGCTTCGGACAATCTGACTCATTGTCTGTGAGTCCATGCTCTGGATGATGTGGGTCATCGTGTCCCGATCCATGCTCCGAACGATTTGGCTCATCTGGTCCACATTCATCGTCCTAATCTTCAGGAGCATATCTCTCGTGGTCATTCTGCTCAAATCCTGGGCATTCGCGTAATGCGCTCCCATCAGCATCAATGTCCCCGGGACGATCCAAAGAAGTTTTCTTAATTGTATTTTCATCGTTTCTCCCCTTTCCGGACTTGCCGTCCCCAGGTCATATGGCTTTCGCCCGCATAATTTGCTCGTATAGATGCGGTCGGCCGTGTTTGGATTCTAGGCTCCGCAACTTGCGTGCCACATGGTCCGAGGGCTAGGGGGTCATTGATAACATATTGGTTTTCCGCGGCTTTATCGCCGCAGCGGTTTCCCCGGCAGGCGGTGGAACGGGCGGTGGGGATCAGAAGTGTGGAACGGCTTCCCCATAATTGGGGTATCTGATGATCAGTTATTGTTGGGTTCTCGGCGGGAAGTCATGGCGTGTGGTCAAAGCCCTGACCTATTCCTACGTCCAGCACACATAGAGGCTGGATAGAGACTGGTGGGACAAGCATCTGAGAATGTCTTAAAGCCCTTGATACCTGTTCGCGATCAAACGATGAATAATCAGCTAAACCAGCACGGATCTGACAAAGCCCAGATCCGTGGCACCCAAGACTTGATGTTGATCGGATGCTGGGTGCCGCTGACCTGGGCACCAGGTCAGTGCCGAGTGTGCTGCCAACCGATCATCACTGTTTGAGAGCGAACTGGTATGAGAATCTCGAAATCGTGCCCGATACCGATGTAGGTCCGCGATGCTCCACGAGGTGCCGTGCCCGTCCTCTTCGAGGTAATTGCAGAGAGCGTTTGTAGGGGCAGGTTTCATGCCTGCCCATCTTAAGCTGATCCAACCAGGGGCGGGCATGAAATATGCCCTTACAAAGCATCGTGCTACGATTCTGGTACTTCTGCAAGTTTTGAGACGGTTTCAGATGCCTGTCTCACCAATCTTACCCGTCCCCACCGAGTTATCCTCAGTTTTGGACATCACTTTTGGCCGCTGCTATAGACCAGGCTCCCCGTCGTCTTCATCTTGCACTTCCTGCCGGATGCGCCGTATTTCCGGTAGCAGGGCCATAAAGCGGTCGAATATCTTCGGATCAAAATGTGCCCCTCTGTTGGAGGTCATCATGTCCAAGGCTTCGGGCTCAGGTATCGCGGGTCTGTAAACTCGATCCATGACAAGAGCATCATACACATCCGCCAAGGCGACTATGCGTCCGCTTTCTGGAATAGCCTCGGCGGCTAACCCGTTGGGATAGCCGGAGCCGTCCCACTTCTCATGATGCGACAAGGCGATTTCCTTCGCCATGTGCAGCAAGGGTATATTCGAACCCCCAAGAAGTTGTGCCCCGATCGTCGTGTGTTTCTTCATCACCTCAAATTCTTCCGGGGTTAGCTTGCCGGGTTTAAGGAGAATGCTGTCCGATATTCCGATCTTGCCGACGTCGTGCATTGCCCCGGCAAGCCGTATGTCGGTCACGGATTCCTCATTCCATCCCATGTCCTTTGCTATGACGGACGCGTACAGACCGATGCGCCTGATGTGGACGCCTGTCTCATCGTCACGGAATCCTGAAGCCGAGATCAATCTGAGGACTATTTGTTCCTCGCGCTCTCTAATCTCGCGAGTCTTCTCCCGGACCTCATTCTCGAGGGACTGTTCATATTCTCGACTCAACATCGTCAGGCGCCGGCGTTCCAGAGCGTTGGCGACGTTTATCAGGATCTCGTTCCGGTCAAAGGGTTTGATCACGTACCCATAGGCCCCGAGTTCCAAGGTCATAATGGCTGTCTTGCGGTCATCCACTGCCGTCACCAGTATGACAGCCACTTCCGGGAACAAGTCTTTTATGAAGGTCAGAAGATCGATGCCGGACATGCCCGGCATCATGATGTCACTGACGACGAGCTGAAAGTGTTGCCCTTGCAGTAGCTCGAGCGCCCGTTCCCCAGTGGTAGCCGTAACGCAGCCGTACCCCGCCATCGTCAGCCAGCTCGAGATAATTCGGCCTATGTCGGGTTCATCGTCCACAATGAGTATGCTGGCGGTCTGCTCTGCGATCATCGTGTATCACACCTAGATTATGGATTGGTGCTCCGTTTCATAAATGTGGTGGGACAGGCATCTTGCCTGTTTATCAAGAAATGACAGGCAAGATGCCTGTCCCACCGGGAACGAAGTGTCACTTATTTGCAGGCGCGTTGATATTAGCTCCCTTCACGGCCGTTCGTTCTCGCCGCTGTGGCCGGCGAAAGCTCCACACGGTTGCGTCCGCGGTTCTTAGCCAGGAGTAGGGCCCCGTCAGCCTCCTTGATCAAGGAATTGAGGTCAAAATCTTCTCGCCCTTCCAGAGCCGTGGCGCCAAGGCTCATAGTGCAACGAAATTCGCCCTCGTTTGTCTGCACAGGGAAATCCGCGATAGACGAGCGCAATCGTTCGGCCAACTCCGCCGCTCCGGATCCGTCAGAGCCGGGAATCAAGACGATAAACTCTTCTCCTCCATATCGCCCCACAGAATCATAGGACCTCAAGGATGAGTCAATTCTCCTGGCCAGTTCCCTGAGCACCGCGTCTCCGGCAAGATGTCCGTAGTTATCGTTTACTTTCTTGAAATGGTCCACATCGGCAATAACCAATCCAAGATTCGTGCCATCCCTGCCGCTACGATCTAGTTCCTGCTGGATTTTTTCCAGAATGGCCCGCCTGTTCCATATGCCGGTGAGCGCGTCGTGCGATGCTTGGAACTCGGAGGCGCGCAGGGCGGTGAGCAGATCTTCCTGCAACTTGACAATTCGTGTTCCGGCTCGGACTCTCACTTTCAGTTCGTGAACGTCGAAGGGCTTTATGATGTAGTCGTCTGCGCCGGCTTCGAGCCCTGCGACCACATCCACCTTCAGACTCTTTGAGGTCAAGAGTATGACGTAGGTGTAAGGGTGTTTTTCCAGTTTGCGTATCTCACCGCACAGGGTCACACCATCCATTTCAGGCATCATCCAATCGAGGATCACCAATCTTGGCGGATCCTCCGCAATGAGAAATTGCCATGCCTGGGCACCGTCAGAGCAGACCACCACTTGATGCCCCCATTTGGCAAGATGGGCTTCCAGCAGCTTCCTGGTAACAGGATCGTCCTCGGCGATTAGTATTCTCACCGCTCACTCTCCTGAGCCAGGGCTGACAGGCCCTCGCAGACGCGCCCAATTTCCCGTTCCAACTCCTTGAGTGCCTGGGCAGCGTCTGTCATATCCTGGTTTCTCCCCATCATCTCCAACCTTAGCGCCGCCTGAACTGCTGCTTCGGCAACAAAATTGCTGACCGAGCCTTTGAGGGCATGGGCTGCTTTATGCAGTGCCTCTGCATTTCGGTCTCGCACTGCGTCTCGAATGTCGGATAGCATTCTCGGGCAATCGCCGACAAAGAGTCCTGCAAGCTCTTTCAGAAGTTCTTCGTCCCCTCCGATTCGTTCGAGTATTTTGGTTTTGTCCAGAGGATATCTGGCGGCCGCAGGGACCTCCGAGGGCTCGTCGGCTGCCTTGCGGTCATGAAAGAGATTCTCGATGGCTTCAAAGAGTTGCTGTGCATTGATCGGCTTCGCGATATAGCCGTCCATGCCTGCTTGAAGACACTTTTCCCTGTCCCCCTTCATTGCGTGGGCGGTCATGGCTACAATCGGGAGATGCTCCCCTGTGTTCATTTCGCTCTCTCTGACAGACCGCGTGGCTTCAAAGCCGTCAATTTCAGGCATCTGAATGTCCATCAGGATCAAATCAAAGCTTTCCTTTCCCAGAGCACTCAGCACCTCCGCGCCGTTATCCACAATCGAGACCGTGTGTCCCATCCTTTCCAGCATCCTGGCGGCAACCTTCTGGTTGACCGGGTTGTCCTCGGCAAGAAGTATCCGAAGTCTACGTTTGCTCTCTCGTATGGAATGGCGGGTTATAAGTGATTGACCCTCAAGGTTTTGTGGCCCTTGCAGCACTTTTGAAACTGTGAAGAACAACTCCGACTGTTTGATGGGTTTCAACAAGTAAGCCGAGATTCCAAGATTCACGCACCGTGATGCGTCGCCCCGCTCACCGGCAGATGTGAGCATTATTATAGTTGCCGTCTTCAACCGCGAGTCCCGGTTAATTAGCTCTGCCAACTGAAAACCGTCCATCTCGGGCATCATGCAGTCGGTCAGCACCAACTTGAAAGGCCGACCAACATTGTAGGCCACTTGCATTGCCGCCAACGCGGCTCGTCCGCTGTCCACGACCGTGGGCTTCATGCCCCATTGGAGCACCGTTTCCTCCAAGATGCGCCGATTCGTGGCATTGTCATCAACCACGAGCAACGGCAAGTCTTTCAAATCAGCGGCGTCTCCGACCATGGGGGCCTCTCTGGGCTGACTCTGCAGCCCCAGCCGGACAATGAAATGGAAGGTGCTCCCCTTGTCGGGTTCACTTTCGACCCAGATGCTGCCACCCATCTTTTCAACCAGTTGAGAAGATATTGCCAGGCCGAGTCCAGTTCCACCGTATTTTCTTGATGTTGAAGTGTCAACCTGCTCAAAAGTTTGAAAGATCTTTCGCTGCTTGTCGAGAGGAATACCGATACCCGTGTCGCTCACACTGAAACGCAACCTCAGTTCGTTTTCGTCTTCGGAATCGGTTTCAACCCGTACCACCACTTCGCCCCGGTCAGTGAATTTCACTGCATTTCCGACTACATTGACCAAAACTTGACGCAGGCGGCCGGGGTCTCCCGACAGGGCATCAGGCGTAGTGGAAGGAATGTGGTAGATCAGTTCAAGCCCTTTTCTGTGAGCATGGATCGCAAGCGTGCTCATGGTGTTCCCGATGAAATCCCGCAGGCTAAAGTCCATGGCGACCATATCAAGCTTGCCCGCCTCAATTTTTGAGAAATCCAGGAAGTCGTTGATCAGCCGCAGCAGCGACTCTGCGGACATCTCGACAGTTTCGAGGTATTCGCGTTGCTCTGGAGTGAGTTGAGTATTGAGAGTAAGTTCGGTCATGCCGATGATGCCGTTGATAGGTGTCCGAATTTCATGGCTCATGTTCGCAAGGAAGTCACTCTTGGCACGGCTGGCCTGTTCTGCGGCCTCTCGAGCCGCAATCAGGTCCCTTTCGGCCTTCTTGCGTGCCGTAACGTCGCGAACCGTAGACAAACTGACTTGGCCCCAGGCGGGGTCGTTCATGACTGTGGAGTCGAGGATCACATCTATTATGGTTCCGTCCTTTTTCACATACTGATATGGAACGTTCTGGACCCTCCCGTCACGCCAGAATTGCGGGACAATGGTGTGCAGCGCCGCGTTTGCCGACACAGGCGTCATCGCAAAGTCGATTCTGCGCCCGACCACTTCATCCCGAGAATAGCCCATTTCCTCAAGCCATCTTCCGTTTACATTCCTCACAATCCCCTGCACGTCAATCGAGTGCATCATAACCGGAGAATTTTCGTAGATATGACGGAACCTGGCCTCGCTCTCTCTAAGCGCCACCTCCATCCGTCTGCGCTCCGTGATGTCTCTGTTGGAAGCCCGTCTGCCAACCAGCCTTTTGTCATCCGCGTGAACCGGCTGGCAAACGTGATTGATCCATCGGACTTCCCCGTCTTTGCGCACTATGCGAAAATCCAGAGAAAAGGACATGTCTTGTTCGTGCCGCAACGAGTCGGAGGTGTGTCTCATCATCATATCGCGGTCATCCGGATAGATGATGTTGTGGAATAATGCAGCGTCCTGGATAAACTCTTCCGCTGAATATCCGGTCACACGTTTGCACGACGGAGCAACCCACAAGAATTTGCCATCCGGACCCACCCAGAACTCCCAATCATACGTGAAATCGGCTACTGTCCTGTAACGATCTTCTCCTGATCTAAGTTCCTCTTCCAGATTATTGCGTTCCGCAATCTCCTGGGTCAGGCGGTCATTTACTTCAGCCAAGCGGGCCGTATGCTCTGTTAAGGCTTCCTCCGCGCGCCGCTGTTTTTTCAAGGTTCTCGAGACGATTAGACCGAACACGACGAAACAGACCGTGATGAGTGTGCGGTGATAAATGTCAACTTTGGGAACGTCAAAGAGCAGGGAATCCCAAAACGGTGTCTTATGGAATATAAAAGACTCCACGAAAGCGTCGATTAGGCACACAAAGACGAGGAAGGCCACAGAAAGGGCAACAACTCGGTGCTCGGTTTTCATGAGATTGGCTCCGGACTCGGTGGGTTTGCCGAGAGAAAGGGCTTTATGAAGATTAGCAAACGTTGTGCCAGAATGATTCGTTGAGGCACTTATCCTCTGACGGCCATTTCACTCCAGATAAGCTGTTACCTGCCCGTGAAGCGAGGGGCTGACTTCTGCCGGGACTGCCAGGGCAATCGTCTTCAGCGCTGCGACTACTTTGCTTTGCAAGTCAGGTTTCAGTTTCCGAGCATGCTGGAATGTGTTGAGCAGCCGGCCTGCGGTAAAAGCATTAATGCGTGAAAGCTCTATTACCGTATCGGCAACCCATTGTATGCCTCGATCAGTCCAGACCATTTTGTTATTAGAAGCCATGGATAAAAAGAGCGCTCTGGACCAGGTAGGCTGAGTAATATCAAAAGAAGGCCGTTTCGTTTCGATCTCGATCATGTCGAAAACGTCGTCCCCGGTGCCGGCGCCGATTACGGCCAGGTAATTCCCGTAGCCGCTCAAGTGTGTATGCCAGGCATCATAAGCTTGTTCGAGTAATTCCCGGCGTTCCGGCGCCGAACTGCGATTCAGGGCCAGCAGGGCGGCAACTCTGTCCGCGGCGGTAGTCGCCGACCGGTAGTGGTCCGTGATGAGCCGTTGACTGTCAGCGGAATCATCTATCACTATCATTTCCAGAAGCACGTGCTTGAGAATGCGGTCCTCGATCCCGTCTCTGGGGGACTGTCTCGGCCGGTACGTATCCAACCGGTGAAAGGCATCTTTCAGATCCTTTACGTGGATGCGGTTTGCAGCAAGCATAAGCTGTTCTCTTGCGACGACCAGTTCGCGATACCATGTGCAGTACTCTCGATCCAGAGGCTGCTCCTCAATTCGGATAAAGTAAGCTTTGAGGGCCGCTGGCAAGCTTCGATCCCCAAGGATATCGCCGTAGAGACTAATCCACTGAGGATCTATGACGTAGCCGGGATCCAGAAGCAAGTTGACCCGTTGCCGGTCGGTGAGCCTCCGCATTGCTTCCACCCGATTGAAGGCGTTGGTATCCAAACGCACCTGCAAGGCCAAAGTTTCAGATGAGGCGGTCTCTTGCCCGAAAACACCGTAAAAGGAGCAGTCACGATTCAGGGAGGCGAACGAGGGCTCTTCCGAAATGTCCGGGAATGTCAGCCGCGCGGTTTCTTGCGTAAATTCAAAGACCTGCTCGGTTCCTGGAACGACTCTGCCTTCACTATCCACTAGAGCGACTTCCAAAGGTAGCTGAAAAGCTTGCTGGGCTGATGCCGACTTCTGCCGCAAATCTACGTGGTACTCGCTCCTTGAGGGGTCATAGTGTGTAGCTGCAGCCACACGGGGATAGCCGACCCTGTAAAGCCAACTCCTTTTGAATAGATCGAGCGATCTGCCGGATACCTCCTCAAAACACTTAAAGAACTGGTCCGTGTTCGCGTTGGAGTTCCGATATCGGGAGAAGTAGAGATTTTTCCCGGCCCGGAAAGTTTCTGTCCCGACAATCAAGCGTAGCATACGGATCACCTCCGCAGCCTTGACATAAGTCACGCCGTCGATCAAATCATCCGGGTCGTCGAATCCTTCGCGAACGATGCGGCCGGCACGGCCGCCGTCTTCTATGGACAAGGGCCCTAACAACGGGGAGCGAATACTATCCACTTGGGTCAGGCGAACAAAAGCCGGATCAAAGACATCCGCCATAAATGCGCGTTCAACGTCAACCGTATATGCTTCATTCAACCAGACGTCGAATGGAGTCTCCATCGTGGTTTCGCTGCCGCATTGGTTATGTTCGAACTCGTGGACGATCACAGCGTGGGCATACATCAGCGATCTATCCAGAGTATGCTCGTCAATCAGGGCCGCATCTGTTACCACTGTGGTATTCCCCACATTCTCCATTCCACCGAAATTCGATTTGTTCATGCAGATGGTTCTATACGTCTCTCCCGTGTACTCGTAATCCTGCGTCTTGCGTATCCATAAGACTGCCTGCTTGAGGATTTCCATTGGGATACGGGCATCGTTCACCCGGCCGGGCGGGACAAGGTATTCGAGCTGGACTGTTCGGCCGGACTCATAGGTGACCGCATCGGTGAGCACATCCCAGGTCCCCGCGGCGACGAGGAAGAGATACGGCGCCATGGGAATGGGGTTTTCATACGTGATGACCTGCCGGCCTGGATTACCAGGCTTCGTGATGGGTTTGCCCGCAGGATTGAGTTTCTTGCAGATGTTGCCGTTGCTTATCAGATGGGTGTATCGAGCATCAGCTTCCAGAGTGGTCGTCATTGTGCATTTTGCACGGCAATCATCAAAGATGGGTATGATGCGCTGAAAGCCCCATTGCTGGCATTGAGATATGTACTGTTGGGGCGCGCCAGGTGGGGTGGTATCCTTGTAAATCCCTTCGAGCAGACGATCCGAAGGCACGCACTGCGTGACGGTTCTGACGAGAAAACGCTCGCCGGCCTGCAAGCCGCGAGGCAACTTGACTATCAGCTTGCTCTTTTTCTCAAGGTAATCATAGTCGAGGGCTAAGGTCTGCTCTGTGCCTACTGACGTTTCCTCGACCCATTCCACCTTCACAATTTCCAAGTCCTTGGCGTCAAGCTCGACCAGATCCAGAGGCTGTATCGCGGTAATGTCGAGCAGATCTGTCGCCTCAACGAACTCATCCAAGAAGTTCAGATAAATTGTCAGATGATTCAGCTTGACGGGCAGCTCGCCGAAGTCTTCGCGTCTGTACTTGTAACGTTGTTCAGTCATTTTCGCACGACCTTTGCAAGATATGGAAAGAAGCGCTCCCACATTTCATCAAGATGTCTCCCCTAGTTCTAAGCTTGGCTATTGTCTTGCCTCATTTCTCGTGGTAGAGCGTTACCATGACTACGGATTCGTCTAATTTGACACTGTCCTGCCCTGCGGACACGCCCGATACTAATAAGGCACACCCTACGCCAACCTGTGCGCGGTCCAATGTTGTCGAAAAACACGGAATTGACAACCCGGAATTTCTTAGTTTAAGCCAAATCATCCAGGATATTCAACCCGCACGTGTAAAAGGCCCGATCGCCGGACTGGTGTCGGGAGTCTCGATCGACACCCGTAAGCCGCTGGGCGAGGATCACATATTCTGGGCCATCAAGGGTGAGCATTTCAACGGGAACGACTTCGTAGAAGACGCGCTGGCCGCGGGTGTGCGAGCCGTTGTGACCAGCCGTGCAGACCTCTTTGACAAGCCGATGCCGGAAGGCGTCACGCTGATACAAGTCGCTGACACCCTGAATGCCTTGCAAGACCTTGCGGCAACGTATCGAGGTCGGTTCAGTTGTCCTGTGGTCGCTATCACCGGCAGCAACGGTAAGACCCTGGTAAAAGAGATGCTTGCGTCGATATTGTGCATCGAGCGTAAGACCTACAGGTCGCCACTTTCTTACAACACCCAGGTGGGGGCGGCCCTCGGGCTCCTCGGGATGAGGCATGAACACGAGGTGGCGCTGATTGAGGCGGGTATAAGCCTTCCAGGAGAGATGGACCGGCTGGAAAGGATGATCCGGCCGGATCACGGAATACTCACAGTAATAAGCAAGGCCCACATCGGGGGACTGGGGAGCCTCGAAAATACTCTGGAACAGAAACAGCGGCTTTTCAAGAACTTGACCAGCGACTCCTTCCTGCTCCTCAATGCGGACGATCCGTTGAGCATGAGCCTCCTAGGCCGACTTCAGGCAAATGTCGTCACTTTCGGCTTATCTGAAAACGCTGATGTGAAGGCCGATAACGTGGAATCCCTTCCTGAGAGGGGACACCGATTCCGCATGAGCCTTTTTGGCAGGAACCTGGATGTCGCTCTTCCCGTACCGGGCCGGTTCAACATTCTTAACGCTTTAGCGGCCGCTGCTGGCGCCACGCTGTTAGGCGCCTCTCCTGATGCGATTCGAAAGGGTCTGGAGGAATTCCATCCCTCTCCGATGCGACTCGAGATCCATACCACAGTAACCGGGGTCACGCTGATCAACGACACGTACAATTCAGACCCGGCATCCATGAAAGGGGCACTGGATGTCCTGGCCAAGGTCGGCCAGGGCCGTCGCAAGATCGCCATCCTAAGTGAAATGCTCGATCTGGGACTCCACAGCCGCGAGGAACATTTGGCAGTGGGCAAGGATGTTGCGAAGACCGGCCTCGACCATCTAATAACAGTCGGCGAGAACGCTGCCCTCATCGGGCAAGCCGCAGCACTGGAGGGGATGAGCTCCCGCCGTGTAACCAACACGCGCAGCTACAACGAGGCCGCAGCGGAACTCGAAAAAATTATGAACCGCGGGGATGCGGTTTTGTTCAAAGGCTCGCGGTGGTTTCGTCTGGAGCGTATAGCCAAGGACCTAGTGGGATCGATCGGCTCCACGCGATTACTGGTCAACCTGGATGCAATTGCCGCCAATATAAAGACAATTCGTGGGATCGTTGGTGATGAAGTCTCAATCATGCCGGTGGTGAAGAGTTTCGGTTATGGCAATGATTCTATAAGGACTTCCAAGGTGGCGCTTGAAAACGGCGTAACCTACCTAGCCGTGGCCTTCCCGGACGAAGGCGCTACCCTGCGGGAAAACCGGATCGACGCTCCCATTCTTGTATTCAACGTTCTTCCCGAGGAAGTGGACAAGATAGTCAGGTACCGCCTGAGTTCCGTTGTAGCCTCCCTGGAGGTGGCTCATGCCCTGGACAGGGTTGCAGCGGGAGGCCGGAAAATCCCTGTCCACGTCAAGATCGACACGGGAATGGGAAGGTCCGGGGTGTGGGTCCATGACGCAGTCCCCTTCATTGAACAAGTGCTGTGTATGAGGAATCTGGAAGTCGAAGGGATCATGACCCATTTCGCGAGCGCTGACGATCCTCGCGATGATACCTATACCTTGGGGCAGATCTGCTCCTTTCAGTCTCTAGTGGATGAATTGAAAGGGCAGGGGCACACCTTCAGGTACGTGCATGCAGGGAACACAGCAGCGGTGGTGAGGTTTCCCCAGACCCACTTCAATATGGTCAGGCCCGGCCTGGGAATTTATGGCCTATATCCTTCCGAGGCTGTACGCTCGCTGGTGAGGCTTGAGCAGGTGATCACCTTTTCCACCAAGATCGCCCAGATCAAGGAGCATCCAGCCGGACGGTGCATCTCATATAATCGGCGATTCGTAACTCCCGGCCCGTGCCGTATAGCCACGCTACATGTGGGTTATAACGATGGTTACCCGCGATTCCAATCAAACGTGGGACAGGTTCTCGTGAGAGGGCGACGAGTCCCAGTAGTGGGGACAGTGTGCATGGATGCGACCATGATCGATGTCACTGATGTTCCAGAGGCCAAAGTGGGCGACGAAGCGGTCCTCATCGGGCGTCAGGGCGATGAAGAGATCCTCGCAGATGACATAGCGGCCAATGGCGGCACGATAAATTACGAGATAATTTGTAAGATTTCGCCTCGCGTTACACGCATCTTCGTCCAGAGTTAAGCCGAGGTTCAGAAATATTTGTACGGCCGGCGCCGTGACAGCGCAAGATCTACCTTCCGGTCGGACCCGCGGCCGAGCGGGGATCAGAGTTCATAGCCACTGCCCAAATACCTGTCCGCTTGACCACCACGAGACCGGGGGCACCGAAGTCCGGGTTCGATTTAAGGAAGCGGATTACAAGCCCAGGAGATCGGAATAATGCGCAAATCACGCATTCTTGTTGCAGAACATGAACGTAGAGTTGTCGAGGACATACGCGTAACGTTGGAGGACCTTGGATATGAGATCGTAGGAGTGGTGTCGACCGGTGAAGAAGCGGTCCGGAAGGCCGCGGAGACGAAGCCGGATCTCGCTCTGATGGATATCGTGCTTGCCGGTGAGATCGACGGCATGGGGGCAGCTAAAAGTATACGAGACACCTGGAACGTTCCTGTCATCTATCTGACCGCCTACTCGGAGCGGCGCACTCAGGACCGAACGCAAGCGACCGAGCCCTTCGGATATTTGCTAAAGCCTTTCAAGGGGTCAGACTTGCGCTGTGCCATCGAGACGGCCCTTTGCAAACACCAAATGGAAATGCGGCTCAGGGAAAGTGAACAGAAGTTTAGATTCCTTTATGAAAACGCGCCCTCACCCTACCAGTCGCTGGACGAAAGCGGCCGCGTGCTCGAAGTGAACAAAACATGGCTCGATCTTTTTGGATATTCTAGAAACGAAGTGATTAACCAGTGGTTTGGCTATTTCTTAGCTCCGAAGTATCAGGAAGATTCCTGCGGTGGGGTTTGGGGCCGAGAATCGGGGGGTCGCATACAGGGCGTGGAGCTGGAGATGGTCAAGAAGGACGGGGCACCCGTAACTGTCTTGCTAGACGGCATTGTAGCCGCTGATGGTGATGGGAAATTCAAAACTCTCCACATATTGCACGATGTCACAGACCGCAATAAGTCCCAGGTAGAGCAGAAATGGTTGGCTACAGCCGTCGAACAGGCTGCCGAAGCAATTGTCATTACTGCTAAAGATGGAAACACCCAGTACGTCAATCCCGCCTTTGAACGGATTTCCGGCTACACTCTAGAGGAAGTTGCAGGCAAGAAGGTTAGCCCGCTGGAATCCCAGGATTACAACGAGGCGTTCCAGAGGCAGTTGTGGAACACTCTTATACGCGGAGAGGTCTGGAATGGCCGATTAATCGATAGGAAGAAAGACGGCGCCGTATATTTCGAGGACACAACCATAGCTCCCGTCCGGGATGCTCGTGGCGAGATTGCGAACTTTGTAGCTGTCAAGCGAGATGTTACACGGGAAGTCCTACTCGAAAAGGAGTTGCTCCATGCCCAAAAAATGGAGGCCGTGGGCACGCTGGCTGGTGGAATAGCCCATGATTTCAACAACCTCCTCACCATTATTTTGGGGTATTCGGAATATCTTCTTATGGACGAAGATATAGGCCTGTCGGCCAGGGGAGACCTCAGCAAGCTAAATCAGGCTGCTCGGAAAGGGGCCGAGTTGGTCCAAAGCCTCCTGACGTTCAGCCGCAAGGTAGAGCCCAAGCTCACCCCAATCAACCTGAACCATCAGGTGGAACAGGTCAAGGGCCTGCTCGAGAGAACCATACCTAAAAATATCGACATTACGGTTTCGTCGGAGAAAGGGCTGGCCATTATCCATGCAGACTCGGGCCAAATCCAGCAAGTTCTTATGAACCTGGCAGTCAATGCAAAAGACGCGATGCCCAACGGAGGAAAGCTTACGATTCAGACGTCCAACGTTGTCCTTGATGAGGAATTCTGCCGAAGTCATCTGGGCGTTAAATCCGGTCGCTACGCAATGGTTTCGGTTTCTGACACCGGCCACGGTATTGACAAGGAAACTTTGAGCCACATATTCGAGCCGTTCTATACCACCAAAGGAATAGGCCGAGGAACCGGGCTGGGCCTGGCCACCACGTACGGCATTGTAAAGCAGCACGCCGGGTATATAGAGTGCGAAAGTGCCGTGGGTGAGGGTGCGACATTCCGAGTCTACTTGCCGGTGCCGGACGCGGGCGACCTGGAGGAAGACATCCGGGAAAAGCCTCTGCTTCAAGGTGGTGCGGAGACAGTCTTGTTGGTTGATGACGAGAAATCTATAAGGGATTTGGCGCAGAAGATCCTCGCTCGTGCCGGTTACAGCGTGATCACGGCATCAAACGGGCAAGAGGCGTTGGAATTGTACAAGAGAGAGGCCGGTCGGATCTCGTTGGTCATCCTTGATCTGGTAATGCCCGAAATGACTGGCGGGCAATGTCTTGAGGAGCTCGTGAGGATTGATCCGAACGCAAGAGTCCTTATAGCGAGCGGGTCTTCCCCCGATAATCCCACCACGGCAGGATTAGAAGAACTCGCAAAAGGATTCGTGTGGAAGCCGTATAATATAGGACAGCTTCTCCTTGCAGTGCGCCGCGCTTTAGATGGAGAATGAAGAGAGACCTTCACAACCGGTCATAGATGCTTTGAAGGACTGCATCAGTGCTAAGTCCCTCTATAGGAACGCGATATTATACTTGACATACCGGAGCGATGGGGGACCTAAATAATTTTCTGCACCTATGTGAGCAGGACCGCGTTAGTTAGCTGAACGGCTTGGAGAGACGCCGGCAATTCCAATTCCCTGGGTATAAAAATCTTGAAATTGCGATTGCGCCCTGTGACATAGCGGCTCATCTTCTGCAATTCCTGATTGAATAACGACTGCACTATTGACAAGTAAGGCGATAGATTGAGCGTTTCTGTACCTCTGCCGAGACTGGTTTCTTTGCGAATAACCTCACGCAGGCGGTCTAAATCAATGCCTACGTTTTGTATGAGATTGTCAATATTTTCGGCAAGACGTTTTTTATCTTCAGGTAAACTAGCGGGTGGCCACGAATCGTTTAACAACTGAATAACTGCTGAGATGCGCTTGGATAGTTTGTCGGTTTTTCTGAGAGATGCTGATTTGGCAAGCTTTTGCGCTTCTTGAATGGCTGTTTCTGCATGCTCAAGCATAGCCTTTATCTGGAATGCGATGCGCTCTTTGGGCCAACTCTTCTCATCTGCCTTGTAGGTAAGATCATGAGTCGCTATGCTCCAGGCGTGCGCAAGGAAGGTCTTGATCTGCACCTCGAAAAGCATTCCGGCGAAACCTGTAGGGGGAGCAAGCCGGTCATCCTTCCATTGGACATATAGTCTAGTATCGTCAAACCTAAAAGAATCAGGAGGCTTAGACGTGAAAGTGTCGATTTGAGGACGACGGTCGTAAAACTTGAATTTTTTCCTGACGAGTTTTTCCGCTCTTGACATTGAAGACAAATTTTCCACAACGATGGTGCAAGCGAAGAAATCTTCTAGGCGACTAAGATCATCAAAGCGGCCCGTCTCGGCTTTAAGGGCGAAGCTCTCATCTCCCTTAATGCGGCTCTCATAGTGCCACCGTGGATCTATGTGGCTGCGCATTACCCCGTCAACACGCGTCCTTAGCCCCTTGTATGCCTCTTTTTGGGCGGCATGACTATCTCTCACTGAGTTAGGTATTTTCATCATGAACGGGTGCCTCACCAAATAGCTCCTGCAGGAGAAACTTATGCCTTGCACGTCGTTGCCGCAACTCGGTTCTTGCTCCTGTACTATTTTGGTAGTACGTAAGGCTCAAAGTCTCAGAGGGCGCTTCCTTGTCACGTATTACCTTTTCTAGATAGGTGGTGTCTCGGTACTTATTAACGCGATCCATGAAGTCCGAATACTGCTTGGAGAACTTCCGGACGGGGGGTAGGCGATCAGAATTCAAGGCCACTACTGCCCATAGGCTATAGAAATTGGTGACATCTCGTGCATATTTGGAAACCACCGAGTCTAAACTCTCGAGTTTGAACAAATAAGACTTAGTATTTTCAAATATACGCGTGACCAGCTCTTCATCAAATGGGATACCCAAATCAGCAAGATTATCGTAGTCGGCGTAAAATTTCGATATCTCAGACTGATCGAATCCTGTCACATCGCATTTAAGTAGAATGATAAACAATTCTGAGATGAACTGCACGTCTGCCATCCGCCTCGCACGCGCTGTGGTCACGACTTTCAGTTTTATCCATTCCCGAGACGCGGCTTCTCTTTCGACAAAGGTGATGAACCATCCGTCATACTTTGCGTGCCGCATTTCCTGTTCAGTTAATTTCCTGGAATTGCGGTTAAGTCTATCAAACATCTCATTGACCACGCTTGAGTCGATTACGGTCGTAAACTCGACTGGTATCACATAATCCCAAAATGCTCTGGCAAGCTTCTCATCGCGCCTTATTGTTTCCCATTTCTTTCCATCCAATCGGGTATCACCAAAGTCCTTGTCAATTGGTATCTCGTTCTTTGCAAATTTTATAATTGTCTCAAGCCTTTGCTTGCCGTCAACAACAGAATAGATTGTTTGATGTTGGTCAATCTCTTTGTGTAGAAATATGGACGGACTAGGGAAACCTCTAAAGATAGTGTCGAGGAAAAAGCGCCTGTCTTTTGGACTCCATACACTGCGTCGTTGGTAGGGTGGGTCCAGTTCAAGCTGCTTGTTGGCATACAAATCGAGGAACCAACTTATATCTTGAGTAGTCAAGCGTCTCTCAATTGGCATGATCCCTCCTTCGTTTTTTACGTATTCTGTGGCCAGATCGGGCTGCAGGGCAACTCTCTGATAGCAGAGACAGTTAAATGGCGGCACCAGATTCGACTATTCAGCCACGCGTCAGTTTGAGGCGACTTCAACATCATAAGAAGCTGCTTGCAACTTTGGAAAGATCCGTCGTGTGGCAAAAGAACGAGCAGGTGGTTTTCGACAGCCACATGACATCCGGTGTTCACAATCGTGGCCACACAGCGATGCTTGTCGCTAGGACTTGAAGTGCGGTGGATAACAAGGAAAGGGGGCCAAAAGACTGTGCCATTGTACCGCCGATGTTCAGGAATAACGTCTATAGTTTCCCATGCTGGCGTTGTGCGAGCGTGAATATAGGGATGCCTCGGACCTTCTATGGGGTCACGGTAAGGTACTACCGGTCCAACATGGACATCGAAAAAGTCAGAGACGGTATGATTCCAATGTTCGACCGGAGAACGGGGCATGGACCAGTGACTTTCGGTTGAACTCCGAGCGCCCGCCGTGGCATGCATGATAAAAACGTCAACGTCGGTTTGGTTATCGAACCGTCCAGCAAGTTCCGAATGGTGGATTTATAACAATACAGGCGTCTTGATCCAAGGATGATTGAGCAAACGTATCTTTTACTCTCAAACCGGTGAATATTTGATCTGGTTTAAGGTTACAGGCACTTGTGGTTTCATCTAGATGGAGGCTAAGGGCCAGGAGAAGTAGACGCAGTTGAGCCGTTCGAATGAACTCGATATGAAAATCATAGCCGCGGATAAGTTTGGACCAGAGAGTTAGAGTCTGATCCAAATTGTGCCCAGTTGGGAGATGTCGGGCACACGCGATGAGAAGGTTTCCTGCGCCACATGCGGGATCAAGGAGTTTAGCCCCTCCCTGCAGTTCCGGCCTCAAAATATCGGCGATTTTCTTGGCGAGTGTATTGTTTGTAAAGAAAAGCCCCGCTCGCTTCCTGATTTCAACGGGGACTAGACGCTGCAAGGCCGAACTGGTTTCACCGTTCAAGATTTGCGACGATATTTGATCGTTGACCTCTTGTATTTCGAGCCCAGACAGTCTGCAGAGAAAAGATTGCACTTCTCTGGTGTATTCAGAAAACCTGGCTACATCCGTAGCAATTGCTTCATGAAGAGTTTTGAGTGCGTTACTCATCTCACACCAGCTATGCGAAGGACATTGGCGAACCACGGACCCTTGTTACTGAAATCTTGCCTCTCGGTCAACAACCGATTTTTAAGACGCGGTCTCATTAGTCTTTGTTTTTGGTTTCGCCGACAATATCCGTTCCATTGCGTCTTCAAATCTCTCTTCTGCATCGTCTTAGAAAAGGGGGACTTTGATCGCATTTCAGCCATTTGACTGCCCACAACATAGGCAACTGATCCCAAGTTAATGCCTGTGCATCCATTCTCCCCCCTTCTAAAGGGGGTTGGGGGGATTTTGGTGGGACTCAGCCTCTGTCTGCCTACCCGTCCTTGCTGAGCAGCATCTCTATCATCTTTGACGCGTCCTCTACCAAGCGACCGGACAAACCGGCAGCCTCTTCCGAATAACCCACGGCCGCGGCGCTCCCTGAGCTTCCCCACTGTCGAGAGTCAAGCAGAATGAACGGGACCGGATCAGAAGAATGGGTCCGCGTGACAATGGGAGTACGATGATCGGGCATCAGAAGGATGCGCCACCTGGGGAACTCTTCGAGCCCCGCCAATATGGCTCCGACGACCTTTTCGTCGAAATCCTCGATAGCCTTGATCTTCAGATCCAGTTGGCCGGAATGAGAAGTTTCGTCCGGAGCTTCGACGTGGACAAATACGAAATCCTTCTCCTTGAGAGTATCCAGGGCGCCTTGGACCTTCCCCTGGTAATTGGTGTCAATGTAGCCGGTGGCTCCCGGAACATCAACAATCTCCAGGCCGGCGTATTTGCCGATGCCGCGCACCAGGTCCACCGCGGCCACGACAGAGCCTGTTATGCCGAACCTATCTCTGAGGGTTAGAATTCGAGGAGCCTTGCCCTGCCCCCACGGCCAGACCGAATTGGCCGGCCCCTGGCAACGCTTGATTCTGCGTTCGTTCACGGGATGGCCTTCGAGGAGCTTCCAGGACTTGACGATCAGGCGAAGCAACACATCGGACCCTTCGCCTGTAGGGAACCTTAAAGCAAGCTCTTCTCCCGGGAAATCGTGCGGCGCATGGGTTACACAAGCATCCGGTCCGTCCGGCCATACAAGCAGGTTTCTGTAAGAGACACCAGGCATCACGGTCATCCCCATGGATTCTATCTCGGGTGCCAGCGAAGCTATTATTTCGTGTGCTTCCGCAGTAGAAATATGGTCCGCACTGTGGTCGGCCATGACCGTGTAATTCCGTTCCAAGGTTACAAGGTTGAGTCGAAAGGCCACCTCGTTCTCGCGCAGACTAAACCCCATGGACGCTGCCTCAAAAGGGGCCCGGCCGGTATAGACCTCAGACGGGGAGTACCCCATGATCGCAAGATTTGCTACGTCACTGGCGGGTTCCATCCCCTCCGGCACGGTGCGGGCAAGGCCCATAGTCCCTGCGGACGCCATCTTATCCATCCAGGGCGTCTTTGCGGCTTTCAGCGGAGTTTGGCCGCCCAATTCAGGGACAGGCCAATCAGCCATCCCATCAGGGACGAGAATTAAGTACTTTGTTTCAGAATCCGAGGACATTCAACACCTTCTTCATGTCAGGTTCGCAAGTTACCGGTTCGGCAGACACTTTGATAGCGTTATCAGGGTCCTTGAGTCCATGCCCGGTGAGTGTACAAACAATCCTATCTCCCTTGCTGAAGAGTCCTTCCTTGCTTTTCTTTATCACCCCAGCAATGGAAGCGGCCGAGGCTGGTTCGCAGAACACGCCGGCCGTTGAAGCCACCAGCTTGTAAGCCTCAATGATCGCGTCATCGCTGACCATGTCTATCAAGCCTCCTGACTCGTCACGAGCCGCTTCGGCAGTCTTCCAGGATGCCGGGTTCCCGATGCGGATGGCGGTCGCGATGGTTTCGGGATTCTCAATCACGCGGCCTCTCACTATCGGGGCAGCGCCCTCAGCCTGGAACCCGATCATCTTCGGGAGTGATTTTATCTTTCCCACATCCTTATAGAGCTTGTAACCAGCCCAATTGGCGCTTATGTTGCCGGCATTTCCCACAGGAAGTGCATGATACTCGGGAGCTTCGCCGAGGACATCGCAGATTTCGAAGGCTTGAGATTTCTGTCCCTCGATGCGATGGGGATTGATGGAATTGACCAGAATCAGAGGATAATTCTCTGCAATATCCCGCACCACCCTCAATGCTTGGTCAAAGTTGCCGAGAACCTTGATGACGACGGCCCCGTGTATCATCGCCTGAGCAAGCTTCCCCAGCGCGATCTTTCCTTCGGGAATCACTACGAAAGTCTTTAGTCCGGCACGGGCTCCGTAAGCTGCGGCAGAAGCTGAGGTGTTGCCGGTGGAGGCACAGATTATCGACTTCGCTCCTGACTCGACAGCGCGGGAAACCGCCATAGTCATGCCTCTGTCCTTGAAAGAACAGGACGGATTCAGCCCTTCATACTTGAGGAAAATCGAAATGTCCGGATTGATCTTTGCTGCCAGCCTGGGTGCCGGAATGAGCGGAGTGTTTCCCTCCAGCATCGTAATAACGTGGTCCTGGTTGCCAAAGTGATAGAATTCCGGGTACTGCCTAATTATACCTTTCCACATGTTCATTCTCCCTCGGTAGTGTCAATCAGCCGCTCGGCCGGCCTCAGGCAAGGTTTTCGTCTTCAATCCTCATTATCATTAAAGGAGCATCGACCACGTCCAGTTGTCCGATCTTGCGGCACGCATCCTGAATGTCCGCTTCGCGGGCAAGATGCGTAAGAAATACCACAGGCACTGTTCCTGAACTATCCCGGCGTTTCTGCACCACTGAATGGAGGCTGATATGATGATCGGCCATGATTCCCGAAATCTTTGAAAGGACACCCGGGCGGTCCAGGGCCTGTACCCGCAGGTAGTAGTTCGTCACTATCTCCTTCATATCCATCACTCGGCCGGCCGCTTTCCAATTCTCAGGATAGCCCAGAGGCGGCACACGACCAGCCTCACCGCGGATAATATTCCGTGCGGTCTCTATCACGTCTCCTACGACGGCCGAAGCGGTTGGTTCCCTTCCGGCTCCACGCCCGTAAAAGAGCTGCTCCCCGACCATGTCACCTCGGAGATATATGCCGTTGAAGACCCCATCCACCCGTGCGAGCGGATGATGTTCCGGCAGCATAGTCGGGTGCAGACGAGCTTCCACCGAGTCTCCATGACTGATTATGACAGCCAGTAACTTGATTTTGTAAGCGAATTCCCTTGCCATGATCACATCGAAGGGCTCGATCCTGCGGATACCCTCTACATAGATGCTCTTGACCGGAAGGCGAATCCCGTGAGTGAGGCTCAGGACTAAAACCAGCTTATGAGCCGCATCGGTTCCGTCCACATCGAGGCTGGGATCGGCTTCAGCGTACCCAAGCTCCTGTGCTTGCCGCAGCACTTCGTCAAACGAGACGCCGGGATTTTCACTCATAGCGGTCAGGATGAAATTGCAGGTGCCATTAAGTATGGCAAGGACCTTTTCGAACCGGTTGGCAACCAGCCCTTCCCTGAGGGACCGAAGGATGGGGATTCCACCTGCCACTGCAGCCTCAAAGGCTATATCAACGCCGGCCTCGTGGGCCGCACGAAATATCTCTGGTCCGTGTTCCGCCAAGAGGGCTTTGTTAGCCGTCACGACCTGTTTCCCCTTACGAAAGGCTTCCAATATAAAGCTCTTGGCCGGTTCATATCCGCCTATCGATTCCACCACAATGGAAATGTCATGGTCTTCGAGGATTTCCCGCACGTCGGTGGTGAGAAGCGTAGGATCAACCTCCACGCCTCTGTCAGATACGATGTCCATATCCGCGATTCGCTTGAGGCGAACGGGCAAACCGACCCGAGCTTCCAGAATGTCCCTATTTTGCTGAAGGATCTTTACGACACCAGAACCCACAGTGCCGAATCCTATCAGTCCTATGGAGATTTCACGCATACGCTGTCCTCGTAAATCAGAAGTCTTAGAGGGATCTGATGCGACTAGAGTACGCTGTAGGAAGCAGAGGGCTCTTTCCAGATGGGGCA
>JBKQMK010000269.1:0-13720 GCA_052146735.1 Desulfomonilaceae bacterium | reverse complement strand
CCCGGCGGGTTGTCTTTGAGATTATTGCAGAAAGGCCGGAAATAAAAATCCGTGAGGTACCCGTCACTCTGGAGCAGCTTCCCTCGTTTTCGGAGGCATTCCTCGCCTCGACTACTCGCAATCTTCTCCCTGTGGTCCGAATAGACGATATGCTGATCGGAAATGGTATGCCCGGTCCGCGCACGCACGTTTTGATGGGCCTTTTTCAAGATTACTTGAATGCGTACTGAGCCCGGAGGCCTGAGGTGAGGCAGGTTCTCCTCGGTCCATGGTTCTGAATAGTGAACATTGGCGTTCAGAGTCTCAGTGACCATCTGGTATGATTTACGTCTGATATCAAATGACTGGTCTCGATTCAGAGGCTCGCAGGCCGATCCGAAATTTCCCTTGACAGAAGGGTACTCGGCACAATATTTTGGGTCGATGTGTTCCGGTTCCTTAAACCGGACTTCTTCTCGGGCAATCCCTTGATGCTCACTTTCTTCAAAATGGACCAATGCGTTCACAGCCATCAACAGGAGGTGCTGCGGTGAGTGTTCCAGACAAAATTCAAACATGGCAAATGGTGAAGGGCCCAACTTACGATAAGGAAGCCCGAAAAGTCACTGCCCCGGGGGAGTTGCAAAAAACTGAAATACCTGTCCCGGAACTCGGCCAGGGTGAAGTACTAGTCAAAATAGCTGGTTGTGGAGTATGTCACACCGACATGTCCTACTTTTACGACGGAGTTCCCACAGTGACCAAGCCGCCTCTCACGCTCGGCCACGAGATAGCCGGCACGGTGGTCGCTGCGGGTCCGGGAGCCGAGGCATGGGTTGGAAAGAACGTCATTGTGCCCGCGGTCATGCCCTGCAATAGCTGCGATATTTGCGGCCAAGAAAGGAACAACCGCTGTCTCGCACAGAAAATGCCCGGGAATTCACTAGGGATTTATGGGGGCTTTTCCAGCCACATTCCAGTGCCGTCGGGAGATCTTTGCGTGATCCAAGACCTCAAAGGCAGGCCCCTGGAGAATTATGCCGTCATAGCAGACGCTGCGACAACGCCCTATCAGGCTGCGATGAGGGCAGGCCTTAAGGCTGGCGACCCCGTCATCATAACTGGGGTGACGGGCGGGGTAGGAGTCTACATGGCCCAAGTCGCAAAGGCGCTCGGAGCGAAGCCTATAGTGGGTATGGCCCGTCATGAAGAGAAGCTTCAAAGGGCCCTTTCTATGGGCGTGGATTACGCGATCAATACCAAAGACAAAGATTTCAAAGCAGTCCAAGAAGAATTTAAAGTGGTGGCCAAGCAGGCCGGTGCAAGGCACAACGTGGGCTGGAAGATCTTCGAGTGCACGGGAGTCGGGGCCGCTCAAGACATAGCACTAGGGCTTTTGGGATTCGTAGGGAAACTCATAGTAGTGGGCTTCGGCATGGCGAAGAACACTTACAGCATCTCACGACTCATGGCCTTTGACGCCGACATCATCGGCACATGGGGATGTCTTCCCAAGTACTACCCCAAGGTCCTTGAGATGGTTCAGAGCGGCAAGATCCAGATCGATCCGCTGCTTGAAACACGACCGATGTCAAGCATCCAGAAAGCATTCGAGGAGGCTCATAGTGGGGGCCTGACCAAGCGAATCGTGCTCACTCCTGATTTTTGAGGTAGGATCGGGGCCAAACAGTTTTCGATTAGGGGTTGAGAAAAAGCAGAACTAAGAACCCCCTGGCTGATTCCGCATCCAGGGGGTTCTTAGTTCTTGCGGGGACAGAGTCCCGATCTTGCATGCGTCCGACTAGGCCGCGGGCCGTCGAGCCAGGGCTATCCGATAAATATCATGCACGTCGTAAAGCACAATGTCTTCAAATCCGGATCGTGTCAGATTCTCTTCAATTTCCTCGCGGGTCTCGTACACGTCGCATACTTCGCCCCGGGACGCGAATAATCCAACTATCCCCCCAGGTTTGAGAAAATTATACATGCACGAGTAGATTGCGGGTCGCAGCCCGGGCTTTATGTGCGGGATCATGAAGGAACTTATAACCTTGTCGAATGGTCCGTCCGGAGAATAGTCTTCAATCGATATCGACATCAAGGAAGTGTTTTCCAGGCGTTGTTTTTGGACCTTCTCCTCTGCCAACTCAATCATATCCGGAGACAAATCGATTCCCACCACTTCTTTCGCCAGTGCTGCTGCCAATATCGTAGCAGACCCGGTCCCGCACCCAACATCCAGAACCCGGTCATTTTCCTCGACGGCCAATTCGATGAGCCGTTTGAGACCCTTCCTGTAGCCCGGATCCATGGACCACTGAAGGTCGTAACTCTTACGGCGATACTTGTAGTAGAGTTGGATGGCTCTCTCCGACGGCATCAGCTTACACACGGTGGTTCCCTGGATGTAGGCCGTTCTCAGGGCTCTTATCACCGGGCGAAGGATTCGTCGGAATGGAGCATGATCCTCACTCACCAGTGTTTCGTTCATCTACATACCCCCTGACAAAGATAAGCTGTAGAAAAAGAAATGATACTTTATTATACCCTCTACCAATTCGCAAGAAAAAACCCCATTTCAGGATACCGAGGCCCTCAGTGGCGGCACTATTGCTTTAGCATACAACATATTCTGGGCTCGTTCAACCCCATGAGCCACGACCAGGTGTACCGCCCGGCATCCGGTCTGAATGAGATCTTTCAGGAGGTCTTCCTCATCTTCGCGCAAGGAGCTGAGCACAAATTCCTCGGCCGAGGTCCCATCCGGCGGCCTACCTACGCCCAGTCTGATCCGTATGAAATCCCTGAACCTTAAGGAATCTGCAATTGAACGAACACCTTTGTGGCCGCCGTCACCGCCCCCTATCTTGATCCGCACCCTACCCGGGGCCAGATCCAAGTCGTCATGGACGACAATCATTCGGCCCGGGTCCGCGTTGAGCCGCCTCAAAACAGGCTCGACCGCATGGCCGCTGAGATTCATAAACGTTTGCGGTTTTACGAGAAACACCACGGTCGCGTCGATCCGGGCTTCGCAGACAAGTGCTTTCCGCCGGTTGTCTTTCCAAGAGCACGCAGCCTCCTGAGCGAGTTCGTCAACCACGCTGAAGCCAAGGTTGTGGCGTTGCCGTGCATAATTCTTCCCCGGATTACCAAGACCGACAATAACTATTTGTTTTCCCGACGGTGTACCCCGCACCTTCCCATTGCTCCCATTTTCTGGTACATTTTATGCGCATAAGCCCTGCGCGGTGTCAAGGGGCCCCCCGTTAATCTGCGGCTGGATCGCATCGGAGAACACCGCTGACTCTTCACCCAATCGAAAGCCGACTTGCCGTATGTGGATTGGCGAGCGGGACCCAATAGCTGTGAATCCTGAGCTTTTTCGCAAGAATGTGGCCAATGCATTGGAAGAGTTGCCGGACGAATTCCGCTCCAAGATGGACAATGTCGAAATAATAGTGGAGGAATTTCCGGACCGCGAAACAATCGAGGCTGTCGGCGCAAGGTCCCGCTGGGATTTGCTCGGCCTGTACGTCGGAGTTCCTATAACTGATAGGAGCGTCTTTTCTCCCAGCATTCTTCCCGAAAGGATATACCTCTACCGCCGCCCCATACTTCGTGCGGCAGGAGGAGTTGAAAACATTGTTGACACAATTCGTGACGTATTCATACATGAGGTAGGGCACCATTTCGGGTTCGATGACGATGAACTGGCCGAGTTAGCAGGACAAGGCGAGTGAAAACACCCACTCCGGAGCAGGAAAAGAACAAGCGGCGGCGCGAACTCTATGTTGCCCTGGTAGCAGCCATATTGATAGGCTTGATCTTTCTTGTCGAATCGGAGATCGCGCGATCCGCGGAAGACATACCCTTTGCAGGCCATCTCTTGCTCTTCGCCCTGTTGTCCGTAGTGACCCTGCTACTAATCCTTGTGATTTTTTTCCTGATCCGCAATCTCTTCAAACTTGTCTTCGAACGGCGTAGGCGAGTCCTCGGTTCGCGTCTCAAAACCCGCCTGACGCTTGCGTTTGTGGCTTTAACCCTGGTGCCTACTGTGGTTCTATTCATCACGAGCGCCGGAGTCCTCCACACCACCATTGAAAGTTGGTTCAAGACGCAAGTCGAGGAATCTCTTCAGTCTTCACTCGTTGTAGCCCAGGCCTACTATCAGAATGCTTCGGAAAAGGCACTTAATGCGGCGACCAGGTTTGCTCCGCTCGTGTCAGCCGACTTCCAGTCAGATCCTTCTCAACGTGGCGGTCTCGGAGCATCCATTGAAAACTGGCGTGCAGTTGAGGGCCTCAGTTCCGTTCAGATTTACTACCGCAACGGGTCTCCACCTCTCGTCAGAAAGGATCCCGCCCTAAAGGACATATCGATTCCTTCGCCTGTGCCCAGTTTTCTCAAGATTGGCTTCCATGGTGAGAAGACGTCAAAGATCATTCCTCTGGATAGCGGCGGCGACCTCATCAGTGGAATCGCACCCATCAGGGATGAACGCACAGGCGAAGTTGAAGCAGCGTTGGTCGTTGATTATTTTATACCTACGTCCCTGGCCGCCCGTCTGTTCTCAATATCGAATGCGTTTGGGGATTACCAGGAAGCCAAGAGGATGAAAGGTCCGGTAAAGACCATCTATGTCCTCATTCTACTCATGGTGGCGCTGTTGGTGATCTTCATCGGCTTCTGGTTTGGGATGACGATGGCTCGGGATATAACTGATCCCATTCTAGGTCTGGCTGAAGGTACCGAGAAGATCGCAGCCGGAGACCTCGACGTCTACATCGAACCTACGGCAGATGACGAGCTGGGCGTGCTGGTCCGTTCATTCAACAAAATGACAGCAGATTTGCGCAAAGGCCGTACGGAACTCATGAGGGTCAATACAGATCTCGAGAGTCGCCGCAAGTACATGGAGACAGTCCTGAAGAACGTTGCCGCGGGAGTATTGTCGGTAGATGCGGAAGGAAAGGTGACCACCATAAACAATTCGGCTGTTCGACTTCTTGGCATTATCGAAAGGGAGCCGTTCGGCCGACACCTTCTGGAGGTGCTGCCTGCGGTTTCAGGAGCGGCCGTGGGAGAGATCCTGGAACACCTGGGCCCTTCCGAAACTGGCGCTATAGAGCGAGAAGTCACCATTTCCTTCCCGGAAAAGGCAATATCGTTGATATGTTTTGCCAACAGCTTGAAAGATGAAGATGGCCGAGACATTGGCGTAGTGCTTGTCTTCGAAGATATGACGTATCTGGTGAAAGCCCAACGCATGGCAGCCTGGAGGGAAGTAGCCCGGAGGATCGCTCACGAGATCAAGAATCCACTGACACCGATTCAGCTCAATGCCCAACGGATCAGACGCAAGTATATGGGCGTAATTGGGGACGACACGGGGACCTTGGACCAGTGTACCCGCACCATCATAGATCAGGTGGAACAACTGAAGATCATGGTAAACGAATTCTCGAAGTTCGCGAGGATGCCTTCCGCTAATCCGGTGCCCAATGATCTGAACTCTCTGATACAGGAAGCGGTAAACCTATACCGGCCGGCGAACGATAGCACAGAGTTCGCTTTCAGCCCTGACACTTCTGTCCCTGTTTTCGACCTCGACAGAGAACAGTTTAAGAGAGCTATGGTGAACTTGCTTGACAATGCGGCCGCGGCTGCGCGTCCCAATGGAAAAGTGTCCGTTCGTACCGTCTATGATGGGGAACTCTCGATAGTTTCCATCGAGGTCGCTGACAATGGGCGCGGAGTCGACCCGAAGGATCGAGACCGCCTCTTTGAACCCTACTTCTCGAGAAAACCTGGAGGAACAGGGCTCGGGTTAACCATCGTGAGCACCATTGTCTCTGATCACAATGGGTTCATAAGGGTCAAGGACAATCCCGGCGGCGGCGCGAGGTTCATCATCGAACTGCCTGTGAAGAAGCGATAAGTGACCGCATTTCGGTTCTTTTGGGGCAGAGTGCCCTGCCCTGCATTCACCGCGTGTCTAGCGGTAATAACCTTGAGTTCAGCAGGTTCCGGAAGAAATGTACGAAGCCGAGTCTCTCTACCACAGAGCCTGGGAGATTGTTCGCTCCGGTGGGCTGGTCATTCTCCCTACAGAGACATTTTACGCTCTTGCAGCGAGTCCTTTTCGTGAAGATGCGGTGCAACGCGTGTTTCGCATTAAGCGCAGACACGAGAGAACGCCGCTACCTCTTATCGCAAGCGACATGGCCGCTGTGAAGAAGCTGGTTTGCCGCATGTCCACTCTGGAGCGGAAGCTCACAGATCGTTTCTGGCCCGGCAGCCTCACGATTCTCATGACGCCGTCCAAACAGGTTACGCCGCTCTTGATGGGGCCCGAGGGAAAGATTGGGGTCAGAATCCCTCCCGAATGCCCGGCCCGCATCGTCGCTGCTCACGCGGGCGGGTGGCTGACCGCTACCAGCGCAAATCTTTCGGGTGATCCCAGCCCGGAGGACGTTGCCAGCATGGCCGGAGAGGTGCTCGACGCTGTCGACCTCGTCATGGATCTCGGGCCAACACCGGGTGGTAAACCTTCCACGGTCCTGGAACCTCTGGATGGCGGCTGCCGGGTGTTGCGAGAAGGGGCGGTGCCTGAGTCGGTCATAAGGGACTATTGCATGCGCAACAACGTCACCGTTCGTTTGGCTGAGAATGGGCGACAAAGTTGAGTAGACACGCAGGAGCAATGTGCCGCCAAACAAGTGACCGCGGCTGAGCCACGAGTCCGCACCCAAATAATTTTCGGAAGGAGCCTACCAACCGGTGGCAGGTAAATATCCTAAGCTGCTGAAGCTTCTATTTACAATAGCAATAATTTCTCTCATAACCGGTTCTTTGGCGGAAATAGCCCTGAGACCATGTCACAAGATTTACCCCTCATATATCTTCTACGAAAACTCATAGAATAGGTTTCGGGGCAAGCCTCTGGCTGACGACTATGATTTTGGCCTGAACTACAGCGGATTCAAGGATGTGGAACGGAAGAAGGAGAAAGAGCCTGGCGTGTACCGAATCTTGGGGCAGGGCGATTCTTTTGCCTTCGGAGTGCCGCCGTACAAGTTCAATTTCTTGTCCGTGTTGGAAAAGCAACTCAACCAATGTGGCAAGGTAGAGGTCATAAACATCGGTATTCCGTGGCTTGACCCGGAAGACTATCTCTCTTTCCTTGTCCATGATGGGTTGGTTATGCAGCCTCGGTCTTTCCTGAACGTAAAGGACCGCGCCCTACCCTTAGGTCAATAGCGGAACCAGCGTGCCCCGAGGCGTTCGTAGTGGTTCTGGCCACTCGTTTTCACAGGAATGGGCTTTCAAACGAGTATCACTTCATCACAGCAGGTGGCGCAGGAAAAAGGTGAAAGTGTGTCCAGAAAAAAGAGGATCAACATCGTGCTAGCGGGCTCTAGCATTGGCTTGAGGGCACGTCTTAATTTCTTCACGCCTCTCCGGACACAAATGTAGCTTTTCTTCCAGGCCGGACCGTCGAAAGGAGAGAGCGTGCCCCACGGTAAGTTTTCATTGCGTTTTGCTTGTGTTTCTGGTATTATATATTTGTTTCTAACTAGCCTCGTTGATGTCAGCCAGCAATCAATGGGTGCGCGCCCGCCGGTTTTGCCGCGGGCTTTCTTTTTTTGGGCAAGTGGCTTCACCGGAACGATGCGGCCCCATTTCCTCAGATTGACAAGGCCGAAGTATTCCGCCACCATGTGGATGCAATCACCGGTCAGCCACGGAGCCCGAATAGGGAACGAGGTTGTGCAATGACCGAGAATGAAGAAAAGCCTGCCCTCGAAGTAAAGGTGCAGGAACTTGAAAAACAAATTGCGGAGCTTCAACAGCAAGTCGCGGCGTTGACCAAAATGGTCGAAAGGATTGTGAGGCCAGCAAATAAGGTCGTGAATGGCATTATGTCGGGCATTTCGGCTGTCAAAGAACATCTCACGGGGTTAGAAAATCGATGAGGCTTCCAGGGACGCGGCGGCTGTGATCTCGAGGAAGAGACGGGGGATTGCCTCCGAGGATGAAACGCCCGGAGAATTGATTTTACGAAGCCATAGGCAGGGGGTTGGGAGGGGGTCCAGGCCGGCCCATCCATAATTGTATTGTGAGGGGACCCTAGAGGCGTTTACACATGGGCCAACTTTTTCAAAAACTTCGATCCTGGTCCTTCAGCGGATTCCTTTCCGGCCCCCAACTTCACCTTGCCTCACTCTGAAAATTGAAGTTTGAGGGAGAAGAGCTGCAACCTTCAGACGATGACCAGCTCTTTCCCATGAATTCTGGACGCTCCATCGTAGGGACACTTCCCCAATCCCGCGCTAAAATAGTGCCCGTTCCGACAATATGACAGGTGCATGGGTATTGCTCCGAACAGTTCTCTGACGACGATGGGCGGTTCCGTGTTCAAGAGTTCCGGTTCAAGCGGTTTAATGGGCGCAGAGCCTACAAGGTAGGCTTTAGCAACTTTATTCCCATCCTGTGTCAAACCCTCCATGTATCTCGTGAGTTGAAGCACGTCCTTATTCTTCAAGGGGGTTATCTTGCACTCGACAACGACGATGCCTGTGCACGTCTCAAAATCAATATCAATGCGGCCGCTGGAAATTGTTCTCTCTGTGCGTCCGCAGCCATACAGATCCGCATCCAACAGATAAGGATGAAAACAGATAAGTTGCTGTATCTGTCGCTCGCGCATTGATTTCCTGGTCTCTTCTCAGTAGTTCTCGGACAACTTAACTCGTTCAATCTGAGAGACAATTTGGTCTAATGATTTCTTGCTCTTTGATACGGAGCCCTTGCCGGTTTTCGGAGCCGTAAGACCGTTTGCCTGGACGATCAACGTCAGGTCTTTGACATCCATTTTGCCGAGCCTCTGTCTGATTGCGGACAAGGCGAGTTTTCGGAGTTCGTCAAATAGCTCCCTGCCCTTCTTGTAAGGGTCTAGGTCTTTTTTTAGGGCCATTAATTGGTCCCCTTTAGCCACGATCTTCAAGAATTCAGCACGGGTTTTCTTGTCCGCCTTTTCTGCAGAGAATTTTGCTTTCAACCTAGTCTTGCAGAAATTCTTCATGAATTCCGACGTAGCTATGCCCTTGCCTTCCCCTTGCAACAAGGCGGCAACCTCGGAATACGCCGGCAACTGTTCCAAGCGCAAGTTTTCCGCCTTGGCGAGAAACGCCAGTAAACTCTTTTCCAAGGATTTTACAGTGGACGCAAGGTCGCTTGAGGTCTCAAGCTTTGGGTATTCTTCAAGAAACTTAGCGGCTTGCATAAGTTTAGACAGTAGGTTGTTCATGCGGCCCCCTTGAACTTATCGCGAATCACATTGGCGAGGTTGCGGTAGTCGGATAACAAGTCCTTGTTTTTGACGCCCCTGGCAAACAGGAGAGGTCTGTACTCGAAAGATCCTGTACGAAAATCAGCAGCATGTCTGATGGTTACAGGTAATATTTCAGCGCTAGGAGCCGTCAAGTTCTGTATTTTCAGGTCCTCCAACTTGCTTCTCAAAACGGTATCAGACAGCCTGTTGGCCTTTTCCTCCGTGGGTGGCTTATTATTGATAAGTATCCCGGAGATTGTAGGCTGATTTTCCCCGGGGCGGTGTCGATAGTGTGCTTTTTCAGTCCTCTCCCTAAAATCACGAATCTTCCGCGCTAATAGTGACAAACCGATAGCTGACAGACTGTCGGGGTTACATGGGACCAATATATGATGAGAGGCGAAAATAGCACACTGCGTGGTTTTATAGAGGTTCGGCGGACAGTCAATTAAGATAAAGTTATATGAGCCCAGGCATCCCATAATCTGATTCCAAAAGCGAACGTAATGTGGTTCTCCTTCTGTGGGCACTGAGCCATCCTCAAAATCCATGAGCTTGTAACAGGAAGGTAGCAAGTGGAGCTTTGGGAGTAATATTAAGTCGTTGTCTTTAATCGTATCGCGCACAATACAAGGCCCGATGGGATTCTGGTTTTTCAACAGGCCGTAAACCGTGTGCGGCGGATCGCTCTGAGCCCTCTTATTCCATTCGACTGGCCCCATGACAGAAATACTCGCATTACTTTTGGGGTCAAGGTCAATCAGAAGCACTCGTTCGCCGAATTGGTGGGCAAGGGAGGTCGCGAGGTTCACCGCAAGAGCAGTCTTTCCTACTCCCCCTTTAAGGTTGACGAAGCTGATAATCGTGGCTTCTATAACTGAGGGCCTCTAATCCCGGACACCCGCGATCCGTGCCCACACGCTTGAATAGACAGGCAGTCTTTGAAATTCACGAAGTCAGAGAAGGCAACACTTTATCTTACCTTTCGGAGATAGCCCCGGCAATGATTTCTTTTCAGGAAGTCCCCAGAAAATCTCTCTTTGTGCCGTCGATTCCAGTCAAATTTTCGCGTTTCGGCTGGAGCCCCTTCCGTAGTACCCCGCCTCATTCTGAGAATTGAAATTAGAGGGAAAGGCGCTCGTTCAGCATGGTGTTTTTCCACAAGCCCTGTGCCAGGTGAGGGGGATACCCAGGGGGACGGGGCTGGTCCTCTCGACCTGGTCATCTCGGGTTGAAAAGGTGGTTGACGCCTGGCTTCTTGGGTCAGAACGCCCTGTTAGCGGCTCATGCCGGGTCAAATTGCCCAGCGATTATCATGTGTGATCATTGATGTTTTGTTGAGTGCTAGATTTGACTGGCCGATCCGGCCCACCTTTCCCAAAGAACACGTGGAAAATCCGCAAGGCAGCCTACGCCCAGAAACCACTGTTTAACTATTCAGCTATTCAGACATCTGCCTATTCAGCTATTCAACCAGTCAATTCTCGGCCCCGCACTTTCTGACAACTTGAGCGAGGCCAAACCGTGGCATGCTATTTGCTCATGATCCGATGTGCCGGGGGGCCAAAACTGGATGGGCTCGGATCTGAACGCCTATCCATATTCTTCACTATGGAGGCCCACTGAGATGGAACGTAGCAACTGTTGGGAAACCGTCAAGTGTAAAAGGGAAAGTGGATGCCCGGCTTATCCTAACCAAGGCCGGAACTGCTTCGCAGTGACAGCAACCATGTGCCGGGGCGAGAAACAGGGGTCATACGACGAGAAGATCCGCAAATGCCGCGAGGTGTGCAACTTTTACAAGGGCATGATGGCCGGCGACGTGTGATGGATGGGCCGGTCAGGTGGTCGGCTATCGAGCGGATACCGGGGGGGGATGGATCTGAAACTTTTCTGCCTTGGATATGTTATCAGGGGCCCCATAGGGAAGTTTAAGCGTGGTCACATTGGCATCACTGATGCAAGGTATAAGTTTGTCTTATACCGCTCTTAAGAATCTGAGATAGGTTTTCATGCCGGTTGGATAAGGGATCGCAGGTTGGTGTCGGTCTAGTGAGCCCTGTGAGCGGGTGGCGGGATTGTAGATAGGCTTGCGGGCTTTGAATTCACTATGCTGTCAATACATCGCCATGGAATACCGAGGACCAAATACGGGAGGTACAGCACGCTCGCCGCTAGGGAGTTTTCCTCATGCACGAGCTTCGCCCAGTAGGCGGAATCGGCAGCCTCAGAGAAATCCCCTATGCAGACCGCCGGCAGAATCGTGGCGATCATAGAAAGCACGATTGCAAGTAATTTTCTTATCATAGGGCCTCCTACTCGACTCTTTATTATAATATCACACTAAGCTGCCGAAGTCACGTCAAAAACCAGGATCATTCTGCGGAGTTGCCACTTAGGGGGTCTTGGGGCCGGTGCCTGGGCGCGGGATGATCACTCCGGCCCCGCAGCGGTTGCAGCATGGGTCGGCCGAATCCCAGAACTGACAACCCCCGTCACATTTGCAGACACTTTGCAGACACTTTTTTCGGGGGTAGATCTTAATGATTACAATAAGTTGCTGGCTGGGGCGGGAGGATTCGAACCTCGGTGAATGGGGGCCAAGAACCCGCCGTGAGCTTCGTTGACGACGGTTGGCAACAAGGATAAAAGATCCGTAGGTCAGCTTTTTTAGCTGTGCCCATTTTGTGCCCTTTGGTTGTGCGAAGTCCTGATCTGTCCTGCTTTGATTCTAGGGAAGGCCGGTGCAACTAGTTGATATTGTTACGTGCCTCGTGCCTGTTAACCACTAGGTTGTAGGTTCGAGTCCTACTCGGGGAGCCAAAAAAGCCAAATCATCCCGCTAGGTTGGAGACAACACGGAGCGGGATTTGTCGTCTCAGGATAGTCAGTGCGGGACTTTTGCGGGACTGATCTTCGCAGACCTCATTGGCAGCGATTATCAGACTCCTCAACTCCGGCATGGAATAGTGGGTGGTCATCCTTCCAGACTTGTGTCCGAGAAGATCTTGCCGATCCTCAAAACTCACCCCAGCAGCACGAAGTCGTCGACCAAACGTGTGCCGCAGGTCATGAATTCTGACACCCTGCCCAAGTCGCCTACGCGCATTCTTCCAAGCCGTGGTGTTCATTGTTCGGATAGGGTGTCCCCTGTAAGTGAACACCCATTCTGGATCCTCGCCTCGTACCTGGGCAATGATATCCACGGCGACCCTATTCAAAACCACCACCTTATCCTGACGGTTCTTGACCCGCTCTCTGGGGATGATGAAGACACTGGTGTTCAGTTCGGGAACCGGAACCTCGTACTCCCAGCGGAGACCGCACACCTCGCTATCCCTACAGCCCGCGTTGACCGCAAACAGGCACATCATCTGGAGATGCTCAGGTAGATCATTGAAAAGAGTCTCCTGCTCATCCCAAGACAAAGGATAGGGATCTCTCGCATCCGACCTTGGAAGCAAACGGATCTTAGGGGCTGATCGTAGCCAGGTCAGTCCGTTTTCGTCCAGCCATTCACCAGCAGCCAGGTTCAGAATGTGCCTAACCACTTCGAGGGGCATGTTTATTGTCCGATTCTTTAAACCTTGGCGCTGAGCTTGTTCAATATGGGGCCGCAGCGTCCCCATGTGAACGTTTTCGAGCGAAAGATCGCCTATAAACTGATCAATCCGCTTCAGATTCCAAGCGTCTTTTGCCAACGTGGTCTTTTCAGCCTCGTTAAGGTACTTTATTGCGGCTTGGCGAAATGTCCGTTGCGGCCTGACCCCATACACCTCAGCCTGCCTGATCTGCTCCATTCTGTGAGCTAAGTACCGTTCCGCTTCTTCGAGGTTGCCCGTTCCAGTGCTCTCGCAAACTCTTCTTTTTCGGATTTCCTTGTCGATGTGCCAGATCCCGTTCCTTTCATAGAGACCTGGAATTTTCTTTCGTCCCACGGCTTGTTTTCTCCTTTCTGTTTGCCGGGACGCCCGTTGCTCTCCTTATATTCATCGACCCACGCGTCCAAGTCAATTCGGTCGAACGCGACTCCTTGTTTACCTATTGGAATCTCTATTAAATATGGTCTAACCTCTGAATTAAAACGATTCGGGTCCATCCCGAGGTAGTGAGCTGCATCCCGCAGCCTGATTAGTCGGGGTAAAATTTGTCCGCTCATTCAGGTTCCCCGGCTCTTACGACCTGAACGGCGCTTTCAAGTTTTCCTCCTGTCACTAATTTATGAACGGTCTTAGGAGCAATTTTCAGTATCAGTGCAACATCATGAGCATCCATGAGCTGAGGCATCGCTGCCCCAGGTTGTGGGTCGGTTTTGGCCGACCAGTTTTCTAACATTTCCTTTCCTCCATCTTGTCTTTTTCCTCGCCGGGTCATTCCCAGCTTGGGTGCCGGATTGCACCGGCC
>JBKQMK010000268.1:0-2851 GCA_052146735.1 Desulfomonilaceae bacterium | reverse complement strand
TGCTGCATTTGCTCAGCCCGAGGTTTATGAGTATTGCGAGGGTGAACGGATGACGTACGTCATCCGGCTTCCGGCCAATGCGGTGCTGAACAGACTCATCGACCCGTATCTGACGCGTCCGGTGGGGCGACCTCCCAAGAGCGGGATTCAGATCAGGCTGGTTGATCTCCGGTACCAGGCGAGGACGTGGGATCGAGAGCGCAGAGTGATCGCCAAAATCGAGTGGCACGATGGGGAACTCTTCCCAAGGATCGGTTTCGTCGTGACCAATTCCAAGCTTTCTGCCGGGAAGGTGGTCAAGGTGTACAACGGTCGTGGGGACATTGAGAATCGGATCAAAGAGGGGAAGAACACGCTGCGCTGGGACAAGACGAGTTGCCGTCGCTTCGCTGCCAACCAGGCCCGCTTGCTCATGGGAGTGTTGGCTTACAACTCCACATGCTCAGGCAATTCTACCTCATGTGCGAAGAAGTCAAGCGCTCAATGGAATGGCTCATCAAGCGTCTGATCAAGGGGGGGGCGAAAGTCGCTTATCACGGTCGGAGGTGGTATGTCCATGTGGCGTCGGCGTTTCCCTTGGCCCGACATTACCGCGCTGTGCCCGGGTGACGAGCACGGATGTGAAAAAATGCTTGACCGAGTCTCGGGGGTGCGGTACGTTCAGAGAGCGGAAAATACAGGCTTTTTCAGCAGCGTGATGAGGGTTTTGCCTCTGTCGAGTCTTCTAGGAGGAGATACGGAGCCTTTTCCGGGTCAGAGGAACCATACCACGACCGGATTCTGGGGCAAACACCCCTGGATTGGCAAGACCGCCGCATAATTCCGGTTGAGAGAAGACGCCAGGGAGAAGCCTGCTCCGGCGGGGCCCGGAAGCCTCGGCCGCTCAGGCGACGGCATGAAGCATATTTGAAAGTATACTTTTGGGGAGTCGCAATATGAGAGTACTCTTGTTGAATCCACTTTTTTCCCAGACTTTCTACTCATTGGACAGGGTCCTGATGATGCTCGGGCGCAAAGCCGTTCATCCTCCTCTAGGGCTCATTACTGTTGCTGCGTTGCTTCCGCAAGACTGGGAATTCAACCTTATTGACTTGACCTTTCAAACAATAACCCAACAAGATTGGGATACTTGCGACCTGGTGATGATTTCCGGAATGAATGTTCAGCACCAAGGAATCGTTGAGACGGTCCAAGAGGCAAAGAGACACGGCAAGAAGGTTGTAGTAGGTGGGCCCGCGGTCTTTCATGCACCGGAGGAGGCTCTGAGTGACGGCGCGGACATTGTTGTGGTCGGAGAGTTGGAATCCTGCCTAGACCGATTTCTGCAAGTTTTGAATCGGAACGAGTGCGCTGTGATCATTAGGAGCGAAGCCAGGCCGGATCTCAAATCTTGGCCTTCTCCACGATTTGACCTTCTAGACGTGGGCAAGTACTTGACCATGGGCGTCCAGTTCTCGAGAGGATGCCCCTTTAAATGTGAGTTCTGTGACGTTACACATATGTTGGGACGCCAGGTCAGGATCAAGACCCCTTCGCAAATCATCAACGAACTGGACATTCTCAGGCGTCTGGGCTGGAAGGAAAACGTCTTCTTTGTTGACGACAATTTTGTAGGCAATGGTCGCGCTACCAAGACGTTGCTGAGGGAATTGATCAGTTGGCATAGATATGTAGGCCAATGTTTTGATTTCAACGCGCAGGTTTCAGTGAATGTGGCCAAAGATCAAGAGTTGTTGGACCTCATGGTCGATGCGGGATTCTATAAGGTATTCCTGGGAATCGAAACCGACGATCGAGAGAGTCTCGAACAGTCCAAAAAACACCAGAATTCCCAAACAGATCTCGACGTGGCGTGCCACAAGATAATAGGCGCGGGATTGCAAATTGAAGCCGGCTGGATAGTCGGTTTTGACAACGAGAAGCCTGGGGCGGATCGTCGAGTCATCGACTTTGCCACGCGCAACCATATTCCGCAGATACTAGTCAATTTCCTGCAGGCCCCGCCGGGAACAGACTTGTGGAAGCGCCTTGACAGGGAAGGGCGTGCGCCGTTCATACCTTCGGATAAGGCCACGAGTCTGATCGGTCTGATCAATTACGAGACTGTCCGCCCTGTCGCCCAACTTACTCAGGAAGTCATAAACATCTATGAACGTCTTTATGATCCGAAATCTTACTATCAGCGGGCATTTGAGGAGTTCTCGTTGATGAAGCCCCGTCGACTCAAGAAGCCGCCTCGCTTACCGTCCGCAGCCCAGTTGCGGGCCCTATTGCTGACCCTTGGCCGCCAAGGAATACTTAATCCATCGCGCTGGAGCTTCTGGAAGTACTTTTTCAAGGGATTATGGTCATTTAGTGAAAGGTTCGAGTATTTTATGCACACGCTGATTCTGTTCGAGCATCACGATGACTTTCGAAAAACTATTGCTAAGAACATCGCCGACGAGCTTCGGCTGGTTGTATCCGATTCTGATAGCGAGGAAGAGTTTATAGAAACTCCTGCGGCAGTCTCCGCCGGCCGTGGATAAAAGCGTGACAAGACTGTAAGGCAATGAGCCCGTATGGCACGGGTACGTCGGGGTGTCTTCCGGAACCTTTCACTCGCGGTTGGTTCCATGATATTTATATCCCGGTCAAATATCATGGTTCTTTCCCCGAGGAGTGCCCTTGCGCCTCTATCTGCGCCTTTTGATAACTCTTCTTCTGCTTCTGGCCGGCTCGATACTTTGCGCCACAGGGGAAGGCCGCGATTTCGAGAAAGGCCTTACCCTATGAATCGAGGGCAAGAACGCTCAAGCGGTAGAAGCATTTAAGAGAGTTCTCGCTGATTCGCCGACAGATGTCCGCTAAG
>JBKQMK010000267.1:0-25949 GCA_052146735.1 Desulfomonilaceae bacterium | reverse complement strand
GGGAATGGGCGCAATACTGACTGCGCACTTCTTGGATCACACATATGACAATCCCAGAATGCTGGAAGCCGATACCGGTTACCCGGTCTTGGCCTCCCTCAGAAAAGTTCAAGCAAGTGGATCGGCTGCTCCCAGAATCGATAAGGGCTCATGAGGCTCTCGGTCGGCATCATAGCGGCAGCCTGCCTGTTCATCCTGGTTTGTGATAAACCGGCCCGGGGCCAAAAATATGACGTTGGTATCATTGAGCAGATCAGCGAAGGCAATATCTACGTCCGGGGGAACTATGGGCTCCACGTGCTCGAGACATTGGGGAGCTGTTTGTGGTGCGAAGTGGGCCTCGAAGTGATCGTCAGCTTTGAGGGGTTCACGAGGGCAAAACTAAGCCCGTATTCTGAATCCATCCGAGGCAGGCCCGTGAGGGTGTTCGTAGTGAAGGACGGCAGGGAGGAGGGCTGAGACCCGTTCGCCTTCTTTAATCGAAGGTTATTGCACGGTCCCCAGTGTCAGCTTTTCATAAGCAATGATGTAACGTTCGACCAGAACCCGCCAGTCTCTGTTGGCCTCCACCCATTTGCGGGCCCGGATCCCCAAATCCATTCTCAGGTCCATATTTCTTGCCAGCATTGCACATTTTGACGTCAGGTCCGACACATCGTCAGATCTAAAAAGCAATCCGTTCGCACCGTCTTCCACCATTTCCAAATGTCCCCCCACATCGCTTGATATAAGGGGCTTTCCCATGGCCATGATTTCCAAGGGCTTCAAAGGGGTTACCAAGCGCGTTTCCCGGGTATCCCGCCGAGGAAGGACCATGAAATCGCAGATGCGATAGAAGTCTGTGACCTCATTGTGCGGCACGCGTCCCGTGAAAACTACCTTGTCGGAAATCCCCGAATCTGCGACCATTTTTCTCAGGGCAGGCATGAGCTCTCCGTCACCGACCAGCAGCAGACAGAGGTCCGGCAATTGCGGCGCGAGGCGGATCATGGCCTCGACGAGAAGGTCAAGTCCCTCATAGTTGAAGAAATAGCCGATATACCCGAACACCAGTTTGCCATGCAAGCCAAGTCTTTTTCGCATATCTCCATTGGGAGAACTTGGGGTAAACGCCTTTACGTCAACACCGTTCGGGACGATAAACACTCTTTCGCTGCTGATCCCACGGGAGACGATTTCGGCCTTCAGTGAGTTACCGATTGCGCAACACAGGCTCGCTCCTCTCAATGCCTTGCCATCCAAGGCGCGCACTACTCGGTAGCGAAGAGATTTTTCACCAAACTTTCCGCGGCCTGAGTGGGAATCTTCCCAAATTCCCCTCATTTCATATACGGATGGTATCTTTTCCCATTTAGCTACCGTGTTCGCCACAAGGCCGCAGGTGAAAGGCGAATGTCCGTGGATCACCGCGGGCCGATAGATCCTGGCCACGCGGAGTGCGGTCTTCAGCAATAGGAAATTCTGCAGAACCCTAAGCGCCGCCTTCACAGTGCTCTTATCATGCACCTCTTGGGTAGGGGACAGAATGTTACTGCAGGTCCTAAAATAGCGAACCCCGTCTATGTACTCACTCCGTTCCGAATCGAGTTCCCCAAGGGGCGATTGGGACGGCGAAGTGACCACCAGCGGCTCCAGTCCTTTTTCGAGCTGCTTTGTTACAATTTCACGACTTCGGATAGCGTATCCGTGAGTGCCGGGAACCGATCTGTGCAGAAGGTGCAAGACGCGCATGAAATATTCTCCCGGTCAATTCCGCGATCCAGCGAAGGTAGAGAACCTGTTGCAGCGCAAAAGATCGAGCATGTCCGGCGGTAAGAGTTCCCAGGGAACGTCTGGGGGAACACTCAGCACTCCGGCGGAGGATTTAAAGGAAGTAAGGGCCGCACTGGGAAGCTGAACCTTCATCCGCCCTCTTACGGTCGGCGCTGCCACTTTCGAGCCGTAATACCGCGAATACCATCCCCCAACAGGATCGGTTTGTCCATTGAGGATGGACACCTCGTCAGAATGTGGATTTAGGAAGATGATGTCCAGCCGATTTGTTTCCAATTCGGCAGTTAGGCTGTCGGATGCCTCCTGTCTAACTGTCCAACCGGGCTCGAAATGAACTCGCCATTCCAACTCGTGCTCCCCGGTACCGTCCACATGGTCCAGGACTATGATTCCTTCACCCATGACGTGGATCAGGAACCGACGATGCACAAATCGTCCCCAAAATACGGCACCTCGCAAGAGTCTCCAGCGTTCTCCGCTGATCGGCGGCTCCTGTTCGATCTTCAAGGGACTCGACCACCGAAAAGTCTCAAGCGGTTCTACGGGATCCTTGCCGTCTATTCGTATCGTGTTGTGAGCTGTCGACGAGCGAAAGTAGCGCCTCCAGAATGGCGACGCGTTATAGACAAACGTTCCCGGGTCTACCAGAACCGGATTGCCTCGATAATGCAGGATAAACGACAAGCCGTCGGCGTGGCCGTGGCCGTACGCGGGACGGATTCCCAAGGGCCCGACATCAAGAATGACGCTGAAATGCTCGTCTCTGCTCACGTGGTAACCACCGTCAGGGAAAACCATCAGGGGGGAAGGGGAGACGGAATCATTTCAAGGAATTGCCTTTGTCCTCAGAGGCTCGAAAAGGTTCAACCCGTTTTCGCCCAGCATCAGATAGGCTTCAGCCGGAAAAGTCGAAAGACCTTCGGCAAGCCGAGGTTCGCCAAGTAGCACTGAACCGATCGCCGGCAATGACGTAAAATCCCAGAAATCGGAAAGTCGCCAGCCTATTGCCAAGCCCGTGTCCGAATCTCCTATCATGGGAACGTCTCTGCAATCGGGCGCCAGGTTCCTGATAAAATCCAGTCCGTTTGCGAGACGTTCCAGGACCACCCCGGATAGCTGCGGCCCTGATCCGGCTGCTAGAAAGAAAACCTGAAGGAGGAATTCCGCGACAAATCGAAAATAGCCGGTGGCCTGCTCGGCATAAACCCCATCAGGCAGAATTATGCGGGGCACCAGCCGATTAAGGATAGTCATGGACCGTCTGCGCCACCTGGAGGAATCCAAGAACAGCGGATAAAGCGTGGCAATACAAAAGAGAGCCGAACATTCCCCCAACAAGTGGTTCCCCTCCGTGTGGTGAACTGTGAGCTCTTTTTCCAGATGAACCCCGTGCAGATAGAGACAGGGTATGAAGCGGGAAAGAAAGTGGAGGTCCCATGCCTGACTGTTCAAGCACAAGACATGACACCACGTCCATGACAGAGCGCGAAGGCCCACTTCCAGATTGCTCGACCACTGAACTCCCAGAGGGTACTGTACGCTCTCCAGCCAGCTTTGCAGATGCTCCTTAGCCTCAATCGCGAAACGCTCTTCGCCGGTGAGCCTCCATGATGCACCCAGCCACAATAGGTGCTGAAATCGGTTCAGTTCCCAACACCACTTTACGTCGCGATCCGGCCGTTCTGGATCGTATGAGAAATCTACGTCCGAGTAGTATTCACGAGGCCAGTCTTCGGGCGCTCCTTCAAACTCCAGCGTGCCGGACCATGAGACCGGTTTGGGCATGTTCACTTCTTTCCAGTGAAATAGCGGAAACCTGCCGTCGAGCACCCGCTCGGCCATGGAAACAAGGCGTTTTTTTTCCAGAGGATAAAGGGCCGCAAAGGTACGCCAGAAGGATCGGTCCTGCCACCACTGGGATGGAAGGGCCTCCGAGAGGGCCTGGTTGACGTCCTGGATCGGGCTTCCTGAAGGCCCTGCCCGTAGCCACCGACTGCGGTTGCTCCACAGCCGCTCCCAGGACTTGGCCTGGGGGTCGGATCGATATCTTCGTTTCTCGAACCCATGCCGTAACCATGAGCCGATCCGGTGAAAGGGCTCGTCAATACGGAGCGTTCTCAACCGACGGGCGTAATATACACATCTTGCAACGTTCATTAGATCGCTGGTGAAGGGGAATTTCAGAACTCACAGACCAAAAGACAGGTCGGCCGAGCCACTCCGACAGGCCGGCAAAACTCGCAACTCATTAAAGAAAGCGGTATATCCCTTTCGGAATGTGGAATTCACGCTTATTCAATATTATTCCAAGTATTTGAGCTCCAGCTGATTTCAGCCTATCAAGCGCGTGGTCCACAACTTCCGAGCGGGTGCGCTCGGATTCAACAACCAGAACGACGCCGTCAGTCACTTCACAGATTCTGGTCGCATCAATAAATGGGATTACCGGCGGACTGTCCACCAAAATATACCGATATTTCTTTTTCAACACGGTGAGAAGTTCGCCCAGGCGGTCAAGATCAGATTCGTAAGAGATCAAAGTGTCTTCCATTTGAGGCCGACCTGCGGGTATGACTGAAAATCCGTAATTGTCTGCCTTCTTAATGGCATCCTTTAGCCGACTCGACCGCTGCAAAACCTCGAGCAGAGAGCCCTCGGGTTTCAGGTTCATAATTTTGTCGAAAGAGGGTTGTCTCAGATTAGCCTCTACCACCATCACGTTCTCAGAGGGGCGGAGGCGGGCCATAAACAAGGCTAAGGCCAGTGTGATCGAACTGACACCTTCGCCGTAGTGAGAAGAGGTGAATTGGACCACACCTGAGTCGGCAGCGCCTTCTTTGCCGAAGATAGCTCGTTCCAGTTGGTGAAATTCTTCTCTAAAGCGGACCGCGAGTTCTTTGATCATGGATTTCCCCAGGAGCCTGTAACGTAACCGCGCTCATTGGCGTCATCGTGCTACGCGGAGGCTCCGCCCACTGTTCCGGCACGTCACCCAGGCTCCTAGGAGTCTGACATACTAAGCTCTTTCCTTGGCAACCCCTGAAATATGGCAACACTCTAGGCGGCGCCGCGCCACAAATTCGGGAAAGTCCCGCGGAACGCGGGATCACACTACAGCTCTCTATCTTCAGGGCCACGTTCAGTCATTAACCTCCTGAAAATAGAAAGTCAAGGGGCTGAAAATAGGCTGCTTATCTTGATATGTTTTTTAAAAAAATATGTTATCATGTATTGTTATGACTATAAAATACAATAATACTTTAAGAAATAATTATATCAATTGACAATTACACATCTATTTGATAGAATATACTCCGGGATCAAGTCTGCCCCAGATACTCGAATCAAAAGGGTGGACATACGGTACGAGGAATCCCAGAGGCTGTAAGTGACGATTTATTTTAGCCATAACTCGACCACGCCGCCGCAGTCTGCTTCCCACCGAAGACTTGACAACTTGGTCTTTGACATGGATGAGTTTGCTTTGGCCGAAGACGGTCAGTACGCTGCCCGCCCGGATGCAATCCCCTCTCACGAGTCAAAGACTGTTCAGGAACAGGCAACAGCGGTGCAGCGTCCTCCAGTCTCCCTCTGGGCCCATCTGACGCACACATTGGCAGAGCTCAAAACCCCATTTTCTGTTCGCCGTCTTGGGATATGGACGACGGCAACAATCATGCTCTCCCTCGCGGCGGCAGGCATGGCCTTGTACATTGCTTGGTCGGACGGCTACCACGTGGAAACGAAACTTTTCTTGTTCGACCGAGATCATGATCCCAACAATCCTGAAAGCAGGGCACTAGAACAGGAAGTAGAGATCCTCAAGAGCCCGCAAATATTGCATCTTTTGTCACGTGAACTGTACGATCGCCAACTCCAAGGCTTGGCTCCAGGTGGGCATTTGAGGGCAGTTGGGAGCGCGACCACAAAAGGACTTTCGCGGTTCGGCAGTCCGGACGATCTGGAGAAATGGCTGGTTAAGAAAACATATTTCAGTTCGGAGGTTTCCGGGGGCATGGCTAAAGTAGCGCTGCATGTGCGGGGAGATGATCCGGCTTTTCTCAGCAGCGTGCTCGATTCTTACATTTGTCGGTACGTTGATTACAGGCGGACCCTAGAAACCGAGTCTGCGAACCAGCTTCAGCCAGCTCGTCGCCATGAGCAGCATCCACCGGAAACGAATCCGGCGGGAGAGATTTCTGCTCAGTTACAGAAAATCGAATTTCAGGAGCGCGGCTCCAAGCTGGTACTGCAACTAATAGATTCGGGTAAGGGGGTCTTCAGCGGCTTTGTTCCCGACCAAAGCCTCACGGGAGTACCCTCCTTGACTCACTTTCAAGAGAAGATCGTCCAACTTGAGATCAAGAAGAGGGCCCTTGCGGCCCAGTACATGCCCAGCAGCAGAGAAATTGTCGTAGTTGATCTTGAGGTTCAAGGTGTGAGAAGCGCCATGCGAGAATGTCTTGTTGAGCATCTTCAGTTCTTGAGAAAGGAAAGAGAGCAACTCCTCGCTCAGAAGGACGAACCCTATCATAACGAAAGCCCTGTTGCCGGCCACAATCAAGTTCCCAATAAAGAAGGTGGTAGAGCCCAACCATCCCTCGGGGGAGACTCGTGGCTTGTTCCCAGGGACGGACTCTATGTGCTGCGGGAGACGCCGGTCATAGCCCAGCGCCCCGTGCTTGCGCGAACCGGCCATTTTGCGAACAAGCTGATTGCCTATCTTGCTCCCTCATCGGTGCCCACGGTAATTTCTGAATCCGACCGAAACCAGAGTCCATCACTGCTTCCGGGTCTCTCGGTTGACGGAAGGGTCCACAATTCCGGCGAGTCCTTTCAGGGCAGCCCCACGCAGCACTCGTTTCAACCCATGCTGACAACCCCTCCGGTGTGGCAACGAGCAGCCACCTCATACAGTGATGCCCAGAGGCCACGCACCGGTCCAACAAACTCAAGGCCGCGGCAATGAGGATCTCTCCCGCTCGGCAAATACGGGAGATATTTACTATGGCCAAGCTAGGCAAACCGGACACTATGACGAGTGCTGGAGAGAGACGCTTTAGTAGGATGTCGGCGCGTAGGGCAGCGCGCGCTGCATGTTTTGTCGTCTTGCTCATGTCGATTACTGCCCCGTCCACTGCGGAACCTTTGGAATACAACGGATTTGCAAGCTTGAAATTCGAGGCATTTTTCAGCCGGATTGAAGGCAGAATGGGGTTGGCCCAGAATGTATCCGAAAACGGCACGGTCATCGATTTCATAAATGATATGGGATTGCCCGCCGACAACAGGACCTTCAGACTATTTGCGTCCGTCCGGCCACTGGAACACCATCTTCTCCGCATTTATGGCAGCTTCCCCGAGCTCTATCGCGGTGGAACGATTCTCCAACGAACGTTACAGACCAAATCGTTCACCTATCCTGCGGGAACGGCTGTTCAATCGCAACTCAACGTAGGGACGTTCGGCTTCGGCTACGACCTGGACTTCCTCGTGGGGCCTCGGTGGTTCGGAGGCATGCAAGGCGACCTTAAGTTCATCAACCTGCGGTCTACTTTGAGCGCCGGATCACTACAGCAAGAAGACACCATTAGCCTTAATGAACTCGTCCCCTGTCTTGGGGCTCACGTGCAGACGCGCATACCGTGCACCGGACGCGTTAACGTAGGTGGTTTCGGACGCATCACTTACGGCATGACACCTAACTTCCTGAACCATGTGGACCTATCAACGGGATTATGTCTTGGCATGGGTTCCGTCGGGTCCGTGCTTGTGGAAGCGAAGGTCGGGTATGAACTGGAGAGCTTCTATCACAATCAGGAGAACTTATTGGGCAGGTCACTGGAATTAAAGAGAGAGGGGATCGTCTTCTCTCTGGAAGCCGCCTTTTAGAGTGGAATTCTCGTGCAGCTTAGATGCGGATGAGGCGAATGCCGCAGACTCTACGACAAAGCTTTTTTGGTAAAGTCGCCCAAATGGGAACAGCTATGATGAGCACGCAAAATTCTTCTGAATATTTCCGAACTGCTCTCCTGAGAATTCTCGTGATACCTATTATTGTAGCGATGATGGGCGGTTGCATGATTCCTCATCATCGAGGAGCCGTGAGTGAGGTCCCGCCAGCGATTGTAAACCGGGTAACACAATATTTTCCCTCATCCCTGTACAGACTGGCTGAAGGGGACGTTCTGGAGTTCCTCTATTTGACCATCCCCGGCACCAGCACCACTCCTTATAAGCTTCAAATAAAAGACCAAATTGACATCGAATTCACCTTTCACCCGGAGATGAACCGTACCGTTAGGGTCAGGCCCGACGGCAGAATAAGCATTCCCCGCAAAGACGATGTTTCTGTAGTGGGCATGACAGCGGATGAGGCGAAGCGGATGCTCAAACGGGTCTATTCGGATTTGCTCAGGGACCCGGACATGACGGTGTCGGTAAGGGAATTCAACGCAAAGCTGGACGAAATTCAGAAAGCCGTAGCCACAGCGCCCAACGGGCAGGCGCGACTTATTAACGTTCGGCCGGACGGCTACATTTCACTGCCGCTAGTACCCGAGGTGAAAGCCGAAGGCCTTACGGTGCCCCAACTCACCAAAATTGTGAATCAGAAGTACGCAAGTATTATCCCGGAGATGAAAGTCTCCGTCCTGCTTAAAGAAGTTGTCGGAAACTTGATCTTCGTGGACGGTGAAGTCAGCCGACCCGGCGTATTCACGTCAAGAGGCCCGACAACAGTTCAGCACGCTATCGCCCTGGCAGGAGGTACTCGAGAAACAGCAGAGCCGAGGACGGTCCTCGTTATTTCCAGAGGACCAGACGGCAAGTTTATGACCCGCACCACCGATCTTACCAAAATGACTTCCCGGTCCGATTTCCTTCTGAAACGCAACGATCTTGTCTACGTCCCCAGGAGCACCATCGCCCGCGCGGATGTATGGGTGGACCAGAACATCAGGCGTCTGCTGATGTTCACCGGCTGGAACCTGGGTATAAGCACGGATCTGGGGCGCAGCACTGTTCGCTAAGATGCCTTCCTTGCGGCGAGGAGACTCCTTTGAGCGAGTTTCTCGCCGCACCTCTTCCCTCTTTTTGTTATCATGGCGCCACAGTTTATTAATTAAAAGATGTTAACAAAATTATATAAACTAATAGATTAATAATATATAATCTATTACATGATTAAATAGAAATACTTGCTTGACATCAGGGTCTTTTTTTGATAAACTACTAACGATAAGTGACATAGCAGCAGTCGGTCGGCTGCTTCGACCTCTTTCAAAATTCTCAAGGAGGCTCGGTTATGAAAAGACTTTTACTGCTACTGGGCACCCTGCTCATTGCGTTGCTGCCGGCAATCGGGTGGTCCCAGGGCGCACCGCCCATGCTGTTTCCGGTCGGACCGCCGGGCGCAGGGGCAGGGCTTTCGCCTTCAATGCCTTGGGCCCCAACCGCATCTCGTTTGTATTATGCTGACGAGATTTGGAACATCAGGCCCTATGGGAGGGCTGGTTACATGTGGATGGACTGGGAATTTAATTTTCCCTTCTCTAAAATCCCGGGCACACCGGTCATTGCCAGACCGGCCGACGCTTTTAACGCCGAATCCATGAACCTTAAACTGCAGGACGGCCAATACTGGGTGGGATTTGTCGGTTTGCAAGTCCAGCCCTTCAGGGATCTGATAGCTTATGGCGAAATAGGCGGCAATCTTCAGCGGGATAATACGTGGATCATGAATGCCACAGGGAAGGTGTTTCTACCATCCGATCCCGGCGATCCTCTTCTCGACAACCCGCCTAACACGACTTCACCCTGGGTATGGACCAGCCGCAATTTCCAGTGGTGGATGATAGACTCGGGTTTCGACTATAGAATCACCAGCAACTGGGCGGTGGAAGTAGGTTTCAAGGTCGAGCACATTGATTTCAAGCTCGTGGATCCTCGAAACGGCACCCAGGCCGATACAACCACGGGCAGACCGGGAGGTTTTGCAATAACTTGCGGCCGGGTTTGACCGGGCGGCACCAACTTCGGCGAGTTCGCCGGAATAATTCAAGATCCCCTGGAAAAATCTTACATACCCTATTTCGGACTTCGTCTTACCGGGAGATGCGGCTCCAAGAAATCCTGTAACCAAAACCCGGCACAGCAGTGCGGCGGCCCTCCTGGCCCACCTCCGTGTGGTCCTCCCCTGTGCGCTCCGCCGCCATGCGCGCCGCCAAAGTGTGAGAAGTGCCTGACGTACAACTTACGTCTGATCGGCAGCCCCTTTGCATGGAACCATTTCCAAGACCCGTTTCAAATCCTTTGTATAGGTCCCGTAAGCGGACTGCGTGAGATAAGCCAGACTCTTTATACAATGGACAACAATAACGGCAGGTTCCTCGAAGGTGATTTTGAGACTGTCACACCTATCACTCAGAACCTAGGCATGGGTTTTTGGGTAAGAGGAGAATGGCTGGAGTTTCAGGGTAACGGGAATATTGACGCCACGATTATCCAGGGGACAGGGGACCAGACCATCCCGCACACGGATATTTTCGGCGGCATTCCTGGCAGCGGCTCGACCGACAACGCCAAGCTGACCCAATCTTATTGGGCCTTGGGCCTGATGATGGACGCCAGTTTCTGAGGTGTGGGTGGCTACACCTAGGAGTAAACGAGCCCTCCTGAGAACTGACAACCATGAACCTAAGCCCATGAATTGACTTTTCAACCGTGAAGGCAAATAAAACCTGATAAATCGGGAGCCTGCCGCGCAGCAGCAGGCCCAAATCCTCTCCTTTCAAAACCCAGTCGCTTTCGAGGCGACTGGGTTTTTTGTGACCATTCACCGGGCTTTCGGTGGTCGGCAGAGAGGCTGGACCTACTGTGAGTCCTGCGGGACGGGCCTTCGTGTCAGTCACCAAATGCACGGGGACCTGCCACTTTTTTCATCCTTATTTCAGGGTAATGGCTTTCTCAGGGCATACTTCCTGGCAGCAAAAGCAGGTAATGCAAGTGTCCGCGTCCACACGTGGCAGGTTGTCCACCATAGACAAAGCGGACACGGTGCAATGATCGACGCAGGTACCGCAGGCCGTGCACAAGTCAGGGTCAGCCTGCGGTCGCACGATCGTGCGACTGTGGATTATCTCCTGTACTGCTTGATTGTTAATGATGGCTTCGCCGCCCAGCGGGGGTAGCTTGAAATCAGCCAATTGTTTAAATTCCCCTATGACTTCAATCTTACTTAGATCATAATCCCCCAAACCCACTTCCTTAGCCCTCTGAAGGAATCGCAAGCGATCCGGTTCGCATCCCATCATCCTGGCAATGACTGCATCTAATGCCACAGCGTTGTCAGAGGCCAGAATGAGGCCGATGTCTCTCAGATCGGGGGACGCCGGACCATTTCCCTCCATACCGACCACAGCGTCGACTATGAACAGGTCGGGCACCCGCAGTCGGAACACGTCCACCAACATTTCGTGGAAGCGCTTCGGGCTTCCCGCCGCCTTGTGCAGTTTAGCTTTCTGAGCGCCCGGCAAAATACCGTAACTGTTTTTTATGGCTCCGGTCATGACGGTCAGACCGTGAGTCTTGAATTTCGGCAAGCTGATTATAATGTCCGCGTCCAAGACAATGCGAGAGACGCTCACCGCGGACATGAAATCGGCATTGAATTCAACCTTCTGTGAATCGTTTCCGATATTCTGATAATAGCCCCGGGCTGCTTCCATCAGGCCCGTTATCCTAAAGCTTTCCTCATTATCCCCATAGTTGAAAAGTCCCGGATTGTCGCCCACGACCATGAACGCTGGCTCCATCGTTTCGACCTTCTCAACCACTGCACGAAGCACGGCAGGATGGGTCACGATGCCTTCTCTCGCCTCCGAAGCCCGAAGCACGTTGGGTTTTATCAGGACCTTTTTCCCCTTCAATCGCAAGGGGAAGAGTTCAAAAGCATAGTCCACAGCCTGGCGGACATTCTCATACTCAGCAGGATGAATCATCACTCTTGACATTAACTCCACCTCTCTCTTTAACTTTGTCTTCTAAAGAGTTTGCGGCCTGTCAGCCTCTTATGTCTTGCAGCCTTTTTCTCGCTCCTTTTGGCTCAACCGAGCTTGTCTCCTTATCTGGGCTTCGCAATTGCGGCGCTTCTGGTCGTCGGTCTCCAGGATTAGGGGAGGTACATGAGCCGGAACGCCTTTTTCGTTCATCGCCACAAAAGTCAGGTAAGCCGAGGCTGTGTGCCGCACTTCTCCGGTGAGAAGGTCCTCTGCTTCCACTCGGACGCCAACCTCCATGGAAGTCTTCCCCACCATTGTGATGGATGCCTTCAATATGAGCAAGTCCCCCACAAATACGGGATTGTGAAAATCCAGCCGATCAATGGAAGCGGTAACTGCGATTTTTCTAGCGTGACGAATTGCGACGGCTCCCGCGGCAGTATCCACGTATTTCATGATCACGCCGCCGTGGACGTTTCCCACAGGATTGGCATCTTCCGGATTCATTTGTATGGCCATTGTAATTTGGCTCTCTCTAATGGTTTTTCCCTCCATGTGTCTCGGCTCCTTCTCAATCCGCCCGTGGTTCCCCACTTATAATCTATTATTATAATACCATTCCTTTGATTCTTCTGTCAGTCTCATGGAGAAGATTCCTTGTAGGGGCGACCGGCCGCTCGCCCCTGCCACAAGATTACTACCAGATCCAAGAAAATCGCTGAAACGTAATACTAAGATTTTTGCTCTGAATCCGCGTTTGCATCTTTGAGCGTCAAGAAAACTTCATAAGCATCGCTTTTCCGCAGGCCGAATCTCTCGTGCGCCTCGGCCGCCAATCTCCTCCCTGAGAAGCCCTCGGCTATCAGGAGCTTCACTGCCTCGCGGACGTCAATTTGCGGGCCTGTTCTCGTCCCGCCTTCCACTGCTACGACGATCTCTCCTTTAACGGATGCTCGGTTCTCTAACCGACTGAGAATGCTTGCCGCTGTTCCAGGAATAATTTCCTCATGCAGCTTGGTAAGCTCTCTGGAAAGGACCAATCGCCTATCGCCAAGGATTTCCTCCGCGATTTGCAGAGTTGCCTGAATACGTTTCGCGGTCTCGAAAAAAAGAGAGGTTCGCTGTTCCTGCCTAATTCTTTCGAAGAACAAGCGGCGTTGCTCATTGGTCCTCGGAGCGAATCCAAGGTACACGAAGCAGGAGCAATCCATACCGGAAACAGACAAGGCTGCGGTAATCGAAGAGGGGCCGGGAATAGGGGTCACGGTGAATCCGGCATCAAGCGCCGCTCGAACGAGTCGGCTACCCGGATCGGAAATGGCAGGGGTCCCGGCGTCGGTGATAACTGCGACAGCTTCTCCTTGCTGGAGACGCTCCAGAATAACTTGGGTCTTGCGACTTTCGCTGAAGCGATGCAAGCTCATGAGCTTGGTAGATATTTCACAGTGCTCAAGAAGTATCCGACTTTTGCGAGTGTCTTCGCACGCAATCAGGTCCACGTTGCGAAGCACATCCAGCGCACGGAAAGTGATGTCCTGCAAATTACCTATGGGAGTGGACACCACGTACAAGACGCTGTTTTTCATTTGTTAGATCTCGCGCCCGGCGGCTCACTATATAGGTAGGAATTCCGATACACATTGATACCGGTTGCCAGCAGTACCTGCAGCACAGCGGTCACCGGAACGGCTACGAGCATGCCCACTAAACCAAAGAGATTCCCGCCCACAATCACAGCCAAAATATACACCACCGGATGCAGGCCCGTAGCGTGTCCTACTATTCTGGGCGTCAGGACATAAGCTTCCAAGAGTTGTACGAGTCCGATCCATCCCACCACGTAGACCACATGGACCCAGTCCCCATACTTGGCCAAGGCCATGAGGGAACCGAAGATCACGCCGATCATGGTTCCCAGGTAGGGAATAATGAAGAGTAGCCCGGAAACGAGTCCCAGGACTACAGCCAGATCGATGCGTATTAAAACGAATCCCAAACTGTACAAAACCGCCAGGATAAGGCAAATGGTCAACTGGCCTCGGATGAAGCCGGCCAACACCCGATCGATCTCGCCGAGTTTTTGAACTACCGGATCCCTTGCGTACGGCGGGATTAAGTCCCTTACCCCTTGTTTGATATTATCGAAAGAGACCATGAGGTAATAGGTGATAATAGGCACTAGAAGAATATGCAGGAGGGTCGACAAAATGTGCAGAGTGGATTTAAATATCGAGAAAAAAGCCTGGACTGATATGTCGGCTATCCTGGGTAGGAATTGTCTACCTTTCTCGACGATCAGGTTGGTCACCTGGTCCCAGTCCTGGGGAATGCCAACGTCAAACTTTTCTGCCAACTGCAAGAGTTGGTTGTGAAGTGCCCAGGCGTACCCTGGCAGCACATCAGCGAACTTCCTGGTCTCTTCAATGATAACTGGCACGATAAAGAGCAGGAGTCCTACGAAAAGGGATAATCCTGAGAGCAGGATTATGGACACAGCCAAAGGGCGGCCGAGCCCCCAGGAAGTCAGCCGTTCAACAAGGGGGTTCAGTATGTACGCCAAGAAAAAAGCCACCATGACAATGGTGATGACAGACTGCAAGGCACTCATCAGCCAAATCAGAATTATAAAAAAGGCGACGCCGGCCCCAAGTCTTATAAGCGTTCTCTTTCCCTCTGAGGTCATTGGCCGCAACCTCCGCCGGGTGAATGTTCGATGCTGAGAAATACCCTGAACCAGTTCATCACATTTTAAAAGTTTTTTGTATCGCCTCTATAGCACCACTCCCAAGATTACCCTTTTTGCCGGGCCGATCTGCCGGACTTGATTCCCGTTAGGCCAAGCAGCACAGAGACTGCAATGCAGGACCAAGCGAACAAGTCGCCAAAGCGTGTGTATAACGAGCCGGCCGCCGCGGTGCCAGGGACACGGACCGTGCAAACCCCCTCCTGCTCCAAGGGGATTCGCGACACCATGCGTCCGGCAGGGTCAAAGGCAGCGCTAATTCCGGTATTGGCCGACCGTACGAGCCACACACGATTCTCCACGCTCCGCATGCCGGCCATTGCAAGATGCTGGTAAGGAGCAGCGCTGTCTCCGAACCACCCGTCATTGGTAATGTTTATCAGCATACTGGCTCCCTTTCCAACGGCTGTCCTCGCTAGAGCAGGAAAGATTGTCTCGTAACAGATCAAGACGCTGAAGGGAGGGTACCCTTTCATATGCATCACCGTCATTTTGTCACCGGGGGAATAATCCGCGTCTCTGGCTGCTATCCCAGGGCCCAGTGGCAGGAGCCATGTCAGAGGCATGTATTCCCCAAAGGGGACTAGATGCATTTTGTCATAACGGTAACGCAGCATGGTACCATCCACGAGAAACGCACTATTGTAGTAGCATGTAACCCCGTCTATCATTTTGATGGATGGGGCCCCCACGAGCATGGGTACTTTCAGCCGCAGTGATATCTCGCCGGGCCGCTGCCAGTCTGGATTGCCTCCACCAAAGAGAACCGGAGCGCTGGTCTCGGGCCAGACTAATAACTGGGCGCCCTCTTGTACGGCTTGCTCGCCCAGCCTCTCATATGTGGCAAACGTGTGGCGCCGTGACGCGTCTTCCCATTTTATTTCCTGAGGTATGTTGCCCTGGAGAATGCCAACTACAAAACCTGATTTATCTTGCTGACCACTTGAGAAATGGGCGATTCTGGCGCTTCCGTAAACCAACACAAGGATTAGGGTCAGCGCAGTTGTCGCAACCAACTTCACCGGGAACCGATCCCTTTTCATCGTTGCTCGCAGCACTTCCCACAAGGTCCCGTTCACCAGCAAGAGAAGAAAAGAGACCCCATAAACGCCGGTTATGTCAGCAATTTGAATGACGGTTTCGCGGCCCGCCTGTGAATAACCTGTCAGGTCCCACGGAAAACCGGTGAACAGAGCGGTCCGAAAATATTCCAGGGCCGTCCATAAGAAAGGCGCGGAGAATACCGGGGTGATCCCCCTGTTTAATAGGAGAGCCAATACGAACGCAAAGGCTCCCGGAAACAGAGCCAGCGTCAAGATCATGCCGACAAACATGGCGAGGGCGGAGGCAAATCCAAAGTGGCCGTGCACCGTGAGGGTGTGATAAATCCAACTCAAATCAACTGAAAAGAAAGCGATTCCAAAAGCCACACCATACAAAGCCGCGAAGGCAGGCCGGGAGTCCTTGTGGATTGCCCAGAAAAGGGGCACAAAGGCGATCCAAGTAAGAAAATCGAGCTGTAAAGAGGGGAAGGCGCAGGATAAGAGAAGGCCGCCGCCTACTGAGGCGACGAGAGGCGCTATCATGGATTGGGTTCTTGGTGACTGAAAGATGTTCCAGCATCGGCTTCGACTTCGAGAGTTACAAGCACGCGGGTTATCCTCTTTTGATCACCGCCTTGAATACGCATTCGAAGTCCTTCGTACGTGATCTCTTCACCTTTTCGGGGGACTTTGCCCATGAGATGGATTATGAACCCTCCGAGGGTATCGAACCCTTCCCTGGGAAGTTTGACCCCGAAGCGTTCCTCAAAATCATCAAGATTTGCTCTGGCGTTAATCAGCACAGATCCATCCTCTTGGGGCAGGAACAACTCCTCCTCGACGTCATGTTCGTCCCGAATCTCGCCTATAATCTCTTCAATGATATCTTCAATAGTAACGATACCTGCTGTGCCGCCGTATTCGTCCACGATCACTGCCAGGTGGGATTTCTTGCTTCGCAGTTCATTGAGAAGATCATTTATTCGCTTGGTTTCCGGTACGAAAAACGCTTCTCGGCAGATTTCCTCAACGCTGAATTCGTCTTTCCCATTAAGCCACAATGGGAGAAGGTCCTTGGCGTAGACTATTCCGACTATGTGATCGATGTTTTCGCTGTACACTGGAATGCGTGAATGACCGGACTCAATTATCGTATTAAGAAGCTCTTCCCGCGTGCAATCCTTGGACATAGATACAAGATGGGTTCGCGGGATCATTATCTCTCGGGCCACAGTCTGCTTCAGATCGAAGATCCCCTCGATCATGTCCCCTTCATCATGGCCGATCAGTCCCTGTTCTTCACTTTCGTCCAGGACTTCCTGAATTTCCTTCGGGCGCCGTTCCAGGCCTATTTTTTTTAACCAACGATGCAGGTTTCCCTCTCTCGAAGGCTGAGTCTCATCCAAGTAGGCAGACACCCCCTTTCCCCGCATGCCGCATATTATCTTCCCACACAAGGCGGCAGACGCGCGCTGTCGATCTTCAAATAGCAACCAGAAGGCAAAGTGTCAAGAGACGGAAATTCAGCGACCTATACGAAGGCGGCGGCGAACGATGAATACTTGGTGGAGTTCGCCGAACAACATGTCTCTGAGTACGGCCCGCATCCGTGTGTGCGCCCAAATCCGGGCAGAGACGCAGCTCTTCGCGACGCGGGGTGCTCCTACCCGGACGGGCGGCAGTTTCACGGTCTGAAAGCGGGTCCGTATCAGGCCGTGTTGCCGATGCAAAGGCCATTCTATGAAACGAGTTTTCCAGCGATTCAGTGAAATCTTTTGCAGTGTCTCCAAAAGAGTGTTACCGAATGGTCTCTAAATTGTCATACTCTTGTGTCACCGGTCCCGGTCCGAGAATAAGATTCGATTATTGCTCAGAGCAGGATGGCTTTACCCATGGTTGAACCGAAGACCGCAGCAGAACCTCTCAACATCCTGGTTGTGGATGATGAGGTCAACATTCGCAAAACATTAACCATTTGTCTGGAAACAAGACAGCATAAGGTAATTGCGGTTAGCAATTTTCAAGATGCCGTTGCGGAAGCGGCCCAGCGTTCTTTTGACCTGGCATTTGTCGATCTTAGGCTCGGCACAGACGACGGAATGGATTTGATCCCCTTGCTGCTGGCCTCAACCCCTTGGCTAAAAGTAGTGGTGATAACAGCTTATTCTTCAATTGGTACCGCAGTCGAAGCTATGCGTCGTGGGGCGACAGACTATATTCCGAAGCCGTTTACACCCGCGCAAGTGAATCTGGTAGTCGGTAAAGTGGCCGCAGTTCGCTCGTTAGAACAGAAGGTTACAGCCCTGCAGGACGAGTTGGGAAGATCAGTACCCGAGGCGGATTTTTCCAGCACCAACCCCGCAATGCAACGGGCAGTGAACTTGGCGCGTGAAGTTTCCGCTTCTGATGCCAGCATCCTGCTTCGCGGCGAGAGCGGCACAGGGAAAAGTGCCCTGGCTCGATCCATCCATCATTGGAGTAATCGTGCTGAAAAGCCTCTGGGGGTCATCTCCTGCCCGACTCTTCCATTGGAGCTGCTGGAAAGTGAACTCTTCGGGCATGCCAAGGGTGCATTCACCGGAGCAATTCGTGATTATCCGGGACGTATAGCAATATGTGAGGGCGGAACTCTCATTTTGGATGAGATCGGGGACTTGCCACTGCCCCTTCAACCCAAGCTGTTACGATTTGTTCAGGACCGTGAATACGAGCGCGTGGGCGAACTCATTACACGAAAGGCCGATGTCCGCATTATAACGGCCACCAACGTGGACTTGGAAAATGCGGTTCGGGAAGGACGCTTCCGAGAGGACCTCTTCTATCGACTTAACGTAATCCAGATTGAAATTCCTCCTTTACGCGATCGACCCGTCGATGTAGCCCCCTTGGCAGAGATGTTACTAGCGTTCTTTGGCCGCAAGAATCATCGTATTTTTCAAGGTTTCACAGAGAGTGCCCTGCAAGGACTCAAAGAATACGAATGGCCGGGGAATGTGAGGGAATTAAGCAACATCATTGAGCGGGCAGCCATCCTGTGCAAATCCGATCGTGTCGGGGTTGAACATTTGCCGGACAGAATTTCTCACAGCATGGCCAGACTTAAGCTTGGGGACCCCGAAAGCCTGGCCAGAATTGAAGAAGAGCACATCAGGCGTGTTTTGGCCTCAACGAAATCACTGCAGGAAGCCGCCGAAATCCTCGGAATAGACCAGGCCACCCTTTGGCGCCGCCGAAAGCAATACAAAATTTGATTCAATAATAACGAGACGGCTCGAGTCCGGGGACACCAGTCTGACCTTGCATAATGCAAGGTGTTTCTATGCCTCACCTTGCCAGGCGCAAGGCCCTACCACGCGAGTTGTTTAGCACTTATTGTAATTATAAAGAGTTAGATCCGTATCGATCTGGCATAAAGGTTGCTTCTGAGATCTGAACGAGGAACAGAAGATGCTCGGCCTGCGTCAAAAACTGTCATTGGGATTCGGCGGACTACTGGCGATAATTCTTATTATCGGTGGGCACAGCGTCATACTTCTCTCCCAACTTGGGGATTCCATCGATGTGATCCTTCGAGAAAACTATCGCAGCGTGATCGCATGCCAGCAAATGGAGGAAGCTCTGGAGCGGATAGATAGCGGAGCACTGTTTCTGCTGCTTGGGTACGAGCAAGAGGGGATGAAGCAGATCAATGCCAATGAATCAGCCTTCGAGAAGGCTCTCCAAGTGGAACTGAACAATATCACGCTCCCTGGAGAAGGCGAAAAAGCTCACCAGCTCCAAGATCTCTTCACTCAGTACAAATCAACAATCAAGGATGCGACGGACCCAGGTCTTCCTGCTGATGTCAGGCGCACAAATTATTTCACCAAGCTTCTGCCCCTCTTCGAACAGATCAAGACCACGGCTGACGACGTCTTGCAAATGAATCAACAGAACATGGGTGATGCCAACGACCACGCGCGGCGCCGCGCAGCCTCGGCCAGGCACCAGATGTATTTTCTTCTGATTGTTGGAGCAGTTGTGGCCGGTGGATTCATATTTTTCACCGGACGATGGGTCCTTCTGCCGATCACCCGTCTCATCCTTTCAGCAAATGAAATTAGAGCGGGAAATCTCGACTTGGTTGTCAAGACTGACTCTCGTGATGAGATAGGTCAGTTGTCGGAAGCTTTCAACTCTATGGCAGAAAGCCTCCGACGAGTTCGACGGACTCGTGAGGCCAAATTGGATCAAATTCTCCATGCCACACAACAAGCCTTTAACACTCTCCCCGATGCAGTCGCGGTCGTGGACCTCGACGGCCGAGTGGAAGTGGCCACTGAAGCGGCTGTCAGTGCTTTCGGCCTCAAGCCCAATACGCAGATTCAAGGTCTTTCTATCGATTGGATCCTGCCCCTTTTCAACACCGCTCTTAAGAACGGCGCTTCGGTGGAACCAAGTGGGAGCCTCTCTCCGATCCAACGCTTTGTCAACGGAGAAGAACGTTACTTTCGTCCACGAGCCGTGCCCATTTTGGACCGGGAAAAGCAACCGACAGCCGTGATGTTCATTCTTTCAGATATTACTCAGCAGCGGCAACAGGATGATCTGAAAAGAGGCGTAATCTCTACCGTTTCCCACGAGTTGAAGACTCCGCTCACATCTGTTCGCATGGCTATTCATTTGCTTCTTGAAGAGGATTTGGGGGGGATAACCGAAAAACAGGCCGAGGTGCTTATTGCCGCCGAAGAAGATGCCGAAAGACTGCACAGGATCCTGGAAGATTTGTTGGACATCGGCAGGATAGAGGCCGGAAAGGCGCACATAGATTTTCGGGCAATGGCCCCTCACGTTTTGGCATTGGATGCGGCGGAGCATTTCCGAAGCGGCTGCCAGGATTGCGGCGTAAGCCTGATAGTGAAATTGCCTGACGATTTGCCCGAAGTTTGGGCCGATCCGACGCGGGTAAGTCATGTTTTTGCGAATTTGTTTTCCAATGCTCTGAAATACACCGATCCGGGCGGCGCCATAACTCTCTCCGCAGAGGCTGACGACGAATATGTTCGATTTTCAGTCTCGGATACAGGCAAGGGCATACCAGAGCGCTATCTTCAAACAATTTTCGAGCAATTCTTCAGGATTCCGGGCCAGGAGTCTGACTCGGGCGCGGGATTGGGCCTTGCAATTGCAAAAGAGATCGTAGAGGCGCACGGCGGGACTATTACGGCTGAAAGCCGAGAAGCTGAAGGAAGCACTTTTACTTTTTCTGTCAAACGCTCTGATCGCATTTTCGAGGAGGAAACTAAATATGACTGATCTTATTTTTGTCGCTGGTCTCATAGTTTTTTTCGGATTGTGTGCTTTGTACTGCCTGGCATGCGAAAGGATCTGAACCATGGCTGATTTAATCGTTGGTTTGATAGGCGTAATTTTGATTGTGTATCTGTTTGTCACGGTTCTAAGGCCGGAATGGTTCTAACGAGGTGAACTATTATGGATTATTTTGGATGGATTCAATTGGCCCTGTTCGTTGGTCTGCTTGCGGCACTGACCAAGCCGATGGGCCTTTATCTAGTCCAGGTTCTGGATGTGCAAGAGAAGCCTTTTTTAGCGCCAGTAATAGGTCCTGTGGAGCGACTGCTCTATTTTCTTCTTCGTGTGGACCCCCAAAAGGAGCAGGGCTGGAAACAGTATACGTTTTCTCTGATTGCCTTCAGCCTTGTCGGAGGTTTGTTCACGTACGGGATTCTGCGGCTTCAGCACATCCTGCCGCTTAACCCCCAGGGCCTCGGGCCTGTCGGCGATCATCTCTCCTTTAACACCGCAGTCAGCTTTACCACCAACACCAACTGGCAAAGCTACGGCGGCGAATCGACCATGTCATACCTTTCCCAGATGCTGGGTTTAGCGTTCCATAACTTCGTCTCCGCGGCTGCAGGTATAGCCGTAGCCGCGGCCCTGGTGCGGGGCGTTGCACGTAACTCGGCAAAAACCATTGGCAACTTTTGGACCGATTTGATTCGCATAACTCTCTATGTACTTTTGCCGATTTGCCTTGTCTATGCGGTGTTTCTCGTGTCGCAAGGGATGATCCAAAACTTTAAGCCTTACGAAACAGCGCAAGTGATCGAGCCTTATGCCACTCAGGTGCCCAAAAAAGATGCGGACGGACAGGAAATCAAGGACTCGCAAGGCAACCCGGTCATGGAGGAGCGGAAGGTCGAGGCCCAGACAATTGCGCAAGGGCCAATGGCTTCTCAGGTGGCTATCAAGATGCTTGGGACCAACGGAGGCGGTTTTACCAACGCTAATGGCGCTCACCCTTACGAAAACCCCACACCTCTTTCGAACTTTTTTCAAATGCTATCGATTTTTCTGATACCGAGCGGATTGACCTATTATCTCGGGCGTATGGTGAAGAACCAGAGGCACGGGTGGGCAGTCTGGAGCGCTATGGCGGCGATTTTTCTGGCAGGTGTGATGGTCTGTTGGTCGGCGGAGGCAGCAGGCAATCCGCGATTACGGGCCCTTGGGGTGGATGCAGCTTACGGAAACATGGAAGGCAAAGAGGTCCGCTTCGGAACATTCAATTCGGCCCTTTGGGCCACCGTGACCACGGACACTTCCTGCGGCGCGGTTAATAGCATGCATGACTCCTACACGCCGCTGGGTGGATTGATCCCGATGCTTAACATCCAGTTGGGTGAGGTCATCTTTGGAGGCGTCGGATCCGGTCTGTACGGAATGCTGGTGTTTGTGGTGCTCGCAGTGTTCCTTGCCGGCCTGATGGTCGGGAGGACACCGGAATACCTCGGCAAGAAGATAGAAGCCTACGACGTCAAAGCAAGCGTTCTTTACGTCATGGTCCCTGTCTTGAGCATCCTGGGGTTTGCGGCATGGGCTGCAGTGAGTCCTTGGGGTTTGGCAGGTTTGAACAATACCGGGCCTCACGGTTTGAGTGAAATCCTGTATGCGTACTCGTCTGCGACAGGGAATAACGGCAGCGCTTTTGCCGGCATCAACACCAACACTTATTGGTATGACACGACAATGGCAATAGCGATGCTCCTGGGCCGGTTCTTCATGATGGTTCCAGTTCTTGCACTGGCCGGAAACCTCGCCAAAAAGAAACTGGTTCCCGCGAGTGGCGGTAGCTTTCCCGTGTCCGGACCGATGTTTACGGTGCTCCTGGTAGGCACGGTTCTTATAGTGGGAGCGCTGACGTTTTTCCCGGCCCTGTCACTGGGACCTATTGTCGAACACTACCTCATGACCCAGTCTAACGTCTTGTATTAAGAGGAAATACCACGATGGCTGCGAAAGTGCATTCTACTTTTGATCGCGAAATCTTAAGTCAGGCAGTTGTGGAGTCGTTCAAGAAGCTCAATCCCTTGAACATGGCAAGAAACCCGGTCATGTTCGTGTGCGAGGTTGGAGCCGCAATAACGACCGCAGGGCTGCTTGTCAAGCCGGAAGGCGAGACGTTCGGCTTTGGACTTCAAATTGCGATTTGGCTTTGGTTCACAGTGCTATTCGCCAATTTCGCGGAGGCCGTGGCCGAAGGTAGAGGGAAGGCACAGGCCGATGCTCTGAGAAAGACGCGGACACAGACAATCGCTCACCGTCTCTTGCAAGACGGTTTGGTCGAGCAGGAGATCTCAGCCGACAAATTGAGGAAAGGGGACGAGGTCGTCGTCTCTGCCGGGGAGATTATACCTGGAGACGGCGAAGTGATTGATGGGGTTGCTTCCGTTGACGAGTCAGCAATTACCGGTGAATCCGCGCCGGTTATTAGAGAAGCCGGCGGCGACAGAAGCTCAGTCACGGGCGGCACGAAAGTCCTCTCGGACCGGATCATAGTACGAATAACCGCAAATCCGGGCGAAAGCTTCCTTGACCACATGATCAGGCTGGTTGAAGGCGCTCAACGCCAAAAGACCCCAAACGAGATAGCCCTCACAATTCTTCTGGCGGCCCTCACCATCATCTTTCTGGTGGTGATTCTCACTCTGAAGTTTTTTGGAGTCTACGCGGGAATTTCTTTCTCAATTACCGTATTGGTGGCGTTGCTGGTTTGCCTCATACCTACCACTATCGGTGGTCTTTTGAGCGCCATCGGGATCGCGGGAATTGACCGTCTCGTGCAGAAGAACGTCCTGGCCATGAGCGGCCGGGCCGCGGAAGCTGCCGGGGATGTAGATGTTCTGCTTCTGGACAAAACTGGTACGATTACTCTCGGAGACCGTCAGGCAACAGAATTTGTGCCCGCTGAGGGGGTCGAGGTCCAGCAATTGGCTGATGCCGCGCAACTTGCTTCTTTAGCTGATGAGACGCCGGAAGGAAGGAGCATAGTAGTTCTTGCCAAGCAGTACGGACTCAGGGGCCGCACGATGTCGGACATGCCCCATGCTGTGTTCGTCCCGTTCAAGGCCCAGACTCGGATGAGCGGCGTAGACATTAACGGCAGGCAGATCAGGAAAGGAGCGCCTGATGCTGTGACAGAATTCGTGGGAGGTCACCTGCCGCAGTCAGTTGAGGACGCGGTGACGAGGATTTCGACCTCAGGCGGAACTGCCCTGGTGGTAGCCGAAAATGACAAGGCGATGGGTGTGATTCATCTCAAAGACATCGTCAAGGGGGGGCTGAAAGACCGCTTTGAGCGTTTTCGCGCCATGGGAATCAAAACCGTGATGATCACGGGTGATAATCGGCTCACGGCCGCGGCTATCGCGAAGGAAGCGGGAGTAGACGATTTCCTTGCCGAAGCCAGACCTGAAGACAAGCTGGCACTGATCCGCAAAGAACAGGCGACGGGCCACCTCGTGGCAATGACCGGGGACGGTACCAACGATGCTCCCGCCTTGGCTCAGGCCGATGTGGGAGTAGCCATGAATACGGGGACTCAGGCGGCGAAAGAAGCAGGGAATATGGTGGATTTGGATTCCAACCCCACCAAGCTCATTGAAATTGTGGAAATCGGAAAGCAGATGCTCATGACGCGAGGGGCTCTTACGACTTTCAGTATCGCTAATGACGTGGCCAAGTATTTTGCCATTATTCCCGCGATGTTGGTCGCGACTTTTCCTGTAATCAGTCCGTTGAACATCATGGGGTTACATTCACGAGAAAGTGCCATTTTGAGCGCTGTAATCTTTAATGCGCTCATTATTGTGGCACTCATACCGCTAGCGCTGCGTGGCGTACGTTTCCGACCACTTAGCGCTGCCGTGCTCTTGCGCCGTAACCTGCTGGTTTACGGACTTGGTGGACTCGTAGCGCCGTTTGTGGGGATATGGTTAATAGATTTGGTTGTCACGGCGCTGCACCTCGCGTAGGAAGGAAAGTCTGACATGAAAGACCTCATAACCGAACTCCGCATTTCATTGATCGCGACTCTCTTATTGGCCCTGATTGTGTCCGGCATATATCCCGTGCTGGTGTGGGGGATAGCTGAAGTGCTATTTCCGCAAAAGGCCAACGGTTCTCTAATAGTACGAGACGGCAAGACCATTGGGTCCGAGCTTCTCGCCCAAAATTTCACAGATCCGAAGTACTTTCATTCAAGGCCGTCAGCCGCGGGGGACGTGGGATATGACGCCACAAGCTCTGGAGGCAGCAACCTCGGTCCCACCTCCAAAAAACTCATAGATTCAGTAAAGGAGCGCATCGAAGCATATCGCGCAGAAAACAACCTGCCCGCTGTGGCTTCAGTACCCGCGGATGCGGTAACGGCTTCGGCCAGCGGTCTGGATCCCCATATCAGTGTCAAGAACGCTCTGATACAGGCAGGCCGTGTTGCCAAGGAGCGAGGTATTAGCGAACAAGCCATTCTGGCAAAAGTTCAAGCTCATGTAGAAGCGAGAGACCTGGGAATCCTGGGAGAGCCGAGGGTGAACGTGCTGAAACTGAACCTGTCACTCGATGCAAGATGAACTCAAATACTATGACAGAAGATAGAGCCAATACCTTCTTGCGAATGATCCGCCGCTCCCGTCGAGGGCGGTTGAAGATTTACCTGGGCTACGGCGCGGGGGTGGGAAAGACATATCAGATGCTCCAAGAGGGGCACCGGCTCATGGGCGAAGGCATAGACGTTGTGGTGGGGTTGGTCGAAACTCATGGCCGTGTCGATACAGCCAAGCTCATCGACGGGCTGGAATTGATCCCCAGGAAGAAGCAGGAATACCGAGGTCACATTTTGGAGGAAATGGATGTTGATGCCGTCTTAAACCGTGGACCGGAGGTAGCGCTTATTGATGAACTGGCTCATACTAATGTACCTGGAAGTCGAAATCCCAAACGCTATCAGGACGTTCAAGACATTCTCGCCGCGGGGATACACGTTATTACGACGCTGAACGTTCAGCATTTAGAGAGTCTGTACGATACCGTGGAAAAGACCGTTCACGT